>NZ_CAJTMN010000072.1:9589-10174 GCF_910577125.1 uncultured Rikenella sp.
CCTCGTTTGCGTTTCGGCTGGTCGAGGAGGGGGCCGTTTTTGCGCGGCCGGCCGCGTTTGCGTTTGATGACCTGGGGTTCTGCGGTTTCGGCCTGTTCCTCGGGGCGGGGTGTTTTGGGAGATGTGCTCATCGTTGTTTCCGTTTTTGTTTCCCGGTCACCCGGGTGCGCAGCGTCGCCGCCGGGCTGGGTTTCATGTTCCGGGTTTCGGCCGGGAGTGTCCCGGGATTCGGGCCCGGGCGAATCGAAAAGGGGACGACCCATGCTCAATCAAATATACGAACTATTTTTCGATAAATTTTACGGTTTGACGGAGCAGAGCGGTCGGCTGATCGAATTTTTTCCAAAATGGTTTGATCTGCCGCGAATTTCCTGCAAATTTCCTGCCATTTTTTGCGTCTGTCGAGGATCGTTGTTTTTCTCCGCCCAAAAGAATAACTTTGCGTCTATCGGAGCGGATGTTCCTGCCGTTCGTTCGGGAGGGAGGCGCGGACAGATAACAGGACGAGAAAATTGGGCTGAGGCTGCCGTAGCGATGCGTAAGCATCGCCCGTCCACGGGACGTGGGGCCCGGCCGGCCCGAGGC
>NZ_CAJTMN010000073.1 GCF_910577125.1 uncultured Rikenella sp.
GGGGGAGGCGTCCGGCCCGCGCGGCTCTTCGAGCCGCAGGGTTGCAGTCATGTTTTATCGCGTGCCTTTGGGCAATCCGACAGGGCCGTCTCTACCCTAATAGGACGGAACTGCCCTACGCGGGCGGCGTCCGGCCAATAAGGCAAAGAGAACCCTAATAAAACGCCCGGTGGGCGCCCCGTCGGGACAGAGCGATGCTTGCGCATCGCTAAGGCCGCCTTGCTCCGTTTATTCCGAGAGGCAACGCAACTGAAGACCGTGGGCGCGGCGGTTCGCGCTGCCGGAATTTAGACTCTGCGTATTGAAAGTCAAAGACATGCCGTAAGTTCCGCTGATTGCAGAAGACCAACTGTACCCGCCGTTACCGACATGGCTCAGCGAGCCCGAAGTATTGAGGCGGAAGCCCGGGGCGGGGAAAAACGGTACGGAAGAGAACGCTTCCGGTTGGAAGAAACGACGCTGAAACTAAAAAACTTATACCCAAACACCATGAAAAAAACACTTTGTGCCGCATGGGCACTCGCCTTGCTGACCGCCTGCGGCGGCAGCGGCCGGCTGGTGGAAAATGCACAGACCCGACAACGCGTTGCCGAGCGAGTCGCCGAACGCGCGGACTGGCTGCCCGAACTCCCTGCCGAAGCGACCCCGCAGGAACGGGACGGCATGGAATTCCTCTATGCCTATATGCCCGTCGGAGATGTGGCCGACTATGCGCCGGAACTCTATTTGAGCAATGTCCGCGCATCGTTGCGGGCCGCCGGAGAGATGCCCTGGGGGAAGACCGTGCCGAACGACCTGTTTCTGCACTACGTGCTGCCCGTGCGGATCAACAACGAGAACCTCGACACCTCGCGCGTGACCTTCTATGAAGAGCTGAAAGACCGCGTGAAAGGGCTGAGCATGGAAGAGGCCATTCTGGAGGTGAACCACTGGTGCCACGAGAAGGTGATCTACACGCCAAGCGACGGCCGCACCATGTCGCCGTCGGCCGCCGTGCGGAATGCCCAGGGGCGGTGCGGCGAAGAGTCCACCTTTACCGTGGCCGCTCTGCGGGCCGTGGGGATTCCCGCGCGGCAGGTCTATACCCCGCGTTGGGCGCATACCGACGACAATCATGCCTGGGTCGAAGCGTGGGCCGACGGGAAGTGGTACTACTTCGGAGCCTGCGAACCGGAACCGGTGCTCGACATGGGGTGGTTCGACGGTCCCAGTAAGCGCGGGATGCTGATGCATACCAAAGTTTTCGGCGATTATGTCGGCGACGAGGAGGTGATCGGACGCACGCCGCTCCATACCGAAATCAACGTCACCCACAACTACGCGCCGGTGGCCACTGCGACCGTGCTGGTGCGCGATACGGCCGGTGCGGCGGTTCCGGGGGCATCGGTGGACTTCGGGATTTATAACTATGCCGAGTTCTATCCCGCCGTGCGCAAAAAGGCCGATGCCGAGGGGAAAACCACGATGACCGCCGGCTTGGGCGACATGCTCGTTTGGGCGACGGACGGGACTGACTTCGGATACGAAAAACTCTCGTTCGGGAAGCAGGATACGCTGGTGATCGTCCTGAACCGTCGGGGCGGCGCGGGCGAAAACTATGCCGCCGCGTTCGACATCGTTCCGCCCGTCGAAGGCAAGACTGAGGATCGGGTAACGCCGGAACAGCGGGCGGCCAACGGCCTGCGGCTGGCGCAGGAGGACTCGATCCGGAACGCCTATATCGCCGGCTGGATGTCCAAAGCGGATGCTTTCGCGCTGGCACAGCGGATCGGCGCCGATACGGCGCGGGTTTGGGACGTGATCGCGACGAGCCGCGGGAACTGGGCCGAGATCGCGAAATTCCTCACCGACGCGTCGCAGGCGGGCGAGCTGGAGACGGCTTTCGACCTGCTGGATGTCGTTTCGACCAAAGACCTGCAGGATACGCCGGCCGCTGTGCTCGCCGACCACCTGACCGGCGCGGTGGCTTATAAAGACCGGCCCTATTTCAAGGAGTATATCCTCAACCCCCGGGTGGGCCGGGAACTGCTCGTGCCGTACCGTGCGGCGCTGGCCTCCGAACCGGCGACCATCGAGGAGATTATCCTCAAGGCGAAGGGAGTGGAGCTGGCGGACAGCCTCAATCCGAGCCGGCTGCCGATCTCGGCTCTCGGGGTGCAGCGTTCGGGGATGGGCGACCGGGCGGCCCGCGACCGCTACTTTATCGCGATGGCCCGCACCAAAGGGATTCCGGCCCGGTACGAACCGGTGTCGGGGCGGTTGCAGTACTACGACCTTGCGGCGACGTGCGGTGTGGATGCGTGGCGGAACGTCGATTTCGACGGCGAACTGGCGGCGGCCTCGGCCGCTTCGGCTGTGCCGCGCGGGACGCTCATGGTGAACTACACGCCGAGCAAACACAACGACGATCCGAAATATTACAGCCATTTTACGGTGGCGAAATACCGGAACGGGCGTTACGAGACGATCGAGCTGAGCGATCCGGATGCGGATATGGGTGCTGCGGGCGCCTTGTCGTCGATTTTCCGGAAGCCGGTCACGTTGGAAACGGGGGATTATATGCTGGTGAGCGGCACGCGGATGGCCGACGGGACGGTGCTGAGCGAGGTGCGGTTCTTCCCGGTCGCGGCGGGCGAGCAGACGACGATCGATATGACGATGCGCGAGGATGACAAAGCCGTGCAGGTGATCGGCACGATGAATCCGGAGTCGAAGTTCGTGGCGCAGGGCGCGTCGGAACCGCAGTCGATTCTTTCGACTACCGGCCGGGGGTACTTCGTGCTGGCGCTGCTGGAGGCGAAGAAAGAGCCGACGAATCATGCGTTGCGCGACATCGCCGCTCTTAAGGCCGAACTGGAACAGTGGGGCCGGGGACTGGTGTTCCTCTTCCCGACGGCGGAACAGTTGGCGGCATTCGATGCGTCGGAGTTCGGCGAGCTGCCGGGTACCATTACCTATGGTGTCGACAAAGGCGGCGAAGTGGCCGGAATGTTGCAGCAGTCGCTGGAGCTCTCGAACATGAACAATCTGCCGGTTTTTGTGGTGGCCGATACGTTCGGCCGGGTGGTCTTCGTATCGCAGGGCTACCGGATCGGGCTGGGCGAGCAGATGATGAAGGTGATCGGTTCGCTGTAGGGCGGTTTTTGCCGACTGAAAATCTATCGAGGGCATCCCCGGCCGGGGATGCCCTCGATTTTATTGCGTGCAGACTCTTCGATAAAGCTCTGTCATGGCCGATGTGGCGAACGGTTCGCCGAACAGCAGCATCCGGGCGGCAGAATCGATGAGTATGGTGTTGTCTAACAGTTCATGCGGAACGGTCGCGTTGTCGATCAGG
The DNA here is from genome assembly GCF_910577125.1 of uncultured Rikenella sp. Lineage (GTDB taxonomy): Bacteria > Bacteroidota > Bacteroidia > Bacteroidales > Rikenellaceae > Rikenella. Next base: position 3,338 of record NZ_CAJTMN010000073.1, read on the forward strand.
AATTGTTTCTCGGGGTCTGCCACCACCAAGAAATCGGAATACAACGTATCGCGGTGCAGGCTCATGCGGCGGAAGGTCTCGAAATCATCGCCCCGGAACAGTATGACATAGGCCAGTGCCGGGCTTTTCGGTAGTTCGGCGGCGTGCCGGTTCCATTCTTGCAACTTGAACCGGCAGACATCGCATGTCTCGTCCAGATAGGTCAGGGACAGGTAACGGTATTGCTGCTTGATTTGTTTGAACGGAACGATCGAATCGGCACTCCGGGTCGGCGCTGCCGCCAGTCCGCTCAGATCGAGTTGCTTGCCTTGATAAGCACGAAATAATTTCAACCGCGGCGAATCGCCGGAGCCGCAACCGACGAGTAAGAAAAACGCGAGGAGCAGTCGTAAACGCATCATGCGTCCGGCAGGTTGAATTCGAAAAAGACCAGTACCGGGTTGGCGTCGTCGTCCGTTTCCGTGACCAGGCGCAGCAGGTCGGGATTGGATATCTTCTGTTCCCCGGATTGGTGTCGCCCTTTGAGGTAATCCCAGTTATCCGGCCCCAGCGTGCCGATGAAACGGTTGCCTTCGACGGCCAAAGTCCAACCTGTGATCGGATAATTATCTTTGATTTGGAAGAGTCGATTATGCTGTTTGTCATATAAATAGCGTTTCCCTTTATCGTTATCTATAGTTTCGATCAGTATTTGATCTTTGCCGACGAACAGGGTTTGCAGCCAGGTGTATTTCCCGTCGGAGAAGCCGTTCCGGATTTCGGACAGCGACATTTTCCGGTCTTTTTGGTGCCAGATGGAGCGGGGCTGGTCGATCACGTAAGCGACCCGTGCGGTGGAGTCGTTGATGAATCGGTAGACCGAGTCGCTCCACGGCGGCAGAAAGAGGGTTTCGGTCGAATCCCACGACTGTAGGAATGCTTTCATTCCGAATGTAGTCTGTTGCAGGGGAGTCTGGTGAAATCCTGCGCGGAGGACGTCGTGTTCCGTTCCGATGCAGAGTGTGGCCGAACCGAGATCGGTATGTTTGTTTTGTTGGGGATGGTAGTAGGAGAGCATGCGTCCGTTGAAACGGGTCCAGTCGTAGATGTTGATCGGGCGCGGAATCTTTTTCAAAAACTGACCGTCGAGGTCGTAAATCAGCATTTGAGGGGCCAGCCGATCCTGTACCCAAAGCCGGTCGCTGTCGATCGCGAGGGTCAGCAGTCCCATGTATTCTCTCGGTCCCTTGCCGCGATCGTCGATTTTTTTCAGACAGTTTCCCTGCCGGTCGTAGATGAATAATTTTCCGGCAGTCCAGTCGAGGATATAGAATCGGTCGTTGTGCATGCGCATCTGAGTGATGTCGGCGATGTAGTTCCTCCCTTTGGACGACAGTTCCAGAAACGTGATGCGGCACTGCTGCGGATCGGAGACGTCGATTTCTCCGTCGATCCGGTCGGTGCGGATAACGATGGCGCCGCTGTCGGAGGTGGCGATGGCGGGCAGGTCGCCGAATACGAGTTGTTCCTGCGGAGCTTGTTTGCCTCCGCAGGCGCATAGCCCGAAGAGGGCGAGTGACAGTAGTGGTAGAGGTCTGAACATGGTGAATGAGTATTGTTGAATTGAAATAGGTTTCACAAGGTTTCAAACCTTGTGAAACCTATCATGATTAATTGTTAGAGGCAATTTGTACCATTCCAACAGTTACCGCCACCGCCGGAGCACACGACCTGTCCTCCGCTGGTGCCATCCGGCCTTCTACAGGTGACTGTAGAAGGCCACCAATTGCCAGAGGTGTTGTCTTTTGGATCTCGTTTCCAATGCTCTCCACCGAAATAGAAATCCAATACATCATCGTCGGGGAAGTCGAAGTCCCGAATTGCCCCAAGAGCTTCGATGTTGGATAATGCCAAATCCGATGCTTGCTCTTCGGGTTGTGCCAACAGGTAGTTGGCGATGGCCGCGCCTGTCAGCAGCAGGCCGCCTCCGAGGGCGGATTCATAGTAAAAAAACTTGAAAAGGTTAATGAAAATGAATCGTAACCGCCATATGGCGGATTATGCTTCTAAATTAATAGTTAAACGGATGAAGTCAAAATGTTTTATGCTTTTTTATTTAGTGAATTTTTAAAATTGAAGTTCGTTTTTTCGATGTTTTCTGCCTCTAAGATACGCCGTCCAATGCACAAAAACAAGGATTTTTATCTTGTGCTCTTTGCGGGAGATGGGGCGCAATGAAAAAAGATTGCGCGAAAAAAGGTATCTTTGTCTTTTCCGGTAATTCTGAAATACCTCCTTTATGAAATCGAAAAGAAACTACCCCCTGTTGGTGCTCAAGGGTATCGGGATGGGGGCCGCAGATGTGATTCCGGGCGTCTCGGGCGGGACGATCGCCTTTATCACCGGAATTTACGAAGAACTGGTCGGGGCCATCCGCTCGTTCGACCTCACGGCTTTGCGGCTGCTCGGACGGTTCGACCTGCGCGGATTCTGGCGCCATATCCACGGAGGGTTTCTCTTCTCGGTGCTGGCCGGCATCGCCATCTCGATCTTCTCGCTCGCCAAACTGATGAAATACCTGCTGGAGAGCTATCCGATCTTCGTCTGGTCGTTCTTCTTCGGACTGATCATCGCCTCGTCGTGGCTCGTGGCGCGCGAGGTGAAACGGTGGGGGATCGGCACCGTCGTCGCATTGGCGGCCGGAACGGTGGCCGCCTATGTGATTACGGCGCTCAGCCCGGCGACGACGCCGGATGCATGGTGGTTCATCGTGCTCTCGGGAGCGGTGGCCGTCTGTGCCATGATTCTGCCCGGGATTTCGGGGGCTTTTATCTTGCTTTTGCTGGGCAAGTACGCCTATATTATCGGGGCGGTGTCGACCTTTGATGTGCCGGTGCTGCTGCTGTTCGCCGTGGGGGCGGTGGTCGGCATCGTCAGCTTCTCGCACCTCCTTTCGTGGCTGCTGGCCAGGTATCACGGGGTGACGGTGGCGTTGCTGACCGGTTTCATGGTGGGGTCGCTCAACAAGATATGGCCGTGGAAACGGGTGGTGGAGACCTATACGAACAGCCACGGCGAGGTGTTGCCGCTGGTGGAGCGGAATGTGCTGCCGGGGGCGTATGAGCAGCTGACCGGGCAGCCGGCGCTGTTGAGCTGGGCCATCGTGTTTATGGCGGCGGGATTCCTGCTGATCTGGGGGATCGAACGCGGAGCGGCCGCGCTGTCGCGGCGGCGGGCGGCGGAACAGGAGGCTGATAAGCATTAAGAGACGATGAAAAGATACGGATTGATCGGTTTTCCGCTCGGGCACTCGTTCTCGGCCGGGTATTTCGCGGAGAAGTTCGCCGCGGAGGGGTTGCAGGGAGTGTGTACGTATGAAAACTTTCCGGTGGAGCACATCGAAAAGTTGAGGCGGGTTTTGCCGGAGGATATCCGAGGGTTCAATATCACCATTCCGCACAAGCAGCATATCCTGCCGCTGTTGGCCGAGATCGATCCGGAGGCTGAAGCGGTGGGGGCGGTCAATTGTGTGCGGGTGGCGGCCGACGGCTCGTTCCGGGGCTACAATACGGATGTTTATGGCTTTGAGCTGTCGTTGCGGGAGATGCTGCGGACTTTTCCGGGCGAACTCTCGTCGCTGAAAGCATTGGTGCTCGGGACGGGCGGTGCGGCGCAGGCGGTGCATTATGTGTTGAACAAACTGGGGATTGCTTACGTCGAAGTCTCGCGGACGGCGGCGGGAGCGACTCGGCTGGCCTATGAACAATTGACGCCGGAGATCGTGGCGGATCACCGGCTGATCGTCAATACCACGCCGCTGGGGATGCACCCCAACCGGGATGCCCGGCCGGCTCTGCCTTATGAGCGTATCGGGGCGGGGCATTACCTCTACGACCTGATCTACAATCCGGCCGAGACCGCTTTTCTGCGCGAGGGCCGACGGCGCGGAGCGTGGGTGAAGAGCGGGCTGGAGATGCTGGTGCTCCAGGCGGAACGGAGCTGGGAGATCTGGAACGGATGACCTCGAAGGCGGGGCAGAGGCATGCCGTCCGTCCGAAACTGAAAATAAATGAACTCAAACGATAAACGATGAAACAGAGTACCGGCCTGGCGGCCGCATTGCTTATGACCACACTATTGACCACCGGTTGCGGCGCCGACCGCAACGCAAAAGATGCACAGGCGGAGAATTTCCAATGGCAGATCGACCGATTCGACGACATCAACGTCCTGCGCTATCGGGTACCCGATTTCGACAGCCTCACCCCGCGGCAGAAACAGTTCGTCTACTACCTCGGTCAGGCCGCCCTCTGCGGACGGGACATCCTCTATGATCAGAACTGCAAGTACAACCTGCCGGTGCGGCGGACGCTCGAAGCGATTTACACGACCTACGACGGCGATAAGGCCACCGAACAGTGGCTCGCGTTCGAGAAATACCTCAAGAAAGTCTGGTTCGCCAATGGCGTGCATCACCACTATTCCGGCGACAAGTTCACCCCGGAGTTCAGTGCGGAGTATTTCGACACCCTGCTGGCCGCTACGCCTGCGGACAAGTTCGGTGATATTCGGGGGACGCTGCTCGATACCGTCAAGGCCGTGATTTTCGACCCGACGCTCTATCCGAAGCGGGTCGACCAGACCGCCGGCGTGGATATGATCGCCGCATCGGCCTGCAACTACTACAGCGGGGTGACCCAGCAGGAGGCCGAGGCTTTCTACACGGCCCTGACCGACACCACCGACCGGCAGCCGGTCTCTTACGGACTGAACAGCCAGCTCGTCAAGGGGCCCGACGGGAAGATCGCCGAACGGGTCTGGTCGGCCGACGGGATGTACGGGCCGGCGATCCGCGAGATCGTCAAATGGCTGGAACGGGCTGCCGAGGTGGCCGACACGCCGGAACAGGAGGCCTATACCCGGACGCTGATCGACTACTACAAGACCGGAGACCTGAAACGTTTCGACGACTACAACGTGGCCTGGGTGCAGGACACGAAGTCGACGGTGGACTATGTGAACGGATTTATCGAAAACTACGGCGACCCGCTGGGTTACAAGGCCTCGTGGGAGTCGACCGTGAACTTCAAGAACATCGAGGCGACCAAGACGACTCAGATCATCAGCGACAACGCCCAGTGGTTCGAAGACCACTCGCCGATCGACCCGCAGTATCGCAAACCGCACGTCAAAGGGGTTTCGGCCAAGGTGATTACCGTGGCGATGCTGGGCGGCGACTGCTATCCCGCCACGCCGATCGGGATCAACCTTCCCAATGCGGACTGGATCCGGCGCGACCACGGCTCGAAATCGGTGACCATCGCCAACATTACGGCGGCTTACGATGCGGCTGCGGCAGGGAACGGCTTTGCCGAAGAGTTTATCCTGCGGCCCGAAGACCGCGAGCTGCGTGCGAGGTGGGGGACGGTGGGGAATAACCTGCACACCGACCTGCACGAGTGTCTGGGGCACGCCTCGGGACAATTGGCCGAAGGGGTGCGGGGCGACGAGCTGAAAAACTACGGCTCGACGCTCGAAGAGGCCCGGGCGGATCTGTTCGCCCTCTACTACATGAACGATCCGAAGCTGGTCGAGCTGGGGGTGATTCCGACGCTCGACGTGGCGAAGGCCGAGTACAACAACTACATGATGAACGGTCTGATGACGCAGCTGACGCGGATCGAGCCGGGCAAGAATATCGAAGAGGCGCATATGCGTAACCGGGCGTTGATCGCCGGTTGGGTCTACGAGCGGGGCAAGGCGGACCGGGTCGTGGAGTTTGTCACCGAAGAGGGGAAAACGTATGTGGTGGTGAACGACTACGCGAAGTTGCGGGAGCTGTTCGGCGAGCTGCTGCGGGAGATTCAGCGCATCAAGTCGGAGGGCGATTTCGAGGCGGGGATGGAGCTGGTCGAACGGTACGGCGTGAAGGTCGATCCGACGCTGCACGGCGAGGTGTTGAAACGGTATGCGGCATTGAATATCGCGCCTTATTCGGGCTTCGTGAATCCGCGGTATGTGCCGGTGCTTGACGAGGGGGGAGCCATGACGGATGTCCGGATCGAATATCCGACGGATTATGTGGATCAGATGTTGACCTACTCGTCGGAGTACTCGTTCCTTCCGAACCGGAACTGATCGTTTAGACAGGACGGCTGTAATGCTTGCGTCTTGCGGCGCGTGAGGCGCGCGAATAAAGATTTGGGCCGACTCAGCCGCAGCGAAACGCAAGTTTCGCCCGTCCACGGGACGTGGGGCCCGCTTGGCCGACGCGTTCGCGTCATGGCGCGCGGCCGTTATTATGTTCTAACTACTCGTGTGCCACGCTTAAAGGCGATTCAACGATTTCGGCGATGAGCCGAAAGAGAATGAATCGCGTAAGGCGCGCGAACAGAGAACGGTGTGAAGATTTGGGCCGACCCAGCCACAGAAATGCGAAGCATTTCCCGTCCACGGGACGTGGGGCCCGGCCGGCCCGAGGCCAGTTCCCTCCCATAGGAAAAGTCGCCCGCCCCGCTTAAAGAGGGATTTCGCTCGTTTTGCGGTGAGCAAAATGAGATGAAATCCCAGCGG
>NZ_CAJTMN010000074.1 GCF_910577125.1 uncultured Rikenella sp.
AGTCCGAGAGTTGGGCCGCCGGCAGCTTTAGGATGCGTAAGCATCCTCTAAAGTTTTTTTGGTTCTTTTTGTTCACAAAAAGAACAGTCCTCTCCAATAGCAAGAAAAGAATTAGCGTAAGCGGAGTTCCTGGCCGACCCGCGGCGGAAAATAACGGATCGTCGGATTCATCTTTTGGAGGCTGCGGAGCTTGATGCCGTAGCGTTGGGCCACCGCGTGATACGAATCGCCCTGTTCGATCGTATGGATGCGGGTCAGAGCGGCCCGCTTGCGTTTCGGACTGATGTAGACCGCAGTGCCCGCAGGGAGCGGGAACGCGCTGCTCAGGTCGTTGAGTCGGAGCAGCCGGCGGATCGGCATGTTGTACTGTTCGGCGATGGAGGCGAAACTTTCCCCCTCTTCCGACACGATGTAGCGGACGCGGTTGTTCTGCTCGATGACATGTCGGTGAACCGGCTGTTGCTGTTGCGGCGATGAGGCGGCGGGAGTGTCGTCCGCGTCCCGTCTCTCTTTGCGGTGGCCGAACAGGCCGCCCGGGCCGGCCGGACGATCCAGCAGATAGAGCCGGTTTTTCTCGATCAGGTCGATCAGCAGCTCCGGATATTTCGGATTGGTGGCATACCCCGCCTCTTTCAGACCGTAGGCCCAGCCCTTGTAGTCCGTCACGTCGAGTTCGAACAGCCGGGCATAGCGGGGCGATTCGGTCAGGAATTTCGAATGGTCGCGGTAGGAGTGTTCCGCGTTGCGGTATTTCCGGAAGCACTCCCCTTTCGCGTCGTCGTCGTGGTGGATCGTTTCGCCGCGCCACGAACCTTTGCACTTGATTCCGAAGTGGTTGTTCCCCTCGACCGCCAGCCGGCTTCCGCCGTTGCCCGATTCGAGCAGCCCCTGGGCCATGGTGATGCTGGCCGGGATGCGGTACTCTTTCATGGTGCGGATGGCCAGCTGCTTGTAGGTGTCGATATACTCCTGGGTGCTCATTTTGTATTGAGCGGCGGCGGTGGCCGGCAACAGCGGCAAAGCCAGGAACAACTGACGGGCGATTCGGTTCATGCCTGAGTGAGGGAATGTGTCGTGCAAATGTAGAAAAACGAGGCTTTCCGGCAAAAAATGTTTTATCTTTGCGTGCGCAACGAAAATGGTTTGGAGAAAAATGTTTACGGCACGCTGTAACGAAATATTTCGCCGGGCGATAGAGGATTATCATCGTCACGATCAGGTGGATACGCCGATCGAGAATCCGTATGCCGCGGGGGAGGTCGAGCACCTGTTATATGCCAAGAATTGGATCGACACCGTGCAGTGGCATCTGGAGGATATTATCCGTGATCCGGAGATCGATCCGGCGACGGCGCTGACCATCAAACGGCGGATCGATGCCTCGAATCAGGAGCGGACGGATATGGTGGAGTATATCGACAGCTATTTTCTGGATAAATACAAGACGGTTACGCCGGCTGCGGATGCGCGGATCAATACCGAGACACCGGCATGGGCGGTGGATCGGTTGTCGATTTTGGCCCTAAAGATCTATCACATGGAGCAGGAGGCGGTGCGCCAGGGGGCTTCGGCGGAGCATCGCGAAGCCTGCGGGCGGAAGCTGGAGGTGCTGCGGGTGCAGCGGGAAGACCTCTCGCAGGCGATCGAAGAGCTGCTGGCGGATATCGAGGCGGGACGAAAATACATGAAACTCTATAAACAGATGAAGATGTACAACGATCCGGCTTTGAACCCGGTGTTGTATGCTCAAAAATAGACCCTCTACTACTCTACTCCGAACGTGAAGGCCGTGCCGAAGAAAATACTGGTGATCCGTTCCTCAGCCATGGGGGATGTGGCGATGACTGCGCCGGTGCTGGCGCAGGTGGCGGAGGCATATCCGGAGGTGGAGATCGTTTTGCTGACACGGCGGTTCTACGAGCCTTTTTTCGACGGAATCGACCGGCTGACGATTCATAATATAAATATCGACCAGGGGCAGGCGCATCGGGGAGTCAAAGGGTTGGTGCGGCTGTTCCGGGAGTTGCGGCGGAGTTGTCCGGGGGTGGAGATGGTGATCGACCTTCAGGACAAGATCTATTCCAAGCTTTTGCGGAAATTTTACCGGCTGGCGGGGGTGCGTACTTTCCATATCGACAAAGGGCGGGTGGAGAAGAAACACCTGACGGCCGCTCCGGGCAAGGGGAAGGTGATGAGGCAGTTGCGGACAAGTATCGATCGGTATGCGGATGTCTTCCGGCAGGCGGGATTCGAGTTGGGGACGGTACCGGCGGAGCTCTCTTTTTATCGCCGGGAGCGGGTGGTGCCGGCGGGTTTGGGCTTTTCGAAGGCGGCGGGGGGTGTGTGGATCGGGATTGCGCCGTTTGCGCAACATCAGGGCAAGGTCTATCCGCTGGAGAAGATGCAGGAGGTGATGCGGATGGCGGGGGAACGGTGGCGGCAGGCGAGGATGTTTATTTTCGGGGGCGGAGAGGAGGAACGGAGGCTGGCGGAACGGGCCGTGGCGGAGGAGCCTTCCGGGCGTGCGGTGTCGGTCGTCGGGCGGTTCAGCCTGCGGGAGGAGATGGACCTGATGGCGAATCTGGATCTGATGGTGTCGATGGACTCGTCGGCTATGCATATGGCGTCGCTGGTGGGGGTGCCGGTGGTCTCAGTGTGGGGGGCGACGCATCCGTATGCGGGATTTCTGGGGCTGGGACAGGCGGCGGAGGATGCGGTGGGGTTGGAGATGGATTGTCGGCCGTGTTCGGTCTACGGACACAAGGTTTGCTGGCGGGGGGATTATGCCTGCATGAACGATCTGGCGCCTGAGGCGGTCTTCGAGCGGATGGTGAGGCGGTTGGGATGATGGGGGGATAGATAGATTATCAGCCAATAGGATCGGGCCGGTTTTCAGAAATGAAAACCGGCCCGATTGCTGCTTAGTAAAGGTCATGTGGAGAACAATCCCCTACCGTTCCCATTCGAGAATCTTGTAGAAGTCGTACTCTTCCGGATCATCGACATATTTCGATGCCCCTTTGTAGTCCTCCCGGGTAATGTAGTGCAAGTTGTTCTGGATAATCTGCTGCACTTTCCGGGATTCCACATCCACCAGACGCGGCATGATTTTGCCGTCCTTGTCCGCCACGCTGTCCATGAAGAGCGGTTCGACCGAGCCGTCGCGCCCTACGGTCACCATACACCCCGAGTGCCCCGCCTTGTAGAGCTCGTATACGCCCAACCCCAACTGGGTGGCATACGAGAGGTCGTAGGCGATCGGCCGGCAGCAGCGCAATTCGTATCCCATCTCGTTCGGACGGCTCTTGACCTTGATGCGCAAGGTCTTGAGCTTCTGCTGTACGAGCATGTTGAAGATGTGCGATTTGCTGACGTTCCCCAGCTCCGGGTGTCCGTGTTCGTCGTAGGTGAACTGGACGCCGGTGTTGATGATCTCCTCGTCGTTCATGAAGTGGAAGACGCCTTCCGAAATCACCGCCACGCCGTACGGAATCCCCATCAGTCTGCGTTTCACCATCGACGAGATCACCAGCCGGGCGATCTTGTCGAACGTGATCGGGGTCTTGTTGAACATTTCGGGGATGACGATCATCGGATAGTGGCAGGCCGAGCCGATCCCGAATGCCAGGTGCCCGGCCTCGCGCCCCATGGCGGAGACGACGAACCAGTTTCCGCTCGTTCTCGCATCTTCATAAAGGGTGGTGGCCAGTTTCACCCCCTCTTCCTTCGCGGAGTTATACCCGAAGGTCGGATAGCCGGCCGGCAGCGGAAGGTCGTTGTCGATGGTCTTCGGCACGTGGATGCTCGATACGTCGAGCCCTTTGCTTTTCAGGAATTTGGTCAGCCGGTTGGCGGTCGAGGCGGTGTCGTCGCCGCCGATCGTGACGAGTACCTTGACGTTATAACGTTCGAAAAAGTCGGTGCGGAACTCCTTGTCGGCCGGTTTGTAGCGGCTCATCACCAGTGCGGAGCCTCCCCGGCAGTAGATATTGTCGGCGGTTTCGAAATCGAGGTAGACGAAGTCGGGTTCGTCGCTGACCAGACTCTTGTATCCGCCGTTGAGTCCGATCACCTGATATCCGTTCTGGCTGAAAATTTTGGTGACGGCGCTGATGACCGTATTGATTCCCGGCGCAGGGCCGCCGGCGCAGAGTATTGCGACTGAATTTTTCATATCCTGTGTTATTGGGTTTCGTTTTAAGCGAACGGCCCCAGTGAGGATTGGGGCCGTTCGGTGTGAGCAAGTCTCAGTTGTGTCGTGCGAAGGTGTACGGACTACAAGACGTTTACGCAGTTCAGGTTATCGAAAGCGATCTTCATGCGTTCGATAATCGAGGTTTCGCCGGCCCGCAACCAGGCGCGCGGATCGTAGAATTTCTTGTTCGGTTTGTCGGCTCCTTCCGGATTCCCGAGCTGCCCCTGGAGGTAGGCTTCGTTTTTCTTGTAGTACTGACGAATCCCGTTCCAGAAAGCCCATTGGGTATCGGTGTCGATGTTCATCTTGATGACGCCGTAGGAGATCGCTTCGGCGATCTTTTCCGGTTCGGAACCCGATCCGCCGTGGAAGACGAAGTTCACCGGCTTGTCCGTAGCGGTGTGCAAAGTCTTGTGGATGTATGCCTGAGAGTCGCGCAGGATCTTCGGTTCCAGCACCACGTTCCCCGGTTTGTAAACTCCGTGCACATTCCCGAACGAAGCGGCGATGGTGAAGTTCGGGCTGATCTTCATCAGGGTTTCGTAAGCGAGGCAGACGTCTTCCGGCTGGGTGTAGAGTTTCGACGAGTCGACGTGCGAGTTGTCCACCCCATCTTCTTCCCCGCCCGTGATCCCGAGTTCGATTTCGAGAGTCATCCCCATCTTGGCCATCCGGGTCAGGTATTTCGAGCAGATTTCGAGGTTCTCTTTCAGCGGTTCTTCGCTCAGGTCGAGCATGTGCGAGCTGAAGAGCGGCGTTCCGGTCTCGGCGAAGTGTTTTTCGCTGGCGTCCAGCAGGCCGTCGATCCACGGCAGCAGTTTCTTAGCCGCATGGTCGGTGTGCAGGATAACCGGCACCCCGTAGGCCTTAGCCACCGTATGTACGTGTTTCGCCGCAGCGATAGCCCCCAGCACCTGTGCCTCCTGTCCTTCGAGCTTCAGCCCTTTGCCGGCTACGAAAGCGGCGCCGCCGTTCGAAATCTGGATGATGACCGGCGAGTTGACTGCCGCTGCCGATTCGAGCACGGCGTTGATGGTGTCGGTACCGGTCACGTTCACGGCCGGAATGGCGAACCCTTTTTCTTTGGCATAGGCGAACAGCTGCCCTACTTTGTCTCCGGTGAGCACACCGGCCGGAAATTTTTTGTCACTCATTATGTGTTGGATTTTGATTAGTTGATTGTGCGATGTTGGAAATCTCTCCTCAAATTTACGATTATTTTCCGATTCGGGCCATAAATTTTTGCACATCGACGATAAAACGTGCGTGGGTACCCTTTCCGATCACGTTTCCGGAGGAGTCGGATGCCGTGACGGCGAAGTCGATCCGCCTGCCGTCCGTATGGGTGACGGTCGCCGTCGCGGTCACGGTATCGCCTATGGCCGTTGCCCGCTCATGGGTGACGGTCAGAGAAATGCCGACGCTGCTTTCCGTCCCGGTCTCCAGAAACGGGGCGATGGCCCGCATGGCCGCCTGTTCCATCAGGGCGGTCATGGCCGGTGTCCCCAGTACCGGCAGGTCGCCGGAGCCTAAAGCGGCTGCGCTGTGCGCGTCGGTCACGATCAGGGTCGCGGTGTAGGAGGTGGCGGGTGGAATCGGTTGCATAGTGTTTTAATGTGCGTGGTTTCGACTTTTGCAGCGACATCCTTCCAGATGGTCGTCCACAAAGCCGGTGGCTTGTAAAAAGGCGTAACAAATCGTGGATCCGAAGAAACGGAATCCCCGTTTCCGCATATCCCGGCTCATGGCGTCCGATTCCGGCGAGGTGGCGGGAATTTCGGCCAAGGTCTCGAAATGGTTCACGACGGGCAAGGGCCGGTCGTTGAAGAAAGAGAGGACGTACTGATAAAAACTTCCGAACTCTTCCTGAATGGCGATGAACCGTCGCGCATTCTCGATGGTGTGGCGAATCTTCAGCCGATTTCGAATAATCCCGCCGTGGTGCATCAAGCGTTCGACCTCCGTTTCCGGATCCATCCGGGCGACTTTCCCGACGTCGAAGCCGTGGAAAGCCTCCCGATACCCTTCCCGCTTGCGCAGGATGGTCAGCCACGACAAACCTGCCTGTGCGCTTTCGAGTACCAGAAATTCGAACAGAGTACGATCGTCCGTAACAGGTCGCCCCCACTCCCGGTCGTGGTATTCGACGTAGAGCGGGTCTGTTCCGGCCCAGCCGCAACGGCCGTCGACGAGATTTTCCATCTATTGTGCGTCTCAGTTCTTCAATGCCGCAGCCATCCCCTGTGCGATAGCGTCGCAGGCGGCGAGTTTTTCCGGTGTCGGGGTGCCGAACACATCCACCGGTTCGGCCACCAGCGGCCAACCGATCTGTTCGGCGAAAACTTTCAGGTTCTTCACCCCGCCCCCGTTCCAGCTGTACGAGCCGAAGAGCCCCAACACCTTATTCTTTACCCCCATATGGAGCAGTTCGGTGGTCAGCCGCTCGACGGTCGGGAACATCTGAGTGTTGTAGGCGCAGCTTCCGAGAATAATCCCCCGGTACCGCCACATGTCATCGATCAGATACGAGAGATGGGTCTTCGAAGCGTCCCGCACGCGGATATCCCGAATCCCCGCTTCCGCGCACTTGCGGGCGATGTAGTCCGCCGTAGCGGCATTGTTGCCGTACATCGAGCCGTAGATAATCACAACGCCCGGTTCCGCTTCATACCGGCTCCAGCGGTCGTACAGTCCGATCACTTTTTTCGGCTCGCTCCGCCAAACCGGTCCGTGGAGCGGACAAATGGTGTCGATTGGCACCGAACCGAGCTTGGCGAATGCCTTTTGCACCATATTGCTGTATTTCCCGACGATATTGGAGTAGTATCGCCGCATCTCGCCCAAGTATCTGGTGTCGAAATCGGCAATTTCGTCATCGAAAATCGCCCCGTCCAATGTTCCGAACGTGCCGAAAGCGTCGCCCGAGAACAGGATGTGTTCCGTGGTGTCGTAGCTCATCATGGTCTCCGGCCAGTGCACCCACGGGGTCATCACGAATTGCAGTTTGTGATGGCCCAGATCCAGCGTATCGCCCTCCCCTACTTCGACGAGGTTTTCGGTGATGCCGTAATAGCCTTCCAGAATCTTGAAAGTCTTGCAATTTCCGACAATTTTCGCGTCCGGCCAGCGGCGCACGATATCCCCGATCTCACCCGAGTGGTCGGGTTCCATATGGTTGATAATCAGATAATCCAACTTCGTCTGTCCCGCTTCGTTCAGGAGCCGCTCGATCCAGCCCACATAATCGCCTCCGGTTCCCATCTCGATGGTGTCGAGCAGGGCGGTCTTCTCGTCCACAATCAGGTAGGAGTTATAGCTTACTCCATCCGGCAGGGGCCACAGGTTTTCGAAAAGGTGTTTCCTCCGGTCGTTGGTACCCAGCCAATAGATTCGGTCGGTTACTTTTACTTTTAAGTCCATATCTTGTAATGTATCCGTTATTTACTTGGTTTCGGGCTGCTCTTTGGCCAGCTCTTTGACCTGTCGGGCGGCGATTTTCGGATTGGCGATGACGTTGCATCCGTTGATGCATCCCCCTTCGCAGGCCATCACTTCGACCATGTTCCCCGGACAGCTCTTGGCATATCCCCGCATCTCGCGGATGGTCTGTTTGTCGATGCCGTTGATGACGACCGGCCGGATCTGTTCCCGGTACGGAGCGGGCAAAGCCCCTGCCACCGCGTTCATCACGCCTTCGCTCGCCGCATAGCCGCGGCTGCTGGCCAGAATCTCGCCGTCCAATGTGGTTTTCGAGTCGGCGAAGGTGTCCACGCCCATGGCGACGAACATGGTGCCGAGCTCTTCGAAGCTCAGCATCAGATCGACGTTCGGATCGGCGTAGGCTTCTTTCCGCTTGGCGACGCACGGCCCGATAAAGACCAGCGTGGCGTCCGGATATTGTTTCCGGGCAATCTCTGCGGTGTAGTACATCGGGCTCCGCGTGTGCGAGACGTAGGGCGCGATTTCCGGCATGTGCTTGTGCGCCAGCATGTAATACGACGGACAGCACGAAGTGGTCATAAATGCCTGGTCGCCGTCCAGAACTTTTTCGGCCAGTTCGGCCGCTTCGTTGGCCGTTGTCACGTCCGCCCCTTTGGCCACTTCGATCACGTCGTCGAACCCCAGCTTTTTGATGGCGCCGATGATATTGGCGAGCGAGGTTTTGAACTGTCCCGCCACGGCCGGTGCGACGAGCGCCACGGTCGGTTTATCCGACTGAAAGGATTTGAAGAGCTCGATCAGGTGGGACTTCTCGACCACGGCTCCGAACGGGCAGGCCGACAGGCAGCGGCCGCAATAGATACATTTCGCCGGGTCGATATGTTCTTTGCCGTGTTCGTCTTTGCTGATGGCTCCCACGGGACACGACTCTTCGCACGGCACCGGAATGTAGACGATGGCGTGGAACGGGCAGTTTTTCATGCACTGTCCGCAGTTGACGCATTTGGTCGGGTCGATATGTGCCTGTCCGTTGGCGAAGTGAATGGCGCCTTTGTTGCAGTTGACTTCGCAGGGCCGCGCCACGCATCCCCGGCACATGTTGGTGACGACGTAGTTGACTTTCACGCATGCCGAGCAGGCGTCGGTCATGACGGTCAGCGGATTTTCGGAGATCGCTTTCCGGTCGAACGCGCGTCGGACGTATTCGGCCAGCGGGGTCATCTCGTCCTCCTCTTCTTCGATGCCGAAACCGAGGATCCCCATGGCGCGGTATTTCAGAATTGCGCGGTCTTTGTAGATGCAGCACCGCGAGATCTCTTCGTATCCTTTGGGTCTCATTTCGTAGGGGATGCGGTCGATCTCTGTTTCCAGCCTGCCGGCGTGGAGCAGTTTGACGATGCGCGTGAGAAGCTCGCGCCGCAGGATCATGGTGTTGTTGGTGACGGCCATAGCGAAAGGGTTGTCCGTAGGTCGGTAATGGATCGGATTTTTGTTTGTCGTCAAAGATAATACTTTCCGGCGGAAATTTCGGCATTTGGCGGGTTGTCGGTTTTCCTGTGTCGAGTAGGTGCTCTGTTTCTTCCGAGAGGCAACGCAACTGAAAACCGTGGGCGCGGTTGTCCGAGTTACTGGTGCTGAGGCTCTGCACATGGAACTTCAAGTCTATGCCATGGCTGCTGTTTGTAGCGGAAGACCAGCTGAAACTGTGGTGTCCGACGTACATCAGATCGCCTAACCACCCGTTGTTCCCTGCGTCGCGGAAGCCCGGGGCGGGGTTTATGGGGGGCGGAGCCTGTGGGGCATTGGGGTAGAGGCTACTATTTCGGCGTGCCCGAAGGCACCGTTTATTCCGAGAGGCAACGCAACTGACGACCGTGGGCACAAGCGCTCAGGTTGTCCGGAACGAGAATGTTCGAGGTGAAGTGCAGGTACAAACCGTGGCTATAGGACTCCATGTTACGGGCCGCTGACGCCCAACTGTATCCGTAGTCTCCGACTCCGCCGAACCAACCTCCTGCGTGGTGGCGGTAGCCCGGGGCGGTTCTTCGAACCGTAAAAGTTTGGCCAAACCGTCTGTCGTGTTCGGGCTGCGCGCTCCGGGGGTGGGCCGAAGGCCCAGCGCGCAAG
>NZ_CAJTMN010000075.1 GCF_910577125.1 uncultured Rikenella sp.
AGTCTTTTGGGTACCTTTTCTTCAGAAAAGGTACGGTTCCGTCCGGCTCAAAGAACAGGGTATAGAATAAGCGTACGAATAAAGAAACAGGTATTTTGCAGAGAGCGTCTATTTGCGTATTTTTGCAGAGTTTTTGCGGATGTGGTGTAATTGGTAGCCACGCCAGACTTAGGATCTGGTGCCTTGACCGGCGTGGGGGTTCGAGTCCCTTCATCCGCACATATCTTTTTTTGTGTCGCCCGGGCTGCCCGCAACCGACATTCGGTCGATCCGAAAAAGTCAGCACCGTAGCCACTCGAAGACCGCACGGAACGCCGCTTCGCGCGCCGCATGCGTCGAAAGGAACAGATCGTGCACCCCGTCCCGAATCTGCACGTACGTCACATCCCGCCCCAGATTCCGCGCATATCGGCCGATATCCTCGACATTCAGCACCGAATCCGACCGGAGCAGCTCGTCGCTCCACTCCTTTCCGAAATACGACCGGTCGGAGCTCATCACCAGCACCGGCACCTCGATGTGCAGCCCCCGTTTGATCCTCCGCTGGCCGTTGCGCACCGCCCGCAGCCACGAAAAATAGAGCGGAATCCCTTCGATCGGCTTGAGCTTCGTATCGAAATGCCACGCCCCCCGGAAATCCCGGTGCATGCTCTGGGCATAGAGCGGCGACAACTCGCTCCGTTTGTGCGCGAACGGCAGCACGATGCTCACCGCCGCCGCCAGCGGAATCTCGACCCGGCGTTTGAACCACGACGCATTGAACTCCAGGAACGGACTGTTCAGCACCACCCGGCCGATCGCCTTCCGCTCCTCGGCCGGCCCGTCGTCGGCATACAGCGCCGCCAGCAGTCCCCCCGTCGAATGGCCCAGCAGGATCACCTCCCGCGCCCCGTCGTCCCGAATCCGGCGGATGCTCTCCGTCAGGTCGGGGTAGTATTCGTACATCGACCGGGCGAAATCCGGATGCTGCCCTTCGAGCAGCGAACGGCCGTACTTGCGCAGCTCCACGGCATAGAATCGGTAGCCGAGGGCCACGAACTCCTCGGCCATGTGCGTCTGGAAAAAGTAGTCGATGTAGCCGTGCACGTAGAGCACCGCACGGCCCGTGTCCTGCACCGGGAAAGGTGCCTTGATGAGCGTAGCGACCACCGGCCCGTCGTAGTCGGGTGGAAATTTCAGCGTCCGGTATTCGAATTCCATAGGGATCAATGCCAACAGTGGGTCAGACCGCAATCCTCCCCAGCGGTTTCGATCTCGATCGTAGCATGTTCTATGCCGTTTTGTTCACAGACGGCACGAATTTTCCGTTTCAGGACGATTTGCGCTTCTGCATCCAACGGTCCGACCGTCACCACATGGAACGTACAGACGTTCCGTTCGCCGTCCAGACTCCACAGGTGCAGGTCGTGGATCGAAGCCACCTCCGGCAAGGCCACGATCTCGCTTTCCAGCCGCCCGGCATCGATGCCGGAGGGGGTGTGCTGCAACAGGATCCGGAACGTGACCCTCATGTTCCGGTAGACGTTCCACAGCACCCATCCCGAAATGGCGATCGACAACAGCGGGTCGAGGATCGGCACCCGGACGAAGAGCATCACCACGCTGACCACCAGCACGGCCAGCCATCCCAGCACATCTTCCATCATATGGAGCATCACGGCCCGTTCGCTGATCGATCCGCCTTTTTTGAGCCTCAGCGCGGCAAAGCCGTTGACCAGCACGCCGAACACCGCGAGCCCGAGCATCCCTTCGGCATTCGGTTCCTGAGGGTTCACGATGCGTTCGACGCAGGCTTTGATAATGAAGATCGACCCGACGAGCAGCACGGTGGAGATAAACAGCGCGCCGAGCAGCGAGAATCGCTTATACCCATAGCTGTACCGCGCATCTCCCGGTCTTTCGGAGATTTTCTGCAGCCGCCAGGCGACGGCCAGCGAGAGGCTGTCTCCGAAGTCGTGGAAGGCATCTGACAGGATGGCTATACTGTTGGTCCAGAGTCCTCCGATGAGCTCGACTGCGGCGAATCCGAGGTTGATGAAAAAGGCCAGAGCCATGTTTCCCGTAGCCGCATGGTGGTGCATGTGGTCGTGGGAGTGGTGGTGCGGATGGTTATGGTCGGACATCGTAGTGTATATTTTTCGAATCGAGACTTGCCCCGCCCCGGGCTACCGCGATGCGGGAGACTTCGGCGAATCGGGTGATTTGATGGCTGTCGGGTGTAACGGGTACAGCTATTCATCGTCGGTAACCGACACGAACTGCTTGTATTTGGGATTCTACATAGCGCGTCTCCCCATACGTGATGCAGGCAGTCGTGCCCACGGTCTTCAGTTGCGTTGCCTCTCGGAATAAACAGTGCCCACAGGGTGTTTTACTGGCCGCCTCAACCTTAAACGGATAGCCGCTACCCCAACAACTTAGCCCAAAGCTGGCGGGTTCGGGCGGCGGCGGCCGGCCCGGCGCGAAAAAAACGGACACAGCCCATACCTATCCTCTCACCTCCTCCACCCACCGGGTCAGTTCCACGAACTGCGCCACGCTCAAGGTCTCCGGCCGACGGCCGAACAGCGGATGAGGTTCCGCCCTCCCTTCGGTCACCGCACGCACCACTTCGGGGAATACTGCACCCAACGAATTCCGCACCGTTTTACGCCGCTGGTTGAAAGTCGCCTTGACAATCCGCCGAAACAACTCTTCGTCGCAATCCAACCGTACCGTATCGTTTCGTCTGAGCCGAATCACCGCGCTCTGCACCTTGGGCGGAGGATTGAACACCCCCGGAGGCACTGTAAACAGATATTCGATATCGTAATAAGCCTGCAACAGCACGCTCAGGATCCCATACTCCTTTCCTCCCGGCCCGGCCGCCAGCCTGACAGCGACCTCACGCTGGATCATCCCCACCACTTCGGGCACCAAATCTCTGTTATCGAGCACCTTAAAGAAAATCTGCGACGAAATATTATACGGAAAATTCCCGATAATTTTCACCCCGCCGCTCGCAGCATAGAGGACAGAGAGATCCAGCCGCAAAAAATCCCCTTCGAGAATATTCAAACCCGGATAATGCACACGCAGGTACTCCACGCTTTCGCGGTCGATTTCGGCCACAGTGAGCGCGTCGCCGTACACCGGCAGGAGATACTGTGTCAGCACCCCCATCCCGGGCCCCACCTCCAGCACCTGCTGCGTCCCGCCGACATCGGGGAGTAGCGCCTCGGCAATCCGCCGGGCGATGTTCAGGTCGGTCAGAAAGTGCTGGCCTAAATATTTTTTCGCTCTGACTTCCAAATACAATAGGTTATAAAACAACAAAAAGCGATTATCATGCCTCACCCCGCCCCGGGCTACCGCGACGCAGGTCTTAGTGGGCGGATAGGCGATCCGGGAGATGTCGGAAGCAGCGGGTATAGTTGGACATCCGCAGTGAGCGATATCCTCGGACGGTTCTTGTGGTTCGACACGAAGGCTCTTGGTACCAGTCACGCGAATCGCCGTGCCTACGGTTTTCAGTTGCGTTGCCTCTCGGAATAAACGGTGCCGGCGGGCACTCCGAAATAGTCGGGTCTACCCCAAGGCAGCCTCTACCCCATCTTTTTTGACCGCGGCGCCTTAAGCTCCGCAAGACGCAAACCACGCCTCAACCCGCATCAGTTCCCCGCCTCGCTCAAGAATTTGACCCGCACCAACCGGATCTCCTCCTCCGTATAATCCCCTCCCAGCTCCCGCACCGCATCCGCCACCGAATCCGTCTCCGCATCCTCCGTAAAATAGTCGATGATATCCACCACCTTATCCTCGTCCACCATCTCCGCGATATAGTAGTCGATATTGAGCTTCGTCCCCGCCCCGACGATCGCTTCGATCTCGTCCATCAGCTCCTCCATCGAGAGTCCCTTCGCATCCGCAATATCCTCGAAATCCATCTTCCGGTCGATGCTCTGGATAATGAAAACCTTGTTCCCGCTCTTGTTGACGACACTCTTGACCACCATCTCCTGCGGCCGTTCGATCCCGTTTTCCTCCACATATTTGGCGATCAGTTCCACGAACGGCCCCCCGTACCGTTTCGCCTTCCCCGCCCCTACACCCGTCACATTCTGCATCTCTTCGATCGTCACCGGATACTGGACCGTCATATCCTCCAGTGACGGTTCCGAGAAGATCACGAACGGCGGCAGCCCGTTTTTCTTGGCCACCTCGTGCCGCAAATCCAGCAACATCGAATAGAGCACCGGATCTGCCGCCGCTCCTCCCCGTCCGCCCGGATGCGCCGCCACCGAATCCTCGTCATCCGTCTCCTCATAGCGGTGGTCCGCCACCAGTTTCACGCTGAACGCCCCTCCCGGAGCCAAAAAGGCACGTCCCGCCTCGCTGATGGAGAGCAAACCGTAGTTTTCGATATCTTTGTCCACCAGCCCCAGAATCAGCCCCTGCCGGATCACCGCGTTCCAGAAGTGCGCGTCATGCTCCGCCCCCGCCCCGAACAGCTCCAGCTGGTGGTGTTTGTACGATTTCACCAGATTGGTCGTCCGCCCGAGCAGCACCGCCTCCAGATAGTCCGCCTTGAACCCTCCGCCGATCGCCGCCAGCGTCTCCAGCATCAGCCGCATATCCTCCCGCGCCTCGAACTCCTCGCGCGGATTGCAGCAGTTGTCGCAACAGCCGCAGTTCGGCACCCCGTACTCCTCGCCGAAATAGTGGAGCAGCATCCGCCTCCGGCACATCGCGCTCTCGGCATACGAGACCGTCTCCTGCAGCAGGAGCTTGCCGATCTCCTGTTCGGCCACCGGCTTGCCCTGCATGAACTTTTCGAGCTTCTGAATATCCTTGTAACTGTAAAACGTAATGCACCGCCCCTCTCCCCCGTCCCGTCCCGCACGGCCCGTCTCCTGGTAATACCCCTCCAGCGACTTCGGGATATCGTAGTGGATGACATACCGCACGTCCGGTTTGTCGATCCCCATCCCGAACGCGATCGTCGCCACGATCACATCCACCTCCTCCATCAGGAACTTGTCCTGATTTCCCGCCCTCGTCGCCGCATCGATCCCCGCATGGTACGGCAGCGCCTTGATGCCGTTCACCACCAGCAGCTCCGCCAGCTCCTCGACCTTTTTCCGCGACAGGCAGTAGATAATGCCGCTCTTTCCCGGATTCTGTTTGATATACTTGATGATCTCCTTGGTGGCATTGACCTTCGGCCGCACCTCGTAGTAGAGATTCGCCCGGTTGAACGACGACTTGAAGACCTTGGCATGCTGCATGCCGAGGTTTTTCTGGATATCGAGCTGCACCTTCGGCGTCGCCGTCGCCGTCAGCGCAATGACCGGCGCCTGGGCGATCTCCGAGATAATCGGCCGTATGCGTCTGTATTCCGGCCGGAAGTCATGCCCCCACTCCGAGATGCAGTGCGCCTCGTCGATGGCATAGAACGAGACCTTGATCTTCCGCAGAAACTCGACATTCTCCTCCTTGGTCAAAGATTCGGGGGCGAAATAGAGCAGCTTGGTCTTCCCGGCAAGAACGTCCTCCCGCACCTTCAGCACCGCGCTCTTGTTGAGCGACGAGTTGAGGAAGTGCGCCACCCCGTCCTCCATCGAGAAAGTCCGCATGGCATCCACCTGGTTCTTCATCAGCGCGATGAGCGGCGAGATGACGATCGCCACCCCCTCCATCATCAGCGCCGGCAGCTGGTAGCACAACGACTTCCCGCCCCCGGTCGGCATCAGCACGAAGGTATCGTTCCCCGCCAACACGTTGCGGATCACCTCCTCCTGATTTCCCTTGAACTGCGAGAAGCCGAAATGCCGTTTGAGACTCTCGTACAGAAAGTCCGACGACGAATAGTGGGACGTAGTGCGGTTCGCCATGTAAGATTCCTCCCGGATGATGAAAAAACAAGCCACCCTCTCTGTTTCCCTCCCGCCGTAGCGCCCGGCCTCCGGAACGAGGCCTCCGGCCGGCGCGAACGACAATAAAGGTAATCGTTTTTTTGCAAAATCCGACTACCTTTGTTCAAAAATTCCTTCGGAAGTGACCACCGAACAGACCATAGCCTTCGCCCGCCAGATCGTCCGCACGGAGTGCGACGCCGTACGGCGGCTCGAAACCTACATCGACGACAATTTCGTCGAGATCGCCCGAACGATTTTCCAGAGCCCCGGGCGGCTCATCGTCACCGGCATCGGCAAGAGCGCCATTATCGCCAACAAAATCGTGGCGACGCTCAACTCCACGGGCCAGCCGGCCGTTTTCATGCACGCGGCGGACGCCATCCACGGCGACATGGGAATCATCCAGCCGGACGACATCATTCTGTGTATCTCGAAGAGCGGCAACTCGCCGGAGATCAAGGTGCTGGTGCCTTTCATCCGTCAGATGGGCAACCTGCTGATCGGGATGGCGGGCAATCTGGACTCGTTTCTGGCCCAGCACAGCGATCGGGTGCTGAACACGACGGTGGCCGAGGAGGCGTGTCCGAACAACCTGGCTCCGACGTCGAGCACGACGGCCCAACTGGTGATGGGCGACGCGCTGGCGATGACGCTGCTCAAGATGCGGGGATTCACGGCGCAGGACTTCGCCCGGTTCCACCCGGGCGGGGCGCTGGGCAAGAAACTCTATACGCGGGTGAGAGACATCATGTCGGCCGAAGGCGTCCCGCAAGTGGCTCCGGACGCAGACCTGAAGAGCGTGATTATCGAGATATCGGGCAAACGCCTCGGCGCGACGGCGGTCGTAGAGCCGGGGAGCGGCCGTCTGCTGGGGATCGTCACGGACGGCGACCTGCGGCGGATGCTCCAGAGCGGCCGGGACATCGCGGCGGTTCGGGCACAGGACATCATGTCCCCCTCGCCGAAGACCATCGCGGCAGACGAGCTGGCGGTCAAGGCCTTCCGGATGATGGAGCAGAACAAGATCACGCAGTTGCTGGTGCTCGACCCGGATCAGGACGATGCTTACTGCGGGATCATCCACATCCACGACATCCTGCGCGAAGGGGTGGTTTAGACCACGAAGAGCTGCCTGCGGGGCCTGCACGGGGACAGTGGGTTGGGCCGAGGCGGTTAAGCGATACGCAGTATCGCCCGTCCACGGGACGTGGGGCCTGCGCGGCCTGAGCGCAGTACCCTCAAACCACCGCGCGCCGACGCCTTAAGACGCGATTCAACTGTTTCGGCGATGAGCCGAAATAGAATGAATCGCGTAAGGCGCGCGGACAAAGAATTGGGCAGAGGCTGCCGCAGCAAAACGAAGTTTTACCCGTCCACGCACCCGTTGGGTGTTTTGTTAGGGTTCTCTCTGCCTTACTAAGTGGGGCCCGCCCGGCCCGAGGGCAGTTCCGTCCGGCACGGAGCCCGACCCGCGCGCGACTGCTGGAGTAGGAAATCATCCAAACGCGTAGTGCGCGTTTGGATACGATTTCCGCCAGCGCGCGGGAAAATGTGGCGGAGCGACAGCGAAGCCGCAGTAAAGCGGACACGGGGCCGAGAGCGAGTAGCGCGATTCGCAGAATCGCCGTCCTCGGGCGCAGCGACGCGATAGCGGCGCGGGGGAGGCGCGCCGAGGACGAATGGGCAGAGCTCTTGCGCCCCGCACAATCCCCCGCCCCGGGCAGCCGCTATCGCACCTCAGGCGTACTGTATACCGTCAGCAACTACGGATTCAGTTGGTCTTCAACAGCGAACGACAGTAGCGGGGTATACTTGGATTTCAGTGCGACAGAGCTCCACCCCAGCAGCACATACTACCGCGGCTACGGTTTTCAGTTGCGTTGCCTCTCGGAATAAACGGTGCCTGCGAGCACGCCGAAATAGCCGGGTCTACCCCAATAATCGGCAGCTGCGACCCTATTGGGCTGACCCAGCCGCAGAAATGCGAAGCATTTCCCGTCCACGGGACGTGGGGCCTGCCCGGCCCGAGGGCAGTTCCGTCCGGTTCAAAGCTCGATCGTCGCCCGCCCCGCTTAAAGAGGAATTTCACTCGTTTTGCAGTGAGCAAAACCGAGATGAAATTCCTGCGGGCGACTGAAACAAGCGCTGACAAGCTCGCGCGCCACGCCTTAATAAGGGAAATCGTCAAAATGTGCTGGCACATTTTGACAGGATTTCTCAAGGCGCGCGATAAAACAGGACTACAACCCTGCAGTTCGCAGAGCCGCGAACAACCGACCCGAGCCCCGACCTACATAACAAAAAACTTAACCCAACCTTTATATGAGACTCTCGCTTCTTCTTTCGTGGACAGCCGGCCTGTTGGCAGCCACCGCACCCGTACAGGCCCGCCCGACCTCCGTAGACTTCAGTACCCCTTATCCGTTCGACCCGCCCCGCTACGTCTGCTACCGGGCGCCGCAGGAGGTGACCATCGACGGAGAAATCGACACTCCGGAATGGGCCGACGTGCCGTGGACATCCGACTTCGTGGACATCGAAGGCACCCGGCGGCCAGTGACACCGCGCCATCGGTGCCGGGCCAAACTGATGTGGGACGACCGATATCTGTACATCGCCGCCGAGATGATCGAACCGAACCTTTGGGCCACCCTGACGGAGCGCGAATCGGTGATTTTCCACGACAACGACTTCGAAGTCTTTCTCGACGTGACCGGCAGCACCCACCACTACATGGAATTCGAAGTCAACGCCTTGGGAACCGAGTGGGATCTGATGCTGACACGTCCCTACCGCGACGGCGGCGCACCGCTCAACGCCTGGAATATGAACGGGATGCGGTCGGCCGTAAAGCTCTACGGCACACTCAACGACCCGTCGGACACGGACGAGAAATGGACGTTCGAAATGGCGATCCCGATCCACACCCTGCTGGAAGTTCGGTACGGGAAACGCGGCATCGAAGCCGGCGAACAATGGCGTCTGAACTTCTCGCGCGTGCAATGGCTTTTGGACATCGTGGACGGCGCCTACGTCAAGCGGCCGAACCTGCCGGAAGACAACTGGGTGTGGGCCCCGAGCGGCAAGATCAGCATCCACGAACCGGAATACTGGGGTTTCCTGCAATTTTCGGACATCACAGCCGGCAAAGGCGAAACTCCGTTCGTCTGGAACCGGAACGAAGAGGTCAAATGGGCCTTGAGACAGCTCTATTTCCGGCAACGGGAGTTCCACAGTGCGACAGGACGCTGGGCCTCCTCCGCAAAAGAGCTGAAGGCTTCGGAAATCAAAATCGACGGACTCGCCTTCACCCCGACAGTTTACGCGGTAGGAGACAGCTACCGCATCACCGCGCCGGGCTTCGACGGCACCTCGTGGTACATCAACCAGCAGGGCTACATCGGCGAGGGGCGGTAAGCCGAGCGGTCCGGCATGATTTTCCATACGCCTGACGGCCCCCTCTCCGTCAGGCGTTTTATTTTATTTTTCAATCTCCCCGCCCCGGGCTTCCGCGACGCAGGACACCAGGGTGGATTGGGAGATTTGATTCGTGTCGGGAACAACGGAGCCAGCTGGTCATCCACGTCCAACCTCTTTGACAAAACTTTGAGCGGCATGTGTATGGGTTTTCGCACGGAACTCCTCTTTACTACCAACGTGAACTATCGCGGCCACGGTCTTCAGTTGCGTTGCCTCTCGGAATAAACGGGGCGTGTCGCACTCACAATTGGCCGGGTCTACCCTAACAGGTAGCCTCTACCCCAATTTTACCGACACGGCCGCAGCGAAACGTAAGTTTCGCTCTGTCCCGCCGGGGTCACCCGGACGCCGCCCGCGTAGGGCAGTTCC
>NZ_CAJTMN010000076.1 GCF_910577125.1 uncultured Rikenella sp.
AGTTGCAGTCCTCCGCCTGCCGGGGCGTCGGACTGCGCGACCCTGCGGGTCGCAACAGCAAAGAACAAAGTACGGCCAACAGCTCCGCCCTAATTTTCGCCCAATTCTCCGCCCTCTGCCCGGCCCAGCGCGGCGCGAAAACCGCAAGCGGTTTTCGCACCCGAAGAACAATCACGGCCCCAAGCACCGCCCCGTGTCCGCCTCACTGCGGCTCCGCTATCGCTCCGCCGCCTTTTTCCGCGCGCCTTGGGAAATCTTGTCAAAATGTGCCCGCACATTTTGACGATTTCCCCTTTAAGACGTGGCGCGCGGTCGAGCTTCGACTGGCCTCGGGCCGGCCGGGCCCCACGTCCCGTGGACGGGCAAAACTGCGTTTTGCTGCGGCAGCCTCTACCCCAAGGCCGCCCGCAACAATTAAGCAGCCCCTATCTATCGCGAGCCGCCGAACAGACGCATAAAGTGGCTGACGTACACCCGTTTCACCTCCTCCATCGTCGGCACCGGACGGCCCGTTCCCGCCAGCTCCGCCGCCACCGAAGTCACCCCCTTGTCCGTAAAACCGCAAGGGTTGATGTAGTCGAAATATTTCAAATCGGTCGTCACGTTCAGCGCAAAACCATGCATCGTCACATACCGCGAAGCCCGAACGCCGATCGCACAAATTTTCCGTTCCGGCCGCCCCCCCGCCGCAGGAAGCCATACCCCCGTCGCATGCGGAACCCGACACCCCTCGATCCCCCACTCCGCAATCGTCGCCATCACGCTCTCCTCCAGCCGATCGATATACTCCCGAAGCCCCAACCCCCGTTCCCCGACAGACGACAGATCCAGAATCGGATACCCCACCAGCTGCCCGTACCCATGATAGGTGATATCCCCGCCCCGGTCGATCCGGTAATAAGTCGCCCCAATCGAACGCAAAAACGCCTCGCTCACCAGCAGGTTGTTCTCCCGCCCGCTCTTGCCGAGCGTATAGACATGCGGATGCTCGCACAACATCAGCACCCCCCGCGCCTCGTCCGCCGCCCCCGCCGCGACACGCCCCAGCATCTCGTCGAAAAAGCCCCGCTGCCGCTCCCACGCCGCCCCGTAGTCAATCACCCCCTCGTCCCGTACCTCGATCATCCCTCCCGAGCCGTTAAAGTGTCCAACGGCCTCTGCATTTTCGGCGCCAGCCGATCCGCCATATAAGAAGAACGTACGAGCGGCCCGCTCTCCGTATAAACGATCCCCCGCTCCACCGCCGCCGCCTCGTAACGGGCAAAAGTATCCGGATGGACATATTCCGCCACCGGATAGTGTTTCGGCGTAGGCTGCAGGTACTGCCCGATCGTCATCCGCCTCACCCCCGCCTCCGCCAGGTCGTCCAGTGCGCCGAGCACCTCGTCGAACGTCTCGCCCAAGCCCACCATCAGAGCGCTTTTGGCCAGATCGTCCCGCCCGAGAGCCGCTCCCCGCGCCGCGACATAGCGTAATACGTGTAAAGATGTGTCGTAAGAAGCCCGGCGGTCGCGCACCGTCGGTGTCAGCCGGGCCGTGGTTTCGAGATTGTGCCCCACGATGTCCGCCCCGGCGTCCAGAACGACGTCGAGCAGGCCCGTATCGCCCGAAAAATCGGGTATCAGAAGTTCGATGGTAGTCTCCGGATTGAGCGTGCGAATCGCCCGCACCGTCTCCGCCCAATGTGCCGCCCCTCCGTCCGGCAGGTCGTCGCGATCCACCGACGTAATCACCGCATGGCGCAGCCCCATCAGCTGCACCGACCGGGCGATGCGCTCCGGCTCGGCCGCATCGAGCGGCGCCGGCGAAGCCGACGACTTCGTGGCACAGAACCGGCAGGCGCGCGTACAGACATCGCCCCCGATCATAAAGGTAGCCGTTCCCCTGCTCCAGCACTCCGAAATATTGGGACACCGGCCACTGGAACAGATCGTATGTAGATCGTGCCGCCGCACGAGTGCAGCGACAGCGGCATAACGCGGATCGTTATGAAGCTTTATTTTCAGCCATTCCGGTTTGTGCGTGCCGACTTTCTCATGCGTGCAAGGCATTAGCGGTTTTTCATTTTTTCAGATGTTACAAAGTAACGAAAAATCCTCCGAAATTCCGAACCCCGATCCGGAATTCCTCCTCCGCCGCCCCTCGCGTCCCCATCCGGAGAAAGAGCCCGAACAGCCCGCCGCCCGTCCCTGCGGCACCCGAAAATACCGCAGAAAGTCCGAATCGTAACATAATCGAATCCCGGCAAAATATCCCTCCCGAAAACTCCCTACCTTGTCGCCGCGTGCAACCCTCCGCCACATATCCGACCGCCCGAAAGAGAGCGCCCTCCCGGCCCGACCCCCGGCGGAAGCGG
The DNA here is from genome assembly GCF_910577125.1 of uncultured Rikenella sp. GTDB lineage: Bacteria > Bacteroidota > Bacteroidia > Bacteroidales > Rikenellaceae > Rikenella. The sequence goes on from NZ_CAJTMN010000076.1 coordinate 2,357, forward strand.
TGCGGAACGGCACTGGCGATCATCCTGCTGTTGTCCGGCCCGCACGCCGCAACCGCACAGACCGGCCGGACGGAAACGACCGATTCGATCTCGTGGCGGCTCGATGCCGCCGAAGGTCCGTTCGGGTTCGCTCCGCTGCACGCCTACGACGACTACTGGAACGAGATCGCCGGTTTCGAATTCGGATTTCTGCGCTACAGACCCCGCGGCTACGACAACCGCTACCGGACACTCCGCATGGGCGGCCTGCCGCTCGTCGAGCAGGAGAGAGGGACTCCGGCCTGGAACGCGATCTACGGCCTCGACGACATCGGCTTCCGCCTTCCCGGAGAGACATCGACCGGCGCGGCAGGAGGCTCCGAAGAGCGACAGATCCTTCCGTGGCAACAGACACGCGGCGGGAAAGTCTCCCTCTCCACCTCCAACCGCACCTATACCCTCCGCGGGTCGGCCGGCTATCGCTCCGGCGAAAACGCCCGAAACGGCTGGGGCTACTCCCTCTTCGCCGGCCGGAGCCGGGCGGGCGACGGCGACGGCTCGTACACGGTCGAGGGGACGTGGAACGACAGCTGGGCCCTCTTCGGCTCGGTCTCGAAGCGGTTCGGCGGCGACCGCCACCGGATCGCCCTGACCGCCTGGTACGCACCGAACCGGCGGGCGCTGGCCGCCGCCTCGACCGAAGAGGCCTTCTCCCTGACCGGCGACAACCTCTACAACCCCGCCTGGGGCCGGTGGAACGACTCGCGGCGGTCGGCCCGCATCCGCACCTCCGCCCAGCCGATCGCCCTGCTGACCTATGCCTACGACTCGGGCGACGCGCTGCGGATCACCGCGACGGCCGGCGCCCGATTCGGCCGGTCGGGCTTCTCGGCTCTCGACTGGTACGACGCGCCGAACCCCCATCCCGACTACTACCGCTACCTGCCGAGCTTCTATCCCGAGGAGAGCGACGAACGAGAGCTCGTCGCCGAACGGTGGCGAACCGACGAAGCCACACGCCAGATCGACTGGACGTCCCTCGTGGCACAAAACCGGGACAGTGGCCCGAGAGCGCATTACATCCTGGCCAGCCGGATGTGCGACTACCGGGAATTCACCCTGCAGACCGTCGCCGAATGGCGTCCCGGCCCGCAGACCGCGCTCCGGGGCGGAATCGAATGCGTCGCCGCGGACAACCTCTGTTTCAAACAGCTGGACGACCTGCTGGGCGGCAGCTACTGGCTGGACGTGGACGTCTTCGCCGAGAACCCGGAAGATGCGCCGAACGGCACGCAGAACGACATGCGCTACCCGAACCGGGAGGTGCACGAGGGCGACACGTTCGGATACAAATACTCCATGCAGAGCATCCGGCCGCACGCCTGGGCCCGTTTCACGCACCGGTGGAGGCAGTGGGAGTTCGAAGCGGCCGGATCGGCCGGGGCAACAGCCTTCCGACGCTTCGGCTACTACGACAAGCAGAACTTTCCGGGCGCCGAGTCGTTCGGCTGGTCGCCCTGGTCGGCCCACCCGGAGTGGAGCGTAGAGGGCGGCACAGGCTACCATCAGGGCGGACGGCTGCGGATCGGTTTTCGGTTCGCCGCCCGGAGCCTCGCGCCGACCCCCTCGGGCGCCTTCATCTCGCCAGAGTACCGCAACGCCTTCGTACCGGGGTTGAAAAACGAGCGGATGCTGGAGGCGGAGCTGCGGGCAGACTACCGGACACCGCTGCTCCAGGCCCATGCAGCGCTCTTCGCGGCGGAGGTACGCGACCGGACGGAGGTGCGCCGGTTCTACAACGACCTGACCTACGGTTTCTGCAACTACCCGATGACAGGGATCGACACGCGCCACATCGGTCTGGAGCTGTCGGCCGAAATACGGCTGGGGCCGCGGTTACAGCTGAAGGCGGCCGCGGCGGTGACCGACTGCCGCTACACGTCGAATCCGCAGGCCACCGTCATCCGGGAGAGCACGGGCGAGGTGATCGCCACCGAAACGGTCTACTACCGAGGACTGCACACAGCCACGGGGCCCCAGACGATCGGCGCGCTGGAGCTGGAATACGCTCCGCGGGGCTGGGTGTTCACCGCGACGCTGAAGGGGTGGACGGGCAACTACATCGCGCCGACGCCGCTCCGGCGCAGCGAGTCGGCAGTGGAGCGGTGGAGATACACGCCCGAAGCCCGGATGATGGCGGCCGAGCAGGAAAATCTAGGCGGCGGGGCGACCGTCGACCTCTTCATCGGCAAAACCGTCTATTTCAAAGCCCGCCACCGGTTAGGCATCTACGCCGGCGTCGACAACCTGCTGAACCGCCGCACGATCCGGGCCAGCGGCTACGAGTCTTCACGGCTGTACAAACGAGACGGCGTCTACCTGCCGCTGGCCTCGAAATACTACTACGCCCGGGGCATCACCTTCTTCACCACCGCCTCCTACCGCTTCTGACGCAAGAAAGCACGCCCGAAGCTGCACCACTCGGAGGAAATTTCGCTATCTTTGTCGCTTCAATCACAACGTCTTTCACACACTCTCTCCCGATGGCCCTGACAATCCCTCCCTACTACCGAGCAAGTCTGAACGGAAACAGCATGGAAAGCGCCATCCGGCTGCTCAAGGAGCGATTTCAGGAGTGTCTTTCCAAAAAATTAGGCCTGCGGCGGGTGACCGCGCCGCTCTTCGTCCTCTCGGGCACCGGCATCAACGACGACCTCAACGGCTCGGAACGGGCCGTATCGTTCCCGATCCGGGACATGGGCGGACGGCGGGCCGAAGTGGTGCACTCGCTGGCCAAGTGGAAACGGATGAAACTGGCCCAGTACCGCATCGCGCCGGGGTACGGACTCTATACCGACATGAACGCCATCCGGGCCGACGAAGAGCTGGACAACCTCCACTCCCTCTACGTCGACCAGTGGGACTGGGAGCGGACGATGCGGGCCGAAGAGCGCAACCTCGCTTACCTGAAAGGGGTGGTGCGGGACATTTACGACGTGCTGCGCGAGGTCGAGGCGGCGACTTACGAACGGTTCCCCCACATCACGCCGGTCTTGCCGGAGGCGATCACCTTCATTCAGGCCGAAGAGCTCCTGCAGCGGTATCCGGGCCTCACGCCCAAGGAGCGCGAACGGGAGGCGGCCAAAGAGTACGGAGCGGTCTTCATCATCGGCATCGGCGGACGGCTCTCGGACGGGACGAAGCACGACGGACGGGCGCCGGACTACGACGACTGGAGCACGGTCAACGAAGCGGGCCATGCCGGGCTCAACGGAGACATCATCTTGTGGAACCCGGTGCTGGAGGCGCCTTTCGAGCTCTCGTCGATGGGCATCCGGGTCGACGCGGCGGCCCTGACCCGGCAGCTGGAAGAGGCGGGATGTCCCGAGCGGGCCGGGCTGGAGTTCCACCGGGCCCTGCTCGACGGCGAACTCCCCCTGTCGATCGGCGGCGGGATCGGACAGTCGCGGCTCTGCATGTTCCTGCTGCGATGCGCCCACATCGGCGAAGTCCAGGCCTCCGTCTGGCCGGACGAGATGCGCGAGGCGTGTCTCCGGGCCGGAATCGAACTCAAATAACCATTCACGGAACCTAACCAATTACCCTGTTATACTATGACCTCACTCAGATTCAAAGTCGTGGACGAAGCCATCCGGCGCAAAGCGAACGAAGTGGCGCTGCCGGCGGAACGGCCGTCGGAGTATTTCGGCATGTACGTCTTCAACCGCGACCGGATGCGCAAGTATCTGCCCAAGAACGTCTACATGGCGCTGGTGGATACGATGGAAAACCGCACTCCGCTCTCGCGCGAACTGGCCATGAACGTGGCCGCCGGGATGAAGCAATGGGCTTTGGAGATGGGGGCGACGCACTATACGCACTGGTTCCAGCCGCTCAACGGCGGGACGGCCGAAAAACACGACGCTTTCGTGGAGCACGACGGACACGGCGGGATGATCGAGGAGTTCTCGGGCAAGCTGCTCATCCAGCAGGAGCCCGACGCGTCGAGCTTTCCGAACGGCGGGATCCGCAACACGTTCGAGGCCAGGGGATACTCGGCGTGGGATCCGACCTCGCCGGCCTTTATCGTGGGGACGACCCTCTGCATTCCGACCGTCTTCATCGCCTACACGGGCGAGGCGCTGGACTTCAAGACCCCGCTGCTGAAGTCGATCGACGCGGTGGGTCGGGCGGCGACCGACGTGTGTCGGCTGTTCGATCCGCAGGTCAAACGGGTAACATCGTTTTTAGGTTGGGAACAGGAGTATTTTCTGGTCGATGAAGGGCTGTGGGCGGCACGTCCGGACTTAGTGCTGACGGGGCGGACGCTGATGGGACACGAGAGCGCGAAGAACCAGCAGCTGGAGGATCACTATTTCGGAGCGATTCCGACCCGGGTGGCGGCATTCATGCGCGATCTGGACGTCGAGCTGCTCAAGCTCGGCATCCCGGTCAAGACCCGGCACAACGAGGTGGCTCCGAACCAGTTCGAACTGGCTCCGATCTATGAGGAGACCAACCTGGCGAACGACCACAACCTGCTGTTGATGAGCGTTATCCATCGCATAGCGAGACGACACTGTTTCCGCTGCCTGCTGCACGAGAAGCCGTTCAAAGGGATCAACGGATCGGGCAAACACAACAACTGGTCACTCGGGACGGACACCGGCGTGAACCTCTTCTCGCCGGGCAAGACGCCGAAGGACAACCTCCTCTTCGTCACCTTCCTGGTCAATACGATCATGGCCGTCTACAAATACAACGGGATACTCAAGGCGTCGATCATGAGCGCGACCAACGCGCACCGGCTGGGAGCCAACGAGGCTCCGCCGGCGATTATTTCGGTCTTCCTCGGACGGCAGCTCAGCGAAGTGCTCGACAAGATCGAGAACTCGTCGTCCGAAGAGGCGATCGTGGTGGACGAGAAGGCGGGATTCCGGCTCGGGGTGACCTCCATTCCGGAGCTCCTGCTGGACAACACCGACCGCAACCGGACATCGCCGTTCGCCTTCACGGGGAACCGGTTCGAATTCCGCGCGGTGGGCTCGTCGGCTAACTGCGGCGGGGCGCTGACGGTGCTCAACACGGCGGTGGCGGCACAACTGAAGCTCTTCCGCCGACAGATCGACGAACTCTCGGCCACGGGGATGCCGATCGAAAAGGCCATTTTCACTGTCCTGCGGGACTACATCCGCGAATGCAAACCGGTGCGGTTCGACGGCAACGGGTACAGCGACGCCTGGAAACAGGAGGCCCGGGAACGGGGGCTCGACACGGAGACCAGCGCGCCGCTGATCTTCGACCGGTTCCTCACCCAGGAGTCGATCGAACTCTTCACCTCGACGGGCGTCCTCTCGAAGGTCGAGCTCGAAGCACGGACGGAGGTCGAATGGGAGACTTACACCAAAAAGATACAGATCGAGGCACGGGTGCTGGGCGACCTGGCGATGAACCACATCCTGCCGGTGGCGTCGCGCTACCAGAGCATGCTGCTCGACAAGGTGGCCAAATTCGGCGAGATCTTCCCGGCCGACGAGGCGAAACAGCTGGCCGAACAGGATCGCCTGCTGATCGTCAAACTGGCCGAACACATGAAAGAGGTGCAGCGGCAGGTCGAAGAGATGGTCGAAGCGCGGAAAGTGGCCAACCGCATCGCCGACGAACGGGCCAAGGCGATCGAATACCACGACAAGATCCTCCCGCTCATGGAGTCGATCCGCTACCACATCGACAAGCTCGAACTCATCGTCGACAACGAGATGTGGACACTGCCGAAATACCGGGAGCTCCTCTTTTTGAAATAACCCGATACACCGCAAAACCATGCCTTGGATCATTCTGGCAGTCTGCCTGCTGCTTTTCATCATCGCCCCGATCTCGATCCGCAACGGATTCGTGCGGCGGCGCAACCAGATCGCCAACGCGCGCGGAGCGATCGACGCCATCCTCAAACAGCGGTTCGACCTGCTGCCCAATCTGGTGGAGACCGTCAAACGCTATGCGGCGCACGAAGCGGAAGTCTTCACATCAGTGACGGCACTGCGGAGCGGGAAACAGAGCTACGACGAATTGTCGACCCAAGAGAAACAACAGTTCGACTCGGGTTTCGGGGTCGGCGTGCGGAACTTCTACGCCGTGGCCGAACGGTATCCGGAACTCCAGGCCTCGGAAAACTTCATGCACCTGCAACGCACGCTCAACGAGCTGGAAGAGCAGCTCTCGGCGGCGCGACGCACCTACAACGCAGTGGTGACCGACTACAACAACTCGATTCAGGTTTTTCCGGCATCGATCATCGCCGGCATGGGCCACTTCCAGCCGGAGCAGGTGCTCGAGACGCCGGAAGCGGAACGGCAAGTGCCGCAGGTCAAGTCCCTGTTCGGAGATAACTGATGGAAGAGGCTGCAATCCCGACATCCGAGCCCCTGACCGTCAATCGGGGCTCTTTTCCCCACAAACAGGCCCGTTACCGACGACTGTGGTGGATGTGGGCGGCGATTTGCGCCGGAGGAATTCTGCTCGGCCGGGCGCTGGGCGGAGACACATGGGGCTGGATCACCGCCGTTGCAGCCGTTCTCACGCTGGGCGGCATCTGGGGATACCTGTCGAAAGAGCTCACCCGACAGTACAAAGAGGAGATCATACCGCAACTCGTCCGGCACTTCTGCGACGAAGGAGAATACGACGCGACCGGCGGCATCGACAAACGGGACTTCATCGAAAGCAACCTGTTTCCCGTCGCCCCCGACCGCTACACGACGGAAGACCTGTTCGAAGGCCGGATCGGCAAGACGGAATTCCGTTTCGCCGAAGTGAAGGCCTTGGAGGAGCGCACCGTGCACACTCCGAGAGGTACGCGCACAACCTGGGTGAAAATCTTCCGGGGCTTCTTCTTCGTGGCCGACTTCAACAAGGACTTCGCCGGACAAACCACCCTCGTGCCGAACTTCTGGGGCGCGAAATGGCTGGCCGGGAAACAGCGGGTGCTGCTGGAAAACACAGCCCTGATGCGCCACTTCCTGGTCTGCTCGACCGACCAGGTCGAAGCCCGGTATATCCTGACCCCGCACCTGATGGAACGCATCCTGCAGCTGGCGAAGAAATATCCCCGCCGCCTGCGGATCAGCTTCACGGGCTCATGCATCATGGTGGCGCGCGACTGCTCGCGGAACCACTACGAAGCAGGACTCTGGCTCTCGATGTCGGAATGTATCCGCCGTGACATCGCGGCGGTGCGCGAACTGACGGGGCTGATCGAAGAGCTCAACATGAACACTCGCATCTGGACAAAAGAATAACCGCTCGTTTATTTGCGCCTTATCTGGAGGGTACTGTTCTCTTTGTGAACAAAGAGAAC
>NZ_CAJTMN010000077.1 GCF_910577125.1 uncultured Rikenella sp.
GAGTTGCAGTCCTCCGCCTGCCGGGGCGTCGGACTGCGCGACCCTGCGGGTCGCAAGAGCTCAGCCCAATCCACACCCCAATGCTCCGCCCCGTGTCCGCCTCACTGCGGCTCCGCTATCGCTCCGCCGCGATTCGCGCGCCTTACGCGATTCATTCTATTTCGGCTCACCGCCGAAATGATTGAATCGCTTCTTCAGGCGGCGGCGCGCCGGGAACGATTCAGCCGTCGCCCGCTGGGATTTCATCTCGATTTTGCTCGCCGCAAAACGAGTGAAATCCCTCTTTACGCGGGCGGGCGATGGGAGAGCTTTGCGCCAGCTGGAACTGCCCTTACGCCGGGCGGGCGGTGCGTGCCGCACTCCCAATGGGCTGTGTCGGCCCAAATCTTCGCCCCGTTCTTCGTCCGCGCGCCCGCGGTGGGCAATTGGCTGGGTCGGCCCAAATCTTCGACCCACTCCCTGTCCGCGCGCCTACAGCTGAGCGAGGAACTGCTGCTGAGCCGGGTCATCCGGATCGTAGTCGAATCCGTCCGCCTTGCGCGCCTCCCAGACCCGCATGTAGGCCGGCTTCATCTCGAACGGCGGCCGGTTGACGAACGTCAGCGACCTCACCTCCTCGCGGAAGACCTCCGCACAGACCCTCCGGATGGGTTCGATGATCTCCTGCTGTTCGACCCGGATCAGCGTGTTGAGCGCGATGTTGTACTCGTGCCGCACCCGGTCGGCCGAAAACCCCGTCGCATACTCCATCCCGCTGAGCGTCCGGAACCACGAATGCGCCACGATGATATCCGAAAGCGCCTGATCGTGAAGCGATTTCCAGTCCCCGTCGCTCGCCGTTTCGATCGGCACGAAACGCGTCGTGTCGCTGTCGATTCCGTTTTTGACCAGAAACATCACCTGCCCCGGTTTTCCGGCAAAGCGTTCTTCGGCCAGCCGGGCGATTTCGGCCGCCTCCTGTTCCGAATCCGTGTCCCCGTCCAACACCATCACCCCCGAGGGCTGGAAAGCATTGTCCAGCCGCGAGATATTCCACCGGTCCGTTTTCCATACGATCGCCGAAGCTCCCATCCCCGCGATGTATTTCGGGACACCGTAGTGTTCGAACATCGGTTCGTAGTCCTTATAATGGATCACCGCCCGAAGCGTCCCGTCCGGCCGCGGTTCGAAAAGCGGAAAGAGCGGCAGCATCACCGCCTCCGCAGGCCGATACTGCCTCCAGTCGTGGTGGATGACGACGTGCCGGTCGTCGCGCGAGAGCCGGCACCGCGTCGCATCCAGGTGGTACAGCGAGAGAAAGCTCCGCTGCGGATCGGTGACCACCTCCAGAAAGGCGTTCCCCAGCAGACACCGGTCGAGCGCCAGCCTCTGGATCACATTCCGCAGCGACTGTCCCTGTCCGTTCGCCTCGGCCACCAGTTCTGCCGTTCTGGGGGCCCCTCCGTCGACCGTCAGACCGCTTCCGCTGATGTAGTCCGCCTTGTCATTGATAATCCTTCGGTGGACGGTCGAGCTCCTCGAGAGAGCCGCCAGCGCCTCCGGCAGGCGATTATCCCCACCCCATCTCCACACCTCCTTTCGCGCCGCCTCCGCCACCGGCCTCACCCCCGGCGGCTCGGCCTGTCCGACGACAAAGATTCTGTTTTTTGATTTTCCGATAGTTTGCATATTTTTCATTACGATAAGATTTTCCCTTCCGCCCCCCCGAAGGGAGAGAAATCCTGTTCAAAGCACCTTCGTACTTTGAGCAGGATTCCCCAAAGTGCACAAAAAAGGATTCAAGCGTGCGGAGCCTGAAGCGTAGCTATCCAAAAGTCTTTTGAGTACCTTTTGCCCGAAGGCTTCCTCGCGCTAACTCGGCATAGCCCGCAAGCGGTCTCTGCTCGCGTAACGCCGCTCGGTTCTTCAGAAAAGGTACGGTTCCATGCGGGACAAAGCTCGATAGTCACCAAACCTCTGCGCCCCGACAAACCCCGCCCCGGGCTACCGCACCTATCACTCGGGCGGGACAGCCAATATCGGCAGCGACGGTTACAGTTGGTCATCCACCGTCAGCGAGCCCAACGGTCAATGTTCCGGTTTCAGCGTAACCTGGATCAATCCCCACACTGCACGCAATCGGGCTTACGGATTTCAGTTGCGTTGCCTCTCGGAATAAACGGAAGAAACCAACACCCCGCCCCGGGCTACCGCCGCTACTACACGGGCGCGCTGAACGGCATCAGCAACTTCGGGTTCATCTGGTCTTCCGCCATGAGCGGCATCAGCGGCCTGGACTTGAATTTCGGTTCGCAGGGCCTCAGCACCAGTAACTCGGACAACCGCGCCCACGGTTTTCAGTTGCGTTGCCTCTCGGAAGAAACGGAGGCGAGCCGCGCAGGCCGAAAATCCACCGCAGTCCGTCGCCACCCCCGGCGGCGGGCTGCAACTCGACGGAGCTCGTTGCACCCTCCGCTGGCGCCGAACTGCGCGACCCGAAGGGTCGCACAGCACTCAGCCCAATTCTCCGCCCGTTCGTCCTCGGGCGCGCCCCCCCGGCGCCCGCCTGTGGCGTTCGCTGCGCCCAAGGCCGGCGGTTCTGCGAACCGCAAAAGCTCTGCTCAATCCTTTGCCGTTTCGGGCTGCGCGCTCCGGGGATGGGCCGAAGGCCCAGCGCGCAAGCCCGGCGATTCCATAAGGAATCGCGCTACTCGCTCTCCGCCCCAAAAATTGCCCCGTGTCCACCTCACTGCGGCTCCGCTACAACCGCGCGCCTTGGAAAATCTTATTCAAAAGCGAACAACGCTTTTGAATGATTTCCTACTCCAGCAATCGCGCGCGGGACAAACTTTGTTCATATTTTTCTCGCGCGCCTTGGGCGATTCATTCTGTTTCGGTTCACACCGAAACTGTTGAATCGCCTCTTTTGGCAGCGGCGCGCGTCGAGCCTCAACTGCCCTCGGGCCGGGCAGGCCCCGCGTGCCCGCGGTGGGCGAATGGCTGTGTCGCCCAAATCTTCGTTTCGCCCCCTGCTCGGCCCGGCGCAGCGCGAAAACCGCTTGAGGTTTTCGCGCCCGAAGAACCGTGTCAGCCCCTGCGGCTCCGCGCTGACGCGCTCCGCCGGTGGCTTCGGGCATCCGAAATAGCAGCCTCTACCCTACGTATTCGCCCCCAGCCCTAACCTCCGACAGAACCACCGCGATTCGAAGCCTCATCCGCCACGCCCCCGATAGAGCCGCCGCTATTCAACGCCGCTCCCGCCCCGGCCCCGTCAGATCTCCGAGTAAGCCGTCACGATCAGCTCCGGCAGCAGGTAATCGCACCCCGCCATGAACGTCGCCCGCTGTCGGTTCTCCATCTGATCCGGATTGTACCACATCGAGACCTCCGACCCCGGGAAGTCCGCCGTATTGACCGCCACCGCCAGGTTCCGGCTGTCCGTGAGGATCGCCCACGACGCCGGCAAATCTCCCACCGTTTCGAGATAGCCCTCCGCCTGAATGTCGACCACCGGAATCCCCCGGAACGACAACCGGTCGATGCCATTGATCCGCGCCGCCCGGACACTGTCCAGCGAGCCGCTGAGCAGGCTTTCCTCATAGTTTTCCGCCACATCGCGCGTCACCAGCAGCACCAGCCTTCCGTCCGCCTTCATCGCCCGGAGCTGAGCCGGCGCCGCCGCATAGATCGCCCGGAAGAGTTTTTCGGCATTCCCGGCCGTCCCCATCGGCAGCATCGCGACCCGCTTCACATCCTCCTCTCCCGTACCCGTGTCGGCCACCAGCCGTTTGAGGAAACCGTCGAACGTATTGAATCCGCTGGCCCGCTCCGTATCTCCGACCCACATCGTCGCCCGGATCGCTTCGGCGATCGCCTCGCGGAAGAGCGTGGTTTCGGCCTCTTCGAGCTCCGTTCCCGACAAGTCTCCCAGATTGACCTCCGGCCGTCCGACGATCCGTTCGTAGACCATCGCGAAATAGTCCTCCGCCGCATAGCCCATTTCGGCCTTCACCTTGTACAACTGAATCACCTTCTGGTATTTATCCGCCGCCTCGCTACCCTTCCAGCCCGCCGCATAACGTTGCAGGAGATCCGTTCCCCGTTTCCAGAAGTTGAGCGTCGTCGGCACCGGCATGTTGTACATGACCCGTATTCCGAGCTCCAAGGCATCCGGCCCGCTGACGAGCGGTCTGAAGAAGACCGTTTCGAGTTCGTTTCCGGTATAATTTTTCGGATTTTCGATAATTTTACCCATTTTTTTAATTGAATTGATTGTTAATGATTTGTGAACACTTCGGTTAATAATAAACCTGAGAAATCGGTCGGACGATCATTCGCCCCGCCAACAGATTATTTTACCATCCCTCCACCTCCTTTCCTATTTATTTGTTAATAACTTTGTTCATAACGACCCTCTCCGCCCCGGGCTTCCGCGATGCGGGAAACAACGGGTTATTCGGCATATTGAGCCTTGTCGGCAGCCACGTTGCAAGCTGGTCTTCTTCGATCAGCGATGTCTACAGTATATATTTGTATAGCACCGCACAGATAGTCAATCCCATCAACGCACATGCTCGCGACCACAGTTTTCAGTTGCGTTGCCTCTCGGAATAAACGGTGCGGAGGCTGTCTTAGCGATACGTAGTATCGCTCTGTCCTGCCGGGGTCCCCCGGACGCCGCCCGCGAAGGGCAGTTCTATCCGGTTCGGAGCTCGACCGCGCGCCACGTCTTAAGAGGAAAATCATTCAAAAGCGTTCCACGCTTTTGAATAAGATTTTCCAAGGCGCGCGATCAATAACAAAGCTAAAACCATGCGGCTCTTCGAGCCGCGCGGGCCGGAGCCACCCCCGGCGTAGGCCTGCAACTGCGCGGTGCTTGTTTCCGGCCTCGCTGGCTCCGGCCCGACAAGCCCCGCCCCGGGCTACCGCAGCTACGGCGAGGGCACCCTGAGCTGCGCAGGCCATACCGGATACAGTTGGGCCTCTGCGATCAGCAATACCCATAGCATGTGCCTGGTCTTCTACATGACAATACTCAATCCCGACGACATCGCATACCGTTCCTACGGTTTTCAGTTGCGTTGCCTCTCGGAATAAACAGAAGAACAAAATTCTGCGGCCCGAAGAGCCGCGCGAGCCGATCGCCTCCCCCAGCGGGAGGCCCGCAACTGCATTGCTTGCACCCGCAGGCTTCGGCCCGCCCCCCCCTCCGCCACGCCAGCCGCACCACATTGTTAATAATTTGTTAAAATCCTGTTCGTAACCGCGAAGCATCCTGCTGATACGCCCGTCCGTTGCGCGAAAATTCCGTAAAATCCTCCTCCATCAGCCCCGCCACCACGACCGACGGATCATCCACCGGCAGCGTTTCGGAACATCCGATCCGGCTCCGCAAAGTCTCCCCCTCCACCGGCAGCACCACCTCTTCCTGCTCAGCAGTACCGACCTCCGGAGCAATCTCGAAAGATTTATTTATCGTTGTATTTTCTGCATTTTCAACGTTTTTATTCGGAAAAAACCAATTCCGGATCCGCTCCTCCGCCACACCCCGCAACTCCGCCCATGCCGTCGCCCCTCCGATCCGGTCAGCCAGCCCCGCCTCGACCGCCTCTTCAGGCGAAAGCCACTCGCCACGCCCTCCCGCACGCGCCATCCGTTCCCGGAACTCCTCCACCGGCCGCCCCGCCCGACAGGCATAAATCTGCGCAATCCGCTCATCCGTCCTGTCCAGCATCCGAGCCGTCCGCTCCGCATCGATCGCATTCCCGTCGAGCGTAGTCGTCGCATTATGAATCAGATAGAGCGCCGTCGAAGCCACATATCTTCGTCCGCGAGTAGCCGCCTGCGCCACAATCGTCGCCGCCGACGCCGTGTATCCACAACAGATCGTCGTAATCTCCGCCCCCTGCTCCGCCAACCCGCAGAGCGTATCATAGATAAGCAACGCATCCTGCACATTTCCTCCGATCGATCGGATTTTTACCTCGATTTTTCGCGCCCCCGACCGTCCGATCCGTTCGACCTGCTGTCTGAACCGCTCATAAGTCGCCTCCCTCTCTCCCTCCTCCCCGACTCCCCACCACTCCGGCAATCCGATCAGTCCATCGATTTCGATTTTCAATTTTCGTCCGCCACTCACGCGGATCTCCCCAGGTTTTTGCATAATATGACGTGATTTGATAAATTTATTTTCAGCATTTCAATCGGGCCAATAAACGCACCTCCACCCGCCCCGGGCAACCGCGGTTACAGCGCAGGCATACTGGAATTTGCCGGTCACCTCGGATTCTGCTGGTCGTCCGCTACGCATGAGACTTACAGTATATTTTTGAACTTTTACGCACGTTACCTCAATCCCAGTGACTCGCACAATCGCGGCTACGGTCTTCAGTTGCGTTGCCTCTCGGAATAAACGGTACCGGCGGACACGCCGAAATAGTCGGGTTTACCCCAAGGCAGCCTCTACCCAATTAACGAATGATTGGGCCGACCCAGCCGCAGCAAAACGAAGTTTTGCCCGTCCACGGGACGTGGGGCCTGCCCGGCCCGAGGGCAGTCGATGCTCGACCGCGCGCCACGCCTTAAAGGGAAAATCATTCAAAAGCGTAACCCGCTTTTGAATATGATTTTCCAAGGCGCGAGATAAGAACAAGACTGAAACCCTGCGACCCGCAGGGTCGCGCGGGCCGGAGCCACCCCAGGCGTAGGCCTGCAACTCGGCGGTGCTCGTTTCCGGCCTCGCTGGCTCCGACCCGCATAGACACAGACCAATTCTCAGCCCACTCCTCCGCCCCGTTCGGCCTGTCGCCCACTCCCCCGAGGCGCTTCGCGCCTGGGCGACAAGGCCGGCGATTCTACGAATCGCAAAAGCTAAGAACAAAGCACGGCAACAGTTCGGCCCGCTTCTCCGCCCCCGGCTCGGCCCAGCGCGGCGCGAAAACCGCAACCGGTTTTCGCGCCCGAAGAACAGTCGCAGCCCAAAGCACCGCCCCGTGTCCACCTCACTGCGGCTCCGCTGTCGCTCCGCCGCGCTTCGAGCGCCTTAAGAGGCGCACGGTTGGTTTGAGGGTACTGCCCTTACGCCGGGCGGGCGGTGCGTGCCGCACTCCCAATGGGCAGCCTCTACCCTAACAGGATAGAACTGCGCTCGGGCCGCGCAGGCCCCACGTCCCGTGGACGGGCGAAACTGCGTTTCGCTAAGGCAGCCTCTGCCCCACTCTTTGACCGTCCGCCTCACCCCTTGGCGAACCCTCCGATCCGGAGCCGTCCCCGCCTCGGCTCCAGCTCCATTTCGACCACCCCCGTAAGCGCATCCGGCCCATCGTCATGCGCATTCGCGCGGAAAGTCCTCCGAAACCCCTCGACCTCCGCCGCCAGCTCCGGCCACCGTCTCCTCCAGTCCGCCGGGAAACGGATCATCCGCTCCACCGTCGGCGCATACGTCAAGATTCTCGACTCCTTGTTCCCCGCTTGGTGGAACAGCCGGAACGCACACCCGCGCTCCCCCAGCTCCCTGAGTCTCCGCTCCACCGCCCTTCCAAACCCCCTTCCCCCGTTGTTGCTCTCGATATACGCCACCGTCGTTCCCTCCCTCGCCAGCATCTGCGCCACCACCTCCTCCGTTCTCTCCATCGGTTCCGCCGAATAGACCGCCTCCGTGACATAGCACAACCCGTCCTCCCCCACCACATAGCAGATCGAGCAGAGCCGATCGCCACCCGTATCCGCCGTATCCGTATAGTTCGCCCTCCGCACGATCTGCGCCGGCAGCCTCTGATAGGTTCCGAACTCCCCATAGAGCAGCCCCTCCCTGGCCACCGGATTATTTTGGAAGAGCGCCTCGAAGAGCGCCGGATCCGTTCCCCTGCGCATCCTCAGCCATTCCACCGAATGCCTCTGCGGCCACAGCGCCTCTCCCTCCCTTCGCGGGTCGATCTCCGTCGGCGGCGAGACCTTGATCGCCTCGAACCGCACCGCCACCCACACTTCCGGTTCGACCCCTTCCCCCTCCAGCCACCCCCACTTCGTCGGCACGACCACCCGTTCCGCCCGCATCAGGCCTCCGATCAGATCCTCCTCGTGCCACCTCGTCGACACCACCAGCTCCTGCGCCTGCCCGTGGAGCCTCGTTCTGACCACCGCCTGATACCACTCCCAGACCCTTTCCCTCACCAGCGGCGAGTTCGCCTCCAGCATATTTTTGTACAAATCGTCCGTCACCATCACATCGACCCTGTTTCCCGTGAGCGACCCCATCCTTCCGACCAGCCTCAATCCCCCCTCCCTTCCCACACAATCCACCTCCTGCACCGTTCTCCTGGCCGTCCGCTCCATCCGACTTTTTTTCCCGCTTCCCCCTTTGATTCTCGTCCGCGGGAATATCCTCGCATACTCCTCCCCCTCCATCACCCGCTGCACCTCCCTTCCGAACCTTCCGGCCAGCGCCAGCGAGTACGAGGCGACCGCGACCCGTCGATCCGGCTCCCTGCCGAGCAGAAACGCCGGCAGCAAGACCGACGCCCCCCTGCTTTTTCCGTGCTGCGGCGGGACACAGACCATCATCCTCCTGATCCTCCCCTCCGCAAACGCCTCCAGGAGTCTGTAATACGCCTCATGAAACGGCGTCCACTCCATTTCCGGCGCGACGATCTTCACAAACTCCCGGAACGACCTCCTCGCCCGTTCATACCTCGGTTCATCCGCTCCGACCACCAGCATCCTCTGTTTCCGTTCCCTCCGCCCCTCTTTTTTCTTTTTCCGAATACCAATCTTTTCTTTCAAAACCGACCCCCCACTTTGATTAGACCTCATTCTCCACCTTTTCGCCTTTGCTTCTGTTTTCACTCCTCTATTGTTGCATTTTCAAATACTTTATATCTATTCAAGAGTTTTTCTATTTTATTTCTCCACACCGGACCTCTCCGCTCAGCTTTTTCTTTCGGTTTCCCCTCCACCCCCAGCTCGCCCGCGCAGGGCAGTTCCATCCGGTTCAAAGCTCGCCCGCGCGCCACACCTTAACAGGAAAATCCTCAAAATGTGCCGGCACGTTTTGACAAGATTTCCCCAGGCGCGCGGACAGAGAACAGAACAAAGAGTTGGGCCGACACAGCCATTCGCCCACCGCGGGCACGCGGGGCCCGCCCGGCCGACGCATTCGCGCCATGGCGGCCGGCCGTTACTACTCCTGTTATAGCCTAACGCGCGCCGACGCCTTAAAAGGGAAATCATTCAAAAGCGCGGCTCGCTTTTGAATAAGATTTTCCAAGGTGCGCGGACAATGCCCGATTAATTTACCTTAAGAAAGCCCGCTAACGTTATTCGGC
>NZ_CAJTMN010000078.1 GCF_910577125.1 uncultured Rikenella sp.
GAACTGCCGCTTTTTGAAAAAAGCGGCACCAAAAACTTTTAGTTAGCTACGCTACGCCTCAGGCTCCGCAATCCTCAGTCTTCGAGAGTCTGTTGGGCTGGGATGTTCGGCGGGCGCGCTTGGGTTATCTGCCCCATATTTAGCGCGCCGCGCCGAAAAATCCCAACCCAACAAAATAGTCCGAGGGTTGGGCTGCCGGCAGCTTTAGGATGCGTAAGCATCCTCTAAAGTTTTTCTGGTTCTCTTTGTTCACAAAGAGAACAGTACCCTCCAACTCAATGCAATAAGGATGCAGGGAATGGATTTTTTTGTATCTTACACACGATAACCCAAAATTGGAATCGGTATGAAAAATTTATTTGATCTTTCAGGGAAAATCGCGGTGGTGACCGGTGCGTCCAGCGGTCTGGGAGCGGATGCTGCGCGGGCGTATGCCGAGTACGGAGCCGATGTGGTGGTGTTGGCGCGGCGGCGGGAGCGGCTGGAGGAGCTGGCGGCCGAAATCGAGGGACGGGGACGGAAGGCGCTGGCGGTGGCGTGCGATGTGTCGGATGAGGCGAGTGTGGCGGAGGCGGTGGAACGGGCGGCGGAGCGGTTCGGACGGATTGATATTCTGCTGAACAATGCGGGGGTGGCGGTTCCGGGGACGGTGGAGGAGATCGAGGCGGAGGCGTGGGATCGCGCGATGGCGGTCAATGTGCGGGGGATGTATCTGATGGCGAAGTATGTCGTGCCGCACATGCGGAAGCAGAAGTACGGGAAGATCGTGAATGTCGCGTCGATCAATGCGGTGATCGGGGATAAAAGCCCGCAGCTGGCGAGGCATGTCTATAATGCGTCGAAGGCGGCGGTCAGGGGGCTCACGACGGGGATGGCGGCGTCGTATGCGCTGGACAATATCACGGTCAATTCGGTCGGGCCGGGGCTGTTCGAGAGCGAGATGACGGAAAACACGCTCTTCAAACACGAGGAGTTCATGAGGTTCTACAACATGCTCGCGCCGGCGGGAAGACCGGGGCGAAGGGGGGAACTCAACGGGACGATTCTCTATCTCTCGTCCGATGCGTCGAGCTATGTGACGGGGCAGCACATTCTGGTGGACGGCGGGACGAGCATTGTCTGACGGGATCTGTCGCTTTGATATCCGCCGGCGGGCATCAGGACGGTCGGCGGCAGGAGAAAAAGGGCTGCCTGTCGGCAGCCCTTTTGTCTTTCCCGGGCGTGAGGCACGATTGCCGGACTTCCGCTTCGTTCTGGTGACCGGGGGAGTATGGGGAGATAAAAATGTGGGGCGGAATCAGAAGAGGGATTCGCTGTCGCTGACGACGATCAGGGTCTCGCCGGCTGCAAAGGAGGAGGCGATCTCGTCGCCGCCCCGCACGACGGTGCATTTGGTCACTTCGTCGCCCACGACCTCTTTGACGCGCAGTTTGCCGATCTGTTCGCGGGCGATGGCGCCTTCACCCATGTCGGTCTCGCGGTAGACGAGGAAAAGGTCTTTGCGCTGGACGCCGATCGAATGTCCGCTATGGATGTAGAGCTCTTTCAGCCGTCCTTTGGCGTCGGCGGGAGCGAGGCGCAGGATGCGGGTCTCGAACCGGAAACGGCGGTCGATATAGAAGAGCAGGCTGTAAGGCAGGCTGGCAAAGGCGCGGGTGTCGGCCTCTTCGGCCGTGGCGCCGGAACCGGAGAGGCGGAACTCCTCGGGAACGATTTCCCGGTCGTTCCGGAGGTCGTAACCGGTGAGAATCAGCCGCATGGCGGTGGTAAACCGGGGTTTGCCACCGACGATCTCGCGACGGAAGAGGTAGTCGCTCACCTGACCCGAAATCACGTACCGGGCGCCGGTCGTCCGGAGGAGAATCTCGCGGTCGGCGGTGCTGCGGGATGCGGATAGGGACGGGAGGGTCTGGGCGTCGATCACCTGGTGCCGGCCCCGGTCGGTGAAAGCGCGGCCGACCTGCTCGCGCAGGCTCTCCACGTAGGGGACGGGGACGTCTCGCGTGTGGTCGAAACGGTCGATCAGAACGGTCTCTTTCTCCTGTGCGGCTGCGGGACGAAAGAGGCTGCTCAGCAGACAGCAGAGGCCGACGGCGGAAAGGCGCGGGAAGAAATGTCGATTCATGGGATGAAGAGGTTCTTTTTGTCAAATATAATTTTTTTTCTCCGGAAAGGTGTTGGAGGATGTCGCTTTTTGGGTATCTTTGGAGAGTGCGGCGGGGCGAATGGGCAATCATTTCTTATAATCAACGATATTCGAAACAAGATGGAAAAAATCAAGGGGCTTATCGATGCGCCGTTCACGCCGTTCGGGCCGAACGGGGATGTGAATCTCGAGCCGATTCCGGCTTATGCGGCGATGCTGGCCAAAAACGGACTCCGCGGGGTCTTTATCAACGGCTCGTCGGGCGAGGGGTATATGCTGACGGAGGAGGAGAGGATGCGGCTGGCGGAGGCGTGGATGGCGGCGGCGCCGGCGGATTTCAAGGTGATCGTGCATGTGGGGAGCACGTGTGTGCGGCAGAGCTTCCGGCTGGCGCAGCATGCGCAGCGGATCGGGGCGTGGGGGATCGGGGCGATGGCGCCGCCGTTCCCGAAGGTGGGGCGGATCGAGGAGCTGGTAAAATATTGCGAGGAGATTGCGGCGGGGGCGCCGGAGCTGCCGTTCTATTTCTACCACATTCCGGCGTTCAATGGGGCGTATCTGCCGATGGTGGATTTTCTGGCGGCGGTGGACGGCCGGATTCCGAACTTTGCGGGAATCAAGTATACGTATGAGAGTCTGTACGAGTACAACCAGTGTCGGCTCTACAAGAACGGAAAGTTCGATATGCTGCACGGACAGGACGAGACGATTCTGCCGTGTCTGGCGATGGGCGGCGCGCAGGGGGGGATCGGCGGAACGACGAACTACAACGGCCGCGAGCTGGTGGGGATTCTCGAAGCGTGGCAGGCGGGGGACTTGGAGCTGGCGCGTGAACGGCAGAATTTCTCGCAGGAGGTCATCAATGTGATCTGCCGGTACCGGGGGAATATCGTGGGGGGAAAGCGGATCATGAAGCTGATCGGGCTGGATCTGGGGCCGAACCGCACGCCGTTCCGCAATGTCACGCCGGAAGAGGAGGAGGCTATGAAACGGGAGCTGGAGACGATCGGGTTCTTCGAACGTTGCAACCGGTTTTGACGGGGTTTGCGGAGCGTGAGGTGCGTGGTCAAAGAGTGGGGTAGAGGCTGCCGCAGCGAAACGCAGTTTCGCCCGTCCACGGGACGTGGGGCCCGCGCGGCCCGAGCGCAGTCCCCTCCAGTTCAAAGCTTGTCGCGCGCCACGCCTAAGGGGACGATTCAACTGTTTCGGCGATGAGCCGAAACAGAATGAATCGCCCCGGCGCGCGAATAAAGAATAGTGCGAAAAAATCCGTCGCCCGCCCGCTTGGAGAGGGATTTCGCTCGTTTTGCGGTGAGCAAAACAGAGATGAAATCCCATCGGGCGACGGTAGAGGTGGCGGAGCGACAGCGGAGCCGCAATGAGGCGGACACGGTTTTGTACCGCGTTGGGCTGAGCTCTTGCGGTTCGGAGAACCGCGCGGGCCGGACGCCTCCCCACGGGAGGCCCGCAACACGCCGCTTACGCGTCGAAAATTGCGGTACCTCCCGGACGCCCGGATCGTATTGAGGTGAAGTAGGCTGCAAGTGGTGCCCATCCCGGAGCGCGGCTCTTTGAGCCGCAGGGGTTGCGGTCTTGGTTTTGTCCGCGCGCCTTGGGAAATCTTGTTTCAGTCGCCCGCAGGGATTTCCTCTCGATTTTGCTCACCGCAAAACGAGTGAAATTCCTCTTTAAGCGGAGCGGGCGACTTTCGAGTTTCGAGCCGGACGGAACTGCCCTCGGGCCGGGCAGGCCCCACGTCCCGTGGACGGGCGAAACTTACGTTTCGCTGCGGCTGTGTCGGTAAAATAGGGTAGAGGCGGCCATTAAAAGACGCTGCGCGTCCGTTTATTCCGAGAGGCAACGCAACTGACGGCCGGAGGCATGGCCGTACGCGTTGCTGGGATCGAGGCCCTGCGTGTAAAAGTACAAGAATACGCCGAGAGTCCCGCTGACTGCGGACGACCAGCTTTGCCCGTCACTGCCGACGGGCCACAACGCGCCCCCGCCGTAGCCGCGGTTGCCCGGGGCGGGCTCATTTAAAACACGAAACAGAACGTTTGAATCTACACACAAACCAACATGGACAAACAGACTTATTTGTCGCACTGGGCGGCGCAATACAAAGCCGATCTGACCGAAAATATCCTCCCTTTCTGGCTCGAAAACGGGTTGGACAGGAAAAACGGAGGGATTTTTACCGCGCTGGATCGCGATGGAACCTTAATGGACAGTGATAAGTCGGTCTGGTTTCAGGGGCGGTTCGCGTTCGTCTGCTCGTTCGCTTACAACCGCATCGAACGCAGGCCGGAGTGGCTCGCGGCGGCGAAGTCGACCATCGACTTTATCGAAAAATACTGTACGGACACCGACGGACACATGTTTTTCGAAGTTACCGCCGACGGGATTCCGGTGCGGAAACGGCGGTATGTCTTTTCGGAGTGCTTTGCCGCCATTGCCATGTCGGAGTACTCCATCGCTTCGGGGGATAAGGCGTATGGGCAAAAGGCGTTCGAACTTTTTCAGCGGATTCAGCGCATGACGTCGACCCCGGGATTCCTGGAGCCGAAGTTCCGGGAGGGGTTTGTGGGGAAGGGCCATTCGCTGACCATGATCCTGATTAACACCGCGTCGCGGATTCGGGCGGCGATCGGGGACGATCCCGTGTTGTCGGAGCAGATCGAACGGTCGATTGCGGAAATCCGGAAGGATTTCATGCACCCGGAGTTCAAGGCGCTGCTCGAAACGGTGGGGCCGAACGGCGAGTTTCTCGACTCGATGGCCGGACGGGTTATTAATCCGGGGCACTGCATCGAGACGGCGTGGTTCCTGCTCGAAGAGTCGCGATTCCGGGGATGGGACAGGGAGTTGACGGAGATGGCGCTCACGATTCTCGACTGGTCGTGGGAGTGGGGATGGGACGAGGCCTACGGCGGGATTATCAATTTCCGCGACTGCAAGGGCTTTCCGGCGCAGGACTATTCGCAGGACATGAAGTTCTGGTGGCCGCAGACGGAGGCCATTATCGCGACGCTCTACGCCTATCTGGCGACGCGGGACGAGAAATACCTCGGGATGCACCGCATGATCAGCGAGTACACATACGGGCACTTCCCGGACGTGCAGTTCGGCGAGTGGTACGGCTACCTGCACCGCGACGGGACGGTGGCGCAGCCGGCCAAGGGGAATATGTTCAAGGGGCCGTTCCACATTCCGCGCATGATGATTCAGTCTTATACGTTGTGTCATGAGATTCTCGACCTGCTGGCTTAGTCTGTTGCTGGGGCTGGCGGCGATGGGGTGCGCCGGCTCTTCCGATAGAGGGGAGTGGGTGCGGTTGCTGCCTGTGGATTCGGACGGGAGCTATGGGTATGGAGTCTCGGCGCCGTTTATCGGGACTTTGCCGGACGGGAGGGCTGTAGTGGCGGGGGGATGCAACTTTCCGGAGGTGCCGGCGGCGCAGGGGGGCGCTAAGCGGTACTATGACGATATTTATGTCTGGGATACCGTGGCGGAGGCTTGGCGGCCGGGCGGGAGGTTGCCGCAGGCGTTGGCATACGGGGCGTCGGTTTCGACGCCGGAGGGGATTTTTTGTGCGGGAGGGACGGATTCGACGGGGGTTTCGACAAGGGGGGTGTTTTTGCTGACTTCGGACGGACTCCGGGCGCTGGCTTCCTTGCCGGAGCCGCTGGACAATTGCGGGGGAGCGTACTTGGAGGGGAGGTGTTATGTGGCGGGGGAACGTGCGTTCTATATTTATGATTTTCAGTCGGATGCCTGGCAGGTGGGGCCGTTGTGGCCGGGGGCGGAGCGGCGGGTGCAGCCGGTGGTGGTGGCTCAGGGGGGACGGGTGTGGCTCTTCGGGGGATATGATCCGGAGGGGGCGGAATTTGTCTCTTCAACGGGGTACGCGTACGACCCGATGACGAACGAGTGGCAGACGGTAGCCGGACCAACGGACGAAAACGGTTTGCCGTACCTGGCGGCGGGAGGTGCGGGTGTGGCGTGGGGGGCGGATTCGATCGTCTGTTTCGGCGGGGTGAACGCGGCGGTCTTTACGGAGGCGCTGCGGCGGGGGCGGGAGTTGGCGGTTGCGCCCGGGAACGATAGTCTGCGCGCGGCGCAGCGGGAGTATATGGAGCGGGAGCCGGCGTGGTACCGGTTCAATGACCGGGTGTTGGTCTATAACACCACCTCCGGGGAGTGGAGTGTGTCGCGCGAACGGACGCCGGAGTCTGCGCGGGCGGGAGCGGGGGCGACGCCGATGCGGTGGGGGACTTCCCCGGGTGTCTTATTGTTCAACGGCGAACTGAAGCCGGGGATCAGAACGCCGGAGGTGTGGCTGTGGAGGCCGTGAGGGGTGGCGGGGCCGGGTGGCTGTCGATGGGGGCTTTTGTCGACAAAAAATTCGAAAACCAAACTCTTTTCCCGATATGAAGACTTTCGACACCGGAGGGGCTGCACAACGTTCGCGGATCTATCCGTGGGTGGTGGTGGCCTTGCTGTGGGGGGTAGCCCTGCTCAATTATATGGATCGGCAGATGCTCTCGACCATGCGCGATGCGATGCAGATCGATATCGAGGAGTTGCGCTCGGCGGCCAATTTCGGCCGTCTGATGGCGATTTTCCTCTGGATATACGGCTTCGTGAGCCCGGTGGCGGGGGCGGTGGCCGACCGCATCAGCCGGAAGTGGCTCATCGTGGGCAGTCTGTTCGTCTGGTCGGCGGTGACGTTCGGCATGGGGTATGCCGAGACGTTCGGACAGCTCTATGCGCTGCGGGCGGTGATGGGGGTCAGCGAGGCGCTGTACATCCCGGCGGGGCTGGCGATGATCGCCGACTGGCATCGTGACCGGTCGAGGTCGCTGGCGGTGGGGATTCACATGACGGGGCTCTACACGGGGCAGGCGATCGGTGGGTTCGGCGCGACAGTGGCGGCGGCTTTCACGTGGCACACGACGTTCCACTGGTTCGGGATTGTCGGGATGGCGTATGCCGTGGTGCTGGTGCTCTTCCTGCACGAAAACCGCGAGGCGGTGGTCTCGCGCCGGCTGAACCGCGAGGCGGCGGGGGCTGCGGGAAGTCTGGCGGGACGGGCGCGGGCGATGCTCAAGGGATTCGGACTCCTGTTCTCCAACGTGGCGTTCTGGGCGATTCTCTTCTACTTCGCGGCGCCGAGTCTGCCGGGGTGGGCGACTAAAAACTGGCTGCCGACGCTCTTCTCGGAGAGTCTCGGGATCTCGATGGACAAGGCGGGGCCGATCGCGACGTTTACGATTGCGGTGTCGTCGTTCGTGGGGGTGATTGTCGGGGGGATTCTCTCCGACCACTGGGTGCGGCGGAACCTGAGGGGGAGGATCTATACCGGGGCGATCGGGCTCGGGATGACGGTGCCGTCGCTGCTCCTGTTGGGATTCAGCCACAGTCTGGCGGGAATTGTCGGTGCGGGGCTGCTGTTCGGGGTGGGATATGGCATTTTCGATGCCAATAACATGCCGATTCTCTGTCAGTTCGTTTCGGACCGCTACCGGGCGACGGCGTACGGGATTATGAACATGACGGGGGTCTTTGCGGGGGCGGCGGTGACGAGCATCCTCGGCCGCTGGACGGACGGGGGTGACTTGGGGATGGGCTTTGCGTGGCTCAGCGTGATCGTGGCGGCGGCGGTCGTCATCCAGCTCTATTTCCTGCGGCCTAAGACGGACAATATGGCGGACTGACTCTGCCGGGACAGGATGGGCGGATAAAAATCAGGCAGGCTTTTGAGGCCTGCCTTCATTTTTTTGCGGTCGTACTGCTTTTTCGACCGGTGGATGCGTCGGACGCCGACCGGATGTCCGTGTGCGGCGATCTCTTCGTTGCGACTGGCCCGTCGGTTGGCCCGGAGGTAGTCGTCTTCGGTGATGCGTCTTTTCATGATTCGTTGTGACAGGTTTGTCTGCCGTTCGGCAGGGATGCAAAGATAAAGGATTTTTTTTGCAGAGGCTGCTGTGGCGAAACGTAAGTTTCGCCCGTCCACGGGACGTGGGGCCCGCGCGGCCCGAGCGCAGTCGAAGCTCGACGCGCGCCGCCGCCTAAAGAGGGAAATCGTCAAAATGCGTTTGCGCGTTTTGACAAGATTTCCCAAGGCGCGCGGCAATGTGGCGGAGCGCCAGCGGAGCCGTAGTGAGGCGGACACGGTTTTCGCACCGGGTCGGGCTGAGCTGGAGGCGGGGATTTGGGCTGAGCTATTGTTCGTGCTTTGGGCCGAGAGCGAGTAGCGCGATTCCTTTGGAATCGCCGGCCTCGGGCGCAGCGGCGCGGGGGAGGCGCGCCGAGGACGAATCCGGCAGACGGCTTGCCCAAACTCTTGCGGTTCGCAGAACCGCTGGGCTTGCGCGCTGGGCCTTTAGCCCACCCCCGGAGCGCGCAGCCCGAACTCGACAGATGGTTTGACCAAGCTTCTGCGGCTCGCAGAGCCGCGCGGGCCGGAGCCACCCCCGGCGTAGGGCCGCAATCTCGCGATGCTCGTCGGGTCCCCGCTGGCTCCGGCTGCGACGTAGGGTAGAGGCAGCTCGGTTATTAGGGTAGAGGCTGCCAATTGGGAGTGCGGCACGCCCCGTTTATTCTGAGAGGCAACGCAACTGAAGACCGCTGGCCCGATAGTCCGAGTTGCCGGTATTGAGGTACTGCGAATAGGAATTCGAGTTCAGACCACCGATACCGTTTACCGACGATGAGTAACTAAATCCTCCGTTGCCGATACCGCCCAGTACACCCGAGTTTGAATCGCGGAAGCCCGGGGCGGAGACAGGAATTTTGCATACTTCCGCCCCGACACAATAAAACTTGAATAAAACTCCCGCGACATAGGGGGCTGACCGCCGAACGGTAAACATACGGCGAACTTAGTTTCGGTTCAATAGCGGAATTTCGGAAAGTTTGGCCGAAATTTGCCGGTGCAATACCCCAAAAGAGTGTTCGGAGCAAAACATTTTCTATCTTTGTCCCTGTCGGGAATCCTCCTCACGGAGGCCCCGGCAGACATATTTCGATGAAAGTGTTTAGCTTTTATCCTTGATAAGAAATCTGGAAAATTTCTATATACGCCATTAACCGTGCTGATTATCAACAATATTTACAAATTGCA
>NZ_CAJTMN010000079.1 GCF_910577125.1 uncultured Rikenella sp.
TTTGTGAGTGCGACACGCACCGTTTATTCCGAGAGGCAACGCAACTGAAGACCGTAGCCACGGTGGCCCGCACCGACGGGAGTGAGGTACTGCGCGTTGAAGCCCAAGAACACGCTGCCAGTCCCGCTGCCAGCGAACGACCAACTGTACCCGAGGTTGCCGACGTGCATCAGATCGCCTAACCGCCCATTATCGCCAGCGTCGCGGAAGCCCGGGGCGGGGCATCCTTTTTGCTAAGAGTTATCGTATGCTCGCCTCGGTCGGCGAAAATCCGGGACGTCCGCGGACGAACAGAATGGATAGATAGAATATTATGCCAACAAGGATCGCATTTTACGGGGCACAGCCGTATGACCGGGAGTCGTTCGACCGTGCGAATGAAATCTATGGATTTGAAATCAGCTATTATAAAGGGCATTTGACAGCCGAAAGCGCTGTGCTGGCCAAAGGGGCCGGAGCGGTATGTATTTTCGTGAACGACACCGCCGATGCCGGGACGATTCGGGCCTTGAAAGAACAGGGAGTACCGTTGATCGCCCTGCGGTGTGCCGGGTTCAATAACGTCGATCTCGAAGCCGCCCTGCGCGAAGGGATTCGGGTGGTGCGGGTACCCGCCTATTCGCCGCATGCCGTGGCCGAACACGCTGTGGCGCTGATGCTTTCGCTCAATCGGAAAATCCACCGCGCCTATTGGCGGACGCGGGACGGAAATTTCGCCCTCCACGGATTGATGGGATTCGACATGTACGGCAAAACCGCCGGGATTGTCGGTACGGGAAAGATCGCGCGGATATTGATCCGGATTCTGCGCGGGTTCGGGATGGAGGTCGTCGGCTACGACCCCTTTCCGGACGAAACGTTTGCCGGAGAGGTGGGGATGAGGTACGTGTCGCTCGACGAGCTCTACCGGCAGGCGGATGTCATTTCGTTGCACTGTCCGCTGACCGAACAGACCCGCTATCTGATCGATGACCGGGCCATCGGACGGATGAAACCGGGCGTGATGCTTATCAATACGGGCCGTGGCGGGCTGATCGATACCCAGGCGCTGATCGAGGGGCTCAAACAGAAGCGGATCGGGGCGGCAGGGCTCGATGTGTATGAAGAGGAGGGAGATTACTTCTATGAGGACAAGTCGGACAAGATCATCGACGACGACGTGCTGGCCCGGCTGCTGTCGTTCAACAACGTGATCGTGACCTCGCATCAGGGATTTTTTACGGAAGAGGCTCTGGCCAATATCGCGCACACGACGCTCTCCAATATCCGGGATTTCGAGACGGGGAATCGGTTGGTGAATGAGGTGGTGATCGAAGGGCGGTAAGGGGATGGGCTGGGACGGAAGTATCGGTAGATCAGATTTAACCATGCGGTTGCATATTTCGCCGTGTCCGAACGACACGTTTATTTTTCATGCCCTGATCCACGGATTGGTGGATACCGAGGGGCTCGGTTTCGACGTACGGTTCGACGATATCGAGGCCTTGAACCGTGCGGCGATCGAACGCGACGGCGAGGAGGATATCGTCAAAATCAGCTATGCGGCGCTGCCGGAGGCCGTGGGGGCGTTTCGGTTGCTCGACAGCGGGAGTGCGCTGGGGCATGGAAACGGGCCGCTGCTGGTGAGTCGCCGGCTGATCGGGGCGGAGGAGTGGAGCGACGTGCGGGTCGGGATTCCGGGCGAGCGGACGACGGCCAACCGGCTCCTGTCGCTGCTTTTCCCGGAGGCGATTCATAAACGGGCCATGCTCTTTTCCGAAATCGCGCCGGCGGTGGCGGCGGGGGCACTGGAGGCCGGGGTCTTGATTCACGAAGGACGCTTTACCTATGCGGCGCAGGGGTTGCGGCTGGTGGCCGATTTGGGCGAGCTGTGGGAACGGCGCACGGGGTTGCCGATTCCGTTGGGGGGAATTGTGATTCACCGGCGCCACGGGGCTGAGGTGGCGGAGCGGGTCGGGCGGGTGATTCGGCGGAGCATCGAGTATGCGCAGGCGCATCCGGAGGCGTCGGCGGAGTTTGTCCGAACCCACGCGCAGGAGCTGGAGGCGGAGGTGAGGCAAAAGCATATCTCTTATTTCGTGAATGATTATTCGCTGTCGTTGGGTGCTGCGGGGCTGGAGGCGGTGTTGCGCTTGACGGCTCTTGATCGTTCGGTGTTGCTGTGAATTTTGGACTTATTGTTTTTGAGTAGGACGGAACTGCCGCTTTCTTGTAAGAAAGCGGCGCAAAGAACTTTCATGATAGCTACGCTACTCCTTAGGCTCCGCAATCCTCAATCTTCGTGATTACTTTTGGGTCGGGGCTCTTCGGGCGCGTTAGGGTAATTCCCGCATTAGCGCGCCCGGAAGAATCCCCGGCCCAAAGAAAAGACCAAGATTTGGGTCGCCGGCAGCTTTAGGATGCGCAAGCATCCGTCTGAAGTTTTTTTGGTTCTTTTTGTTCACAAAAAGAACAGTACCCTCCAGCACAAAGCAAAGTGTACAAAAAAACATGAATCAGACAGAAGAGAATCCGTTCGGGAGTTATCGGCAAACCGTAGGCGTAGTCGGCGTGCCCTTGTTTTGTGCCCTTTTGGCTATTTTGCTCGCCAGCGTACAGCCCGAGGAGGGCGGATTCCCGTTGTGGGCGTGGTATCTGCTCGGGACAGCCGTTGTGACAGGCGCGGCTTGGGGAGTAGGGCGACTCGCTTTGAAACGCCAGGTGGCGCGCGGAAACCCGCATTGCACGACCCGACGGAAACGGAGACACCTGCTTCTGGTGTTTGTCAGTTCCGTGATCGGCGTAATCGGCGTTTTCGGATTGGGGATTAGCGTGTTGGGCGGTTGGATTCGCATCACGTTCGCGATTTTGGTACCGGCGATGGCCGCCTCCGTCGTGCTGACGCTCGCCGGAGCCGCACTGCTTTGGCACCTGCTGAGACGGTAGGAAACTACCGTCGTTTCAGTCGGCGGAACAGCAGGCCGATGCCCCATGCCGCGACTGCCGACAGCGCCAGACCGATGCCGAATTTCAGCGTTCCCGTGCCCGCCGTCGGTTTGCGTTCCTCTTTGTGAACCGATTCCGCTTGTTCGGCGAGCGTCTCCGTTTCCGCGACCGATACCCGGAGGTCGGTTCGGTCGCTCGATTCCGTGTTTTGCCGCTCCTGTCGAGCCTCCTTGCGCGACTGGCGCCATACGGCCCGCACCGGCGGAAGCCCCGTCGAGTCGTTCGGCGGTTGTTGGGTGTCGTAGACGATCAGTTCCGTCTCCGTCTCGCTGTCGATCGTCGTCCGAAGTTCCAGCCGGGCCGCCGATTCATTCAGCAGGAGGCTGTCCAGAACCGTGTGGGCGACTTTACTGTTCTCGATTCGAACCGTGCTGCCAGTCGACCGTTTCGGCAACGAGCAGCTCCCGAGAGACAGGGCAGCTGTCAGCCATAGCACAAGAAGGTATCTTCTCGATCGCTTTTCGGAATTTATCCACATCTTTACGCAGTGATTTAAGCTCTTTTTCAAGCGGTTTAACAATATTTTCCATCAGGATGTCGCTCGCTTTGCGAACGTTGTCCAGTTCGTGGCTTTTGACGGCCGCCAGTTTGTCCTGCATCTCGGCACGCAGTTGTCCGATCTCGATCCGGTACTTTTGGCGGAGTATCCGGCTGTTTATCCAGGCGCTCAGCGGCCCCGAAACGGCCGCCACGAGTGTCGATACGATCAGGGTGGTTATCTCTTCGCTCATTTTTGTTCGTTTTTGTCATACGGGTTTTTGTCGACTGGGGAGGGGAGCGGTTCGACGGGACAAATGTGCGGCATTTCGTTTCGGTGGACAAACGGCGGGTAATCCCTTCTCTCGTTTTTCGGGGGGCATAAAAAATCGGCGCGGATTCCTAAGTGTGGAATCCGCGCCGAAGCTCTCCGGGAAGAGGATATGTCGCCATTACGGCCGTTCGAGCTGTTCGATCTGTTCGAGCAAAAGCTGTGCATAAACGGCCGAGTGGTAGTGCTCCGTCACCCGTTCCCGACCCGCTCGGCCCAATTCGTCGACCCGTTCCGGATCGCTGAGCAACTCCTTTAACCGTTTCGTCAGCTCGTCCGCCGCCCCCGGCGTATAGACCGCTCCGCAGGAGCCGTGTCCGACGATCTCCGGCAGTCCCGCCAAATTCGGCACCACGACCGGCGCCCCGTAGTACATTGCTTCGATGACCGACAGCGGGAAACCTTCGTACCACCGACTGGTCACCGCTACGGCTGCCGCTCCGGTGTAGAGGTCGGCCAGTGCTTCGCGTCCCAGGCGGCCCAACAGCTGCATATTGTCGGGTATCGGCGGCAGCTCGTATCCTTCGGCAGTTTCGCCCGCTACCAGAAACGATACGTCGGGCAGCCGTCGCGCCGCTTCGATCAGGAGGTCGATCCCCTTTTCCCGGCTGAGCCGTCCGGCGTAGGCGACATAGTGCCTGCCTGCCTTTCTGGCCTCGGCCGACGGCTCGGGCATCAGGGCCGGGTCGATGCAATTCGGCACCACGGCGAACCGCTCCGCCGGAATGCCGGTATAACGGCTCAATAAGGTGCGTTGGAATTCCGATAGGGCCAGAAAACGGTCGACATTCTCGGCGAAGTAGCCTCGCGTGCGGCTCCACCACCCGCGCAGGGCGTAACCGAAACTCCCGCTCCACGACCCTTCGCATCGGTGCGAGAGACAGTTCCATTCTCGCCCCCGGTTCGTGCCGCACCGTTCGCAAATCTCGCCGCCGGTATAGAAAAGTCCGGTGGGACAGACCAGCCGGTAGTTGTGCAGGGTCATCAGCACCCGGACGCCTCCTCGTCTCAGAACCGGCAATACGGCGGCCGAAATCACCGGAAAAAGATTGTGCACGATGGCCGCATCGGGCCTTTCGCGTTCGACGATCCGCCGCACGTCGCGCACCGCGCGCCGGTTATAGAGCGCTGAAAAGAGCGATGCGAAGCGCCCGAACCGCCACCGTCGGATCTCGTCGTACGACCGCTCGTACATCACTACGGTATGGCCGTTGCGTTCCAGCAGTTGCCGCTGGAGCTGCACGACGGTCTCTTCGCCGCCCGCCCGGCTGTACCGGTTATGGATCAATAAAATTTTCATCTCATTTACGTCGTGTGGCGCCTGTTCGTGCGCGTCTTCCGTTTATTCCGAGAGGCAACGCAACTGAATACCGAGGCCGCAGGTCTCCTGGCTGTTCGGAGCAAACCCCGTCGACCCCGCACTCAAACCGAACCCTCTGAGGTAGTTCGTGGCGACAGTCACGGAAGAGGACCAGCTGAATCCGTAGTTACCGGCATGGTTCACCGCGCCATCGTTGCCGCGGAAGCCCGGGGCGGGGATTTCCGGCCGTTTCTACGAAAAAGTGGCCCTCCGACCGAAAAAGCGGCGTATCTTTGTAGCAAAGATAGAATGAAAATCTGTTGTCTGTTCAATATCGCCCCCCGGTACCGGGCGGGTATCTACCGGCGGATGGACGGGGATCCGGCCGTGGAGTACGATTTTGTCGCCGGCGAGGAGTCCACCGGCGGGATCGCTCTGATGGATTTGCGGGAACTGAAGGGTTTTCGGGGATACCTGCACAACATCTACCGCCGCGGCGGAAAACTCGTCTGGCAGCGCGGCGCCATCCGGAAGGCCTTCGCGAAACGATACGACGCCTATATCCTGACCGGTAATCCGGGGATTCGATCCAACTGGGTGATCGCTTTGATCGCCAGATTGTTGGGAAGGCCGGTCTACCTTTGGACGCACGGGTTGTACGGAGATGAAAAGGGGTTGAAACGGTGGAAGAATCTGACCTATCTGCGTCTGGCGGGGCATCTGCTGCTGTACGGCGAGCGCGCCCGGCGGCTGTTGCTCGACGAGGGGTTTCCGGCCGGACGGATGACCGTGATATACAACTCGTTGGACTACGAGCAGCAATGCACCCTCCGCAACCGGATCGGCGACCGGGGCTTCATCCGGAACTATTTCGGGAATGACCTCCCTCTGCTGGTCTTTGTCGGCCGGCTGACCGCAGTCAAACGGTTGGATTTGCTGTTCGATGCGATGGCTCGGCTCGAACGGGAGGGAACGCCCTGCAATCTGGTGCTGCTCGGCGACGGCCCCCAGCGCGACCGACTCGTCGCGCTGGCCGAAGCGGACGGATTGACCGATCGGGTCTGGTTCTATGGGGAGACCTATGACGAACATCTGATCGGGACGTTTCTCTACCACAGCGCGGCTTGCGTCAGTCCGGGGAATGCGGGTCTGACGGCCATCCATGCCCTGACATTCGGCACGCCGGTGGTGACGCACGGCACGGCTGAACATCAGATGCCTGAGTTCGAGGCGATTCGGCCGGGCGTGACCGGGGCACTGTTCGACGAGGGGAACGCCGACTCGCTGGCCGGGGCGATTCGTCCGTGGCTGGCGGCGACCGAAGCGGAACGGGCGGTCACGCGCGAAGCATGCTATGCCGTCATCGAACAGAAATTCAATCCGGAGCGTCAGATGGAGGTTTTGCGGTCGGTTTTCGGCTGCGAGGAGAGGTAATTGGTACGCTATTTGACGACTCTATCGCGGAATAATAGCCCCATGTTATGGAAAATCAAAAGGAAAATATTGAAAATCACGAGCTTGAAAATAATGCACTGGACGATACGGCGCCCGAGCCTACGATCGACACTGACACGCTGACACCGGATCAGGAGATACAGGATGTCGAAGCGGCGGCTGAAAACGACAAAATGGCAGATGCGGCGGCGGAGTGGCAGGATAAATATATCCGGCTGGCAGCCGAATTCGACAATTTCCGCAAACGGACGCTCAAGGAGAAGATGGACCTCATTGCGAACGGGGGCGAGGATGTCATCAAGGCGATTATTCCGGTGGTCGACGATTTCGAACGGGCCATTGCGGCACTCGACGGGAAGGAGCACGTGGCGGCGGAGTGCGAGGGGGTGCGGCTGATCTATCAGAAGTTCATGGATATTCTCAAATCCAAGGGGGTGACACCGATTGATGCGCTGGGTAAACCGCTGGACGTGGATTTTCACGATGCGGTGGCCAAGGTGCCGGTCGGGGAGGAGGACAAAAAGGGAACGGTGATCGATGTGGTTCAAACGGGCTACATGTTGAAGGACAAGGTGTTGCGCTTTGCAAAAGTGGTGGTCGGCGAATGATCGTAACTTGTAACCATTCGATTATCCGTCTTTGCCCAGGAGGGTACTGTTCTCTTTGTGAACAAAGAGAACCAGAAAAACTTTAGAGGATGCTTGCGCATCCTAAAGCTGCCGGCGGCCCAACTCTCGGACTCTTCTTTGGGCCGGGAGTTGTAGCGCGCAATAAGGTTTAGCTCGCATTAGCGCGCTACAATCCCGACCCAAAAGCAATCTCGAAGATTGAGGACTGCGGAGCGTAAGGAGTAGCGTAGCTAACTAAAAGTTCTTTGCGCCGCTTTCTTACAAGAAAGCGGCAGTTCCCTGCGGGTAGACACAGAAAATGAATATTTATAAATAAAGATAATGGCAGGAAAGAGGGATTATTACGAAGTGCTCGGTGTGAGTCGCGACGCATCGGCCGAAGAGATAAAGAAAGCCTACCGCAAGGCAGCGATTCAGTTTCACCCCGACAAGAACCCCGGCGACAAGAACGCCGAAGAGAAGTTCAAGGAGGCTGCCGAAGCGTATGACGTGCTGAGCAATCCGGACAAGAAGGCCCGTTACGACCAGTTCGGTCATGCCGGGATGGGCGGAGCAGCCGGCGGCGGAGCCAGTGGATTCGGCGGGTTCGGCGAATACGGCGGCGGCTTTACGATGGAGGATATTTTCTCGCGTTTCGGCGATATTTTCGGCGGCGGGCGCTTTGGAGGCTTTAGTTCCGGTTCAGCGGGCGGCTATGGCGGTGCGCGGGTCAATCGGGGGAGCGACCTGCGGATCAAAGTCAAACTGACGTTGGCCGAAATCGTCAAGGGGACGACCAAAAAGCTGAAAATTAAGAAGAACATCGCCTGCGATCAGTGCGGCGGGACGGGGGCGAAGGACAGCAATTCGTATACGACGTGTGCGACGTGCGGCGGTTCGGGGCATGTGACGCAGGTGGTCAATACCTTCTTCGGTCAGACCCAGACGACGGCGACCTGTCCGACGTGCGACGGGACGGGAAAGACCATTACGGCGCCGTGTCCGAAGTGTCACGGGACGGGAACGGTGAAAGGCGAGGAGATTGTCGAAATCAACATTCCGGCAGGCGTGGGCGAAGGGATGCAGCTTTCGGTTTCCGGCAAGGGGAATGCTGCCCGGAACGGCGGGATCAATGGCGATCTGTTGGTGGTGATCGAAGAGGAGCCGCATCCGGAACTCAAACGGGAGGGGAACGACCTGATTTACAATCTGCAGCTGAACGTGGCGGATGCTGTTTTGGGTGCCTCGGTGGAGATTCCGACGGTGGACGGCAAGGCCCGGATCAAGATCGAACCGGGAACGGTGGCCGGCCGGGTGCTTCGGCTGCGGGGCAAGGGGATTCCCGATATCAACGGGCGTGGAACGGGCGATTTGCTGGCAGTCGTGGACATCCATATCCCGGCACACGTTTCGCCGGCGGAGAAAGAGGCATTGGAAAAACTCCGTACGTCGGAAAACTTTAAGCCGAATACGGTCAATAGCGGAGCTAAGGGACGGAATATTTTCGACCGGATGCGGAGCTATTTTCTGTCGTGACGTGTAGGGCTGTGTATGATGTACAAAGGTCGCCCCCTTTTGGTATCACCAAAAGGGGGCGACCTTTTTTGAGTATGGGTGTGGCTGAAACTTGAGTCCTGCGGAGCCTGAGGCGCGCGGTCAAAGAGTGGGGTAGAGGCTGCCGCAGCGATGCGTAAGCATCGCCCGTCCACGGGACGTGGGGCCTGGCCGGCCTGAGGCCAGTCGAAGCTCGGCGCGCGAACAGAGAACGGTGCGAAGATTTGGGTTGACACAGCCATCTGCCCACCGCGGGCACGCGGGGCCCGGCCGGCCCGAGGCCATAAGATTTCCTCCAGCGCGCGGGGAAAACGGGTAGAGTCGGTCTATTTCGGAGTGCCCGGAGGCACCGGCGGAGCGAAAGCGGAGCCGCAGTGAGGCGGACACGGGGCTGAGAATTGGGCGAAGTTTTTGCGGTTCGTAGAACCGTGCGGGCCGAAGCCTCCCGCAGCGGAGGCCCGCAACTTCCGTTGCTTTTGGGCCCCGCAGGCTTCACCCCACTTTGTAAACGAAAAGTTGGCCGGGATTACCGGCCCGCGCGCCCCTGACGGGGCG
>NZ_CAJTMN010000080.1 GCF_910577125.1 uncultured Rikenella sp.
AAAGTTTCTTTGGTTCTTTCTGTTCACAGAAAGAACAGTACCCTCCCGGGCAAAAACGGATAATCGAACGATTGAACAGCATGTTAACCAAAGCGGAGATCAAGCGGATACGGTCGCTCGGCGACAAAAGCGGCCGCGAGACAGAAAGAGCCTTCGTCGTCGAAGGCGAGAAGATTGTCGGCGAGCTGCTCGACTCCGGTTTCGGAGTTCAGGCAGTATACCGGGTCGGCGAGAACCTCACGGTTGCCGAGATGGCGCGGATCTCGTTTCTGCGCACCCCGTCCCCCGTGCTCGCCGTGGCCGAGATACCCGCCGACCGGCATGCGGAGCAGAGTCCTCGGCTGCCGCAAGGACTCGCCTTGGCGCTGGACGACGTGCAGGATCCGGGGAACGTGGGGACGATCCTGCGGCTCGCCGACTGGTTCGGCGTGCGGAGCGTCTATGCCTCGCCCGGCACCGCCGATTGCTGGAACCCGAAAGTCGTGCAGGCCACCATGGGCGCGATATTCCGCGTGCGGATGCACTACGGGCCGCTCGAACCGCTGCTCCGCGAAGCGGCACAGGCGGGAGTGCCTGTTTACGGCACGTTTCTGGAGGGTGACGACATCTACCGCTGCGACCTGCCCCAAGAGGGAGACGCCCCCGGGCTGCTCGTGATGGGAAACGAAGGACGAGGGATTTCGGCCGCCGTGGCGGCACAGGTCACCCAAAAGCTCTACATTCCGCCATTCCCGGCCACAGCGGCCGGAGAGACCTCCGAGTCGCTCAACGTAGCGATGGCCACAGCCGTCGCGCTGGCGGAGTTCCGACGGCGGGCGCGCCTCTAAATCCGGTCGGAAACCGACGGACTTTCCGAAAAATTCATTACTTTAGACACATCAAAACCAAGAATCGAGGAATATGGCCACATTCGAAGTGACGGGCGGCTGCCCGCTGAGCGGCTCGATCGAGCCTCAGGGAGCGAAAAACGAAGCGCTGGAGATCCTTTGCGCCGTACTGCTGACGCCGGAGGAGGTCACCGTCCGGAACGTGCCGGAGATTATCGACGTGCTGCAACTCATCGACCTGTTGCGTGCCATGGGAGTCGAGGTGACGCGGCTGGAGCGGGGCGTCTACCGGTTTCGGGCCGAGCACATCGACCTCGATTACCTCCAGACCGACGAATTCCGGCGGGCCGCTTCGCGGCTGCGGGGGTCGGTGATGATCACCGGGCCGCTGCTCGCCCGGTTCGGCCGGGCCTATATGCCGCGGCCGGGAGGCGACAAAATCGGACGCCGGAGGCTGGACACCCACTTCATCGGGTTCCAGAAATTGGGCGCCGAGTTCGACTGCGACACCGACCGGAAATTCTATACCGTGCGGGCTCCGGGGCCGGATCATCGGCTGCGGGGGGCTTATATGCTGCTCGACGAGGCTTCGGTGACGGGGACGGCCAATATCGTGATGGCGGCTGTGCTGGCGCAGGGGACGACGACCATCTATAACGCGGCGTGCGAGCCGTACTTGCAACAACTCTGCCGCATGCTGGTGCGGATGGGGGCCCACATCAGCGGCATCGCCTCGAACCGGCTGACGATCGAGGGGGTCGATGCGCTGGGAGGGACGGAACATACGATGCTGCCGGACATGATCGAGGTGGGGAGTTTCATCGGGATGGCGGCCATGACCCATTCGGAACTGACCATTCAGAACGTGTCGTACGACGACCTGGGGATTATTCCGCAGCAGTTCGCCCGGATGGGCATCCGATTCGAACAGCGGGGCGACGACATCTATATCCCGAAACAGGAGCACTACGAAATAGAGAGCTTTATCGACGGTTCGATCATGACCATCGCGGATGCGCCGTGGCCGGGGCTGACGCCGGACTTGCTGAGCGTGTTCCTCGTGGTGGCGACGCAGGCCAAGGGGTCGGTGCTGATCCATCAGAAGATGTTCGAAAGCCGGCTGTTCTTTGTCGACAAACTGATCGACATGGGGGCGCAGATCATCCTGTGCGACCCGCACCGGGCGACGGTGATCGGGCACGATCATGCGATTCGGCTGCGGGGAACGACGATGACCTCGCCGGATATCCGAGCAGGGGTGGCTTTGTTGATTGCGGCGATGAGCGCGCAGGGAAAAAGCGTGATCCAGAACATCGACCAGATCGACCGCGGGTATCAGGACATCGACGGGCGACTCAATGCGCTGGGGGCTCAGATTAGGCGAATCGACTGATTTCCACGATTATGCAGAAATCCAACGCGTTTCGATTCAAACAGTTCGCGGTGACGCAGGAGCGGGCGGCAATGAAGGTGGGCACGGACGGGGTGCTGCTCGGCGCGTGGGTCTCGTTGGAGGGTGCTTTGCGGCGGGTGCTCGACGTCGGGACGGGAACGGGGGTGATTGCGTTGATGTTAGCGCAACGGACTGCGGCGGAGGCGGAACCGCCTGTCATCGATGCGGTTGAGGTCGATTCGGAGGCTGCTCGCGAAGCGGAGGCCAATTTCGCAACTTCTCCGTGGGCGGCTCGTTTGCGAGCATACGATGCTGCTATTCAGTCTTATGCGACTAACTATCGGGAGGCGAAATACGATCTGATCGTCTCGAATCCACCTTATTTTATGGCTGGCACTGATTTCCGCCGGGGTTTCGACCACTCGGCGGCAGCCACGCAGCCGACGGCGGCGAGGGTGGCGGCAAGGCATGCGGAGGCGTTGCCGTACGACGAGTTGATCGATGCGGTATCGGGACTGCTGGAGGGTGAGAACGGACGGTTCGCTGCGATTTTCCCGTACCGCGAGGCGGGGATCTTCGTGGCGAAGGCTGCGGCGCGGGGGTTGTATGCGCATCGGATGCTTGAGGTGCGGGGCACGCCGCACAAGCCGGTGAAGCGGATGGCGATCGAGTTTTTGTTCCGGCGGCCGAAGCCGGAGGCAATCGTTCGGGAAGAACTTTGTATCGAAGACGGTGCGGGGAATTTTACGGAGGCGTATCGCGACCTGACGCAGGATTTTTACCTCCGGTTCTGACCGGTTCCCCCGCCCCGGGCTACCGCGACGCGGGAAAAGAGGGTGAATCAGGCGGTTTGATGCGTGTCGGCAATGACGGTTACAGCTGGCTGTCCACTTTCAGCGATCTTCTTGGCATGGACTTGAGTTTTAACATGGAATGGTTCGATTCCGACCATGCAGACTATCGTGGCTACGGTCTTCAGTTGCGTTGCCTCTCGGAATAAACGGGGCAGAGGCGGCCTTAGCGATGTACAGACAGAGGATGAGTCTTGCGGAACCTAAGGCGTAGCGTAGCTATCACAAAAGTTTTTGGTGCCGCTTTTTCCAAAAAGCGGCAGTTCCGTCCGGTTTGAAGCTCGAAAGTCGCCCGCCCGCGTAAAGGGGCATATTCTGTGGGTTGGCTGGATGCCAACCCACGAGAATTGCCGCGGGCGACTCAAAAACGCATTAACAAGCCCGCGCGCCACGCCTTAAGAGGGAAATCGTCAAAACTCGCTTGCGTGTTTTGACTGGATTTCCCATGGCGCGCGAACAATGAATTGGGTGTAGCAAGCCTGTAAGCGATACGCAGTATCGCTCCGTCCCGCCGGGGTCACCCGGCCGCCGCCCGCGCAGGGCAGTTCCGTCCGGCTCGAAGCTCGACAGTCGCCCGCCCCGCTTAAAGAGGAATTTCACTCGTTTTGCGGTGAGCAAAATCGAGATGAAATTCCTGCGGGCGACTGAAAAACCGCGCGCCGACGCCTTAAGAGGGAAATCGTCAAAATGTGCTCGCACGTTTTGACTGGATTTCCCAAGGCGCGCGAACAAAGAATTGGGGTATAGGCTGCCTTAGCGAAACGTAAGTTTCGCCCGTCCACGGGCGTGGGGCCCGCGCGGCCCGAGCGCAGTACCCTCAAACCAACCGCGCGCCCCGCCTTAGAAGGGAAATCGTCAAAATGTACCTGGGCGTTTTGACAAGATTTCCCATGGCGCGCGGACAAAGAATTGGAGCAGAGGCTGCCGCAGCGAAACGTAAGTTTCGCCCGTCCACGGGACGCGGGGCCCGGCCGGCCGCCGCCCGCGCAGGGCAGTTCTTATCCTGTTAGGGTAGAGGCGGCCATCTCGGAATGCCCGAAGGCACCGCGCGCCACGCCTTAAGAGGGAAATCGTCAAAATGTGCTGACACATTTTGACAAGATTTCCCAAGGCGCGCGAACGAAGGACGGTCTTCCCCGTGTTCCCTATAACGTCGAGCGACGGTCAATGTCGGGAAAATAATAAAGGCTCTGCGCCGTAACGCGAACGCGTTGGCCGCGAGGCCCCTACTTTCTACTATGTGGTAGAAAGTAGGCAAAGAGCACATTCAAAGGGAACTCACATCCCCCTTGAAAATCCCCCGGCGATTCCCTTTAGGGTAGACACGGACAGCTTTCGAGTGCCGAGCGACACCGGCCCGCAGGGGCGCGCAGTTCGCCGCCAGCGGCGGGATGCACAGCGTCTTTTACTGGCTGCCTCTACCCTATATGGAGCTCTCCGCTGGCGCCGAACTACAGCCGGGAGGCTTCAACCCGCTTGGTGAACGCACAGCCCGACCGGTGGATTGCAGTCAAAAGCGCGTAGCGCGATTCCTACGGAATCGCCGGCCTCGGGCGCAGCGACGCAATAGCGGCGCGGGGGAGGCGCGCCGAGGACGAATGGGTGGAGAATTGGGCAGAGTATCTGCGGTTCTTCGAACCGCCGGGCCTGCGCGCTGGGCCTTCGGCCCACCCGGGAAACGCGCAGCCCGAATCGACAGGAACCTTCGAGGGCCGAGCGGCACCGCGCCGAGGAGAATGACGGAGAATTGGGCCGAGTTTTTGCAGCTCGAAGAGCCGCGCGGGTCGGAGCTTCGCCCCGCGAAGACCCGCAACTCGCTGCGCTCGTCGGGTCTCGCAAGCTCCGACTCCACCCAATTCCACTGTTCCACTCCCCTGCACCCCGGGAGCCGCTCGAGTCGAACCCCTCCCCTAACGTTTCCGCCACGCCAGCACCGCAATGACCGCCGCCACCACGTAAGCCACCCAAATGATATGCAACGCCGGAGGCGCCGAATCGCCGCCGTAGGAGTGCATCCCGCTCAGGTAGTAATTCACGCCGAAAAAGGTCATCAGCACCGACCCCAACCCCATGACACTCATCACGTTGAAGAGATAGACCCCGCCGCGCCGCAGCCCCGGCACGAAACGGGCGTGCAGGATAAACGCATACACCATCATCGTAATCAGGGCCCAGGTCTCCTTCGGATCCCACCCCCAGTAGCGCCCCCACGACTCATTGGCCCAGACCGCCCCCAAAAACGTACCGGCCGTCAACAACACCAGACCGACAATCAGGCTCATCTCGTTGATCGCCGTCAACCGCCGCACCTGCAGGTCGACCACCGCCGCATTGCGCTCCGTCCGGCACGCCATCGCCGCCAGCGAAACCAGACCCAGCAAAAATCCGATTCCGAAAAAGCCGTAACTCCCCGTAATCGCCGCCACATGCACCAGCAGCCACGGCGATTTCAACACCGGAACCAGCGGCGTAATCTCGGGATCCATCCAGTTGAGCGTCGAGACGAACATCAGCACACCAGACAGAAAAGTCGCCGCCGCCAGCGTGATCGTTGACCGGCGGCCGAAAGCCAGTCCCGCGATCGCCGTCGCCCACGACACGAAAATCATCGACTCGTAGGCGTTCGACACCGGCGGCCGGCCCGCGATATACCTCCGGAGCCCCACTCCCGCCGTCTGGGCAAGAAAAAGGAGACAGATCACTCCGATCGCGACTCCCCCCGCCACGCGCCAGCCTCCGGCCGGCCTCGACCAGCCGAGCATCGTAATCAGCATCAGCGCAAGACCGAATCCCATATACCCGAACCCCGCCCACTTGAAGAGATCGAGCCGATTATAGAGCATCTCGGCCTCGATCCGCCGCGGCGAGATATCCAGCCCAGCCGTTTTTTTCTCCTGATAGGTGGCCATCATACCGACAATTTCGTCAGGGGTCGACCAGTCTCCCGTCTCGGCCGACCGTGCCGCCTCGGTGGCGAACCACGGAAAAATCCGGCTGACGAACATCGAATCTCGATCCCGAAACGCGCTCAGATCGTCGCCCGGAGCATACCATGCCCCGTCTGCCGAAACCGAGGCCGGAGGAAAAATCGCCACCATCCGCCCGGCAAACAGCGCGTTCAGGATATTGACCTTCTCGTCCAGTTTGAGCAGCTCCTTGTCGTACTTGTTCCGCTCGCGCACCGGTTTGGCGTAGACCTGCTCGATCTCGTCCGCAAAAATGTAGTTTCCCTCGTCGTCCAACACGTCGATAAAAGCCAGCCGCCCCTCCGCCGCCTGCTCTCCGTCGATGCCAGCCTGACGCAGGAGCGCCTCGCTGCCGACGTCGATCATCGGCACCCGGCTCCATATCTGCGGCTGGGTCAGCAATCCCAGCAACACCTGGTCGGCATCCAGCTCCCGGTACCGTTTTTCCCGCGATATCTTTCTCCACAATTCGGCCGCATAGGTATCCACCGGCTGCACGCGCCCCGTTCCGCTCTGCACCATCAGGCGACCGAAGGCCCGGGCCGTCCGGGGTGAAACGGCGTATTCGACGGCATAGATCGGAGCCATCTTCTTCTCGCGCCGACGATCCACCGCCACTCTGCCCGCGTCCCGACGATCAGCCTCCCCGACGGCATGCTCCTGTTCGATCCGCTCCATCTGGCGCCGGGTCTGCTCCTCCAGCTGCGAAAGGGTCAGCGTATCGACCCGCTCCTGTGCCCGGGCCGGCGAGGCGAGCGCAAACACCAGCCCGATCACCGGTATGGCGGTCTGTTTCAGCATCCGCCCGAGTGTCCGGAACCGGGAGCGGCGTCCGAACAAGGCCACGACCATGCCGCCGATCAGAAGAATGTACCCGCCGTAGGTCATCCAGGTTCCGATCCGGTCGCGGTTCACGATCAGCACGGTTCCGCGCTCATCGGGATCGTAGCTGGACTGGTAGAGCCGGTAAGGCCCCACGTGCAGGACATTGTTCATGTAGATATTGGCCTCGCGGTCGGGCCAGCCGGACTGCCGGACGACGACGTCGCTCTCGAACGACGAGGGGCTGTGCGAACCGGGATAGCGCACGAGGCGGAAATCGCGGAGTTCGACGCTGAAGGGCAATTGTTCGACCACCCGAGCCGGATTCGCCGGGTCGAGCAGCTCGGCCGAGCTCTCTCCTTCGCGAATGTGCATCACCCCTTCGCGCCCGGTCAGCCAGGTGACGAACGCGCCGAGCAGAATCACGACAAAGGCGGCATGGAAGCACAGCACGGCCCATTTCCGCTGGGGCACCCACCGCTGCCGGACCGCAATACCGATGAAATTGACCGCCAGCAGCAGTTGCAGGAGATAAAAAACGGGATTGTGGTAGACCCACCGCTGCGCGACGGGGGTCCCGTAACGATGCTCGACAAAGGTGGCGACGGCCAGCGACACGGCATACACCGCGAGCAGTAGCGCCATAGCCGGATAGGAACAGAGTATTCGAAGGATCTTTTTCATACACAACGATTTATCGGCCCGGGCCGAGTTCGAGTTCCCGAAGCAGTTTTCCGACCTCTCCGGGAGTCAGTTGCTGGGCTGCGTCGGTCAGCGCACACTTCGGATCGCAGTGGGATTCGATGAACAGCCCGTCGAGTCCCAGCACCATGGCGGTGCGTGCCACGACGGGCACCAGATCGGCCCGACCGGCGATGTGGCTCGGGTCGCACACGATGGACAGGTCGGGCCGCTGTTCGCGCAACCAGAGCGGAATCCGCCACAACGGATCGTTACGCAGCACGTCCCGCTGTCCGGTGCAAAAACCGCGATGGATGGCGACGATCCGCCCCTGTATACCGGCCCGTTCCAAACGTTCGATCGCGCCGAGCCACAAGGCTGCGTCGGGGGCGATCGAGTTCTTGACGTACACGTCGACGGCGCATCCTCGCAACGCATCGGCGATCTGTTGCATGTCGAACGGATTGGTGACTGTCCGGGCACCGATCCACAAGATATCGATCCCGCTGCGCAGCAAGGGCTCCACGCTGCCGGCGCCGGGCAGTTCGGTGGCCACCCGCATCCCATAGGTGTTCCGCACTTCGGTCAGCCACTCGATGCCCTCTTCGCCGACGCCTTCGAAACCTCCGGGACGGGTTCTGGGCTTCCACAATCCGGCCCGATAGACAGCAACACCCTGTCCGACAAGCCCTTCCGCTGTGCGGAGCACCTGTTCGCGACTTTCGGCGCTGCAGGGGCCGGCCACAATGATTTTATCTGTTTTCAAGTTATATCTCTTTTTTCGCGGAACAGAAATCCGGTTTACAAACGACTTTTGCTTCAGATTTTGATCTGCTCCCTTCAATCTGTATTTCTCTTCTCTTCCGTTTATTCCGAGAGGCAACGCAACAGAAAACCGTGGGAGCGATAGTCCGAGCCGCTGGTGCCGAAGTACTGCGAACTGAAACCCAAGTCCAGGCCGTAGATGCCGCTCGTGGCGGAAGACCAGCTGAACCCGTAGTTGCCGACGTGCCACAACGCGCCCTCGCCGTAGCCGCGGTAGCCCGGGGCGGGGTACCAGGCAAGCGGGGTTCCCACCACCAGCCCGGGTTCGAAGTTCCCAATCAGTCGAGGCTTCCGTTTATTCCGAGAGGCAACGCAACGGAAGACCGCGACCCGGGCTGCTTGCAAAACAGGGATGGAGGCTTTGCATGTCGAAACCTAAAAACATGCCGTTCGTTCCGTTGGTTTTGGATGACCAGTTATATCCATTCCCGCCGACAGTTAGCAAATCGCCCGAGTGTCCGTTGTTTCCTGCGCCGCGGTAGCCCGGGGCGGGGTACCAGGCAAGCGGGGTTCCCACCACCAGCCCGGGTTCGAAGGTCCCCCAATCAGTCGAGGCTTCCGTTTATTCCGAGAGGCAACGCAACTGAAGACCGTAGCCGCGGCGGTACGCGCTGCTGGGATGGAGGTACGTCACGCCGAAATGCAAGTACACCCCGTTGCTGCCGCTCACCGACGACGAGTAGCTGAACCCGTTGTTGCCGACGCTGCTCAGCCCGCCATTGGCTCTCTCGCGGAAGCCCGGGGCGGGGTACCAGGCAAGCGGGGTTCCCGTGCCCGAGGTGGTTACCTT
>NZ_CAJTMN010000081.1 GCF_910577125.1 uncultured Rikenella sp.
GCCCGCGGCAATTCTCGTTGGTTGGCCAAGTGCCAACCAACAGAATATGCCCTTTTAGGCGGGCGACTTGTCGAGCTTTGAACCGGACGGAACTGCCCTACGCGGGCGGCGTCCGGGTGACCCCGGCGGGACAGAGCGAAACTGCGTTTCGCTAAGACAGTCTCAGAAAATTTGGGGTAGCCCCGGCCAGTAAAATGCCCGACGACCCGCCCCGGGCTACCGCGGCAACGGCGATGGGATGTTGAACTACGCCGGCAACGAGGGGAACAGCTGGTCGTCCACCGTCAGCGGTGTCAATAGTGTGTACTTACGTTTCGTATCTTATGCGACTCAACCGACCTTTGCACTCAGCCGCGGCTTCGGTTTTCAGTTGCGTTGCCTCTCGGAATAAACGGGGTGTGCCTCTTGCCGACTGTGTCT
The DNA here is from genome assembly GCF_910577125.1 of uncultured Rikenella sp. GTDB lineage: Bacteria > Bacteroidota > Bacteroidia > Bacteroidales > Rikenellaceae > Rikenella. The sequence goes on from NZ_CAJTMN010000081.1 coordinate 421, forward strand.
GCCCTATACCCCGGCTCTACCTCGGAGACCCGAACAATTTACCTTAAACAAATACATATGGCCCTGATTCGCCCCCTGAACGGAATCACCCCGCAATTCGGGAAAAACTGCTTTCTGGCCGAGACCGCCGTCCTGATCGGTGACGTCACCCTCGGCGACCACTGTTCCGTCTGGTACGGAGCCGTCCTGCGCGGCGACGTCAACCCCATTCGGATCGGCAACCGCGTCAATATCCAGGACGGCGCCGTGCTCCACACCCTGCACAAACGCTCCGTCGTCGAGATCGGCGACGACGTCTCCGTCGGACACAACGCCGTCGTCCACGGCGCCCGCGTCGAACACGACTGCCTGATCGGGATGGGCTCCACCCTGCTCGACAACGCCGTCGTGCACAGCGGCACCATCGTCGCCGCCGGCGCCCTCGTGCTGAGCGGACAGGAGTGCGAACCCGGATGCGTCTACGCCGGCGTGCCCGCCCGGAAAGTCAAAACCCTGACCCCCGAAGAGCAGCACCGCATGATTCATTTGAACGCCGAGCACTACCTCACCTACGCCTCGTGGTACACCGCCCGGGAAGAGTGACCCCTCGGCAAACACCCCGCCGCCCTTCGGAAAAAAGTGGCTTTTCGGCTGGAAATGAGCTCCCTTTGCCCGTGTAAGCTTACACACGGGCCGACACCCGCCGCCCTTAAGTGCGGGAAGTCTCATTTCCAAACACGCCAGCCATGAGCTACCCACTCAAAGCCCACACCCTGCCGATTTTGGAGCAGGTGATCGCTTTGCCCGATCGCGACCGGCTCGTCGGAGACCTCATTCAGTCGTTCGACACCCTGCGCCAGACCCCGCTCGACCCGCAGACTTATGACCCTCAGACCATCGCCCTCGTCGCCTCGCTCCGCAACCCCATCGACGACCTGCACACCTATCTCGCCCTGATCGATGCACAGGATCCGCTTTTCGATTCGATCTATTTTCTGCTCGGGAACTCTCCCTCTTCCGCCTACGCCGCCGGCCCGCTCATCGACCCCTCGGCCTATATCGCCGCCTGCACCGCCGCCGGCCATTGGAGCCGTGTCGAATTTCAGGACAGCCCCGGCTATCTGATCTGCTACAACGACACCGTCCCCTACGACGAACGGTTGATTCTCAACGTTCGAACCCAGGCCGACGCCTTCGCCTTCGTCGATGCCCTGCGCCTCGTCGCCGACCGCACCCTCGCCTTCAAAGTGCTGCTCGCCACCGCCGCCGGCCCGCTGAACGACACCGAAAAGAACGACAAAGTCGTCCTCTACTACACCTCCGCCCGGCGTGCCGAGCGATTGGCCCAGGTCGATAGTCTGCTCTCGGGCATAACCCTCGAACCCACCCTCAGCGGTTTTTATTTGGCCCTGCGCCCCGGCGTCGGGATGGCCGCCGAGACCGATCCCACGTGGAGCTTCACGATGTATAACACCGAATACTGCATCGAATACCTCCTGCGTCACAGCGCCGGCGGCCCCGAAGCCGGGATTTCGCCCACCGCCGACGGGATGTACGACCACGTTGTGCGGCGGCTGGTCGCGAACGGCCGGCTCTCCGCCGACCGGATCGATCCCGCCGACCGGCCCGCCGGCTTGTAGCGGGAGGACGGTTTCTCTTTTGCGCGAAACATCGGCCGGGCCCGCACGGGTTGCACACGTCCCGGAAAAACCGTATATTTGCAGGTTACCGAGAAAAAGCATACGCGCATATGAGCGAAGAAGAAGTAAAGACACAGAACAACGGAGAATACTCGGCCAGCAGCATCCAGGTGCTCGAGGGGCTGGAGGCGGTGCGCAAGCGGCCGTCGATGTACATCGGCGATACCGGTGAGAAAGGTCTCCACCATTTGGTCTACGAAGTGGTGGACAACTCCATCGACGAAGCGATGGCCGGATATTGCACCACCATCGACGTGACCATCAACGAGGACAACTCGATCACCGTGAGCGACGACGGGCGCGGGATTCCGACCGACTACCACCCCAAGGAGAAGAAATCCGCTTTGGAGGTGGTGCTCACCGTCTTGCACGCCGGCGGGAAGTTCGACAAAGGCTCCTACAAAGTTTCCGGGGGGCTGCACGGCGTGGGGGTATCGTGCGTCAACGCCTTGTCGACCGACCTCGAAGCCGTTGTGCACCGGCAGGGGAAAATCTTCCGGCAGCACTTCTGCAAAGGGGTGCCACAGGGCGATATCGAAGTGATCGGAACCACGGATCGCACCGGGACGACCATTACGTTCAAACCCGATGGCGAGATTTTTACCCAGACCACGACCTATAACTACGACACCCTGAACTCGCGGCTGCGCGAGCTGGCTTATCTCAATAAAGGGATTCGGCTCAACATCACCGACAAACGCGAAAAGGACGAAGAGACGGGCGAATACCGCCACGACAACTACTACTCGCAGGAGGGGCTCAAGGAGTTCGTCAAGTTCCTCGACGGGACGCGCGAACCGCTGATCGAACACACCATCCACATCGTCGGCGAGCGCGACGGGGTGCCGATCGAGGTAGCCTTGCAGTACAACACGGGCTTCAGCGAGAACGTCCACACCTACGTCAACAACATCAACACCATCGAAGGGGGGACGCACCTGACGGGTTTCCGGCGCGGGCTGACCAGAACCTTGAAAAAGTATGCGGATGAGAGCGGCATGCTCTCGAAACTCAAGTTCGAGATCAACGGCGACGACTTCCGCGAAGGGCTGACCGCGATCATCTCGGTCAAGGTCGCCGAACCGCAGTTCGAAGGGCAGACCAAGACCAAACTCGGGAACTCCGAGGTGGCGGGGGCGGTGGACAACGCCGTTTCGGCCGCGCTGACCAACTATCTGGAAGAGAATCCGAAGGATGCCAAAGCGATTGTGCAAAAGGTGATTCTGGCGGCTACGGCGCGGACGGCGGCGCGCAAGGCGCGGGACCTGGTGCAGCGGAAGACGGTGCTCTCGGGGTCGGGGCTGCCGGGAAAGCTGGCGGATTGCTCGTCGCGGGACATGGAACAAACCGAAATCTTCCTGGTCGAAGGGGACTCCGCAGGCGGGACGGCCAAGCAGGGGCGGGATCGTGCTTTTCAGGCCATTCTGCCGCTGCGCGGTAAGATTCTGAACGTCGAAAAGGCCACCGACCACAAGATGTACGACAGCGAGGAGATCAGGAACATCTTCAACGCGCTGGGCGTTAGGGTTGGAACGGAGGAGGATAGTAAGGCTCTTAATTTGAGTGGATTGCGATATGGTAAGGTAATTATCATGACCGATGCCGACGTGGACGGGAGCCACATTGCGACATTGATTATGACCTTCTTCTTCCGCCGCATGCCGGACATTATCCAGAAAGGGCACCTCTATATCGCCACTCCGCCGCTCTACTTGGTGAAGAAGGGGCAGAAGCAGCAGTATTGCTGGAGCGAAGAGCAGCGTCTGGCGACAGTCGAAGAGTTCGGGAGCAAAGGCGTTCATGTCCAGCGATATAAAGGGTTGGGTGAGATGGATGCCGAGCAGCTGTGGGAGACCACGATGAATCCGGCGGGCCGGACACTGCGTCAGGTGACCATCGAGAATGCGGCGGAAGCCGATCGGATTTTCTCGATGCTGATGGGAGACGACGTGCCGCCTCGCCGCGAGTTCATCGAGCGGAACGCCCGGTACGCCAAGATCGACGCCTGACGACGGATTCGGGCTTCGCTCGAATCTGAAAGTAGGTTAAAAAAGTTGCATTCGGTTTCGATCTGCCCTTTGCAGGTCGAAACCGAATTTTTATTGAGTGCAGGAACCTCGGCGCGCGCAAAGAGTTGGGTACAGCAAACCCGTAAGCGAAACGCAGTTTCGCCTGTCCCCGCACCCGTTGGGTGTTTTGTTAGGGTTCTTTCTGCCTTACTAAGTGGGGCTCGCTTGGCCGACGCGTTCGCGTCGTGGCGCGCGGCCGTTATTACTTTCAAGCAACCGCGCGCCACGCCTTAAAAGGGAAATCGTCAAAACTCGCTTGCGAGTTTTGACTGGATTTCCCAAGGCGCGCGAACAGCGAACGGTGCGAAGATTTGGGCAGAGCAGCAAAGTGGAAATGCGCAGCATTTCCCGTCCACGGGACGTGGGGCCTGCCCGGCCCGAGGGCAGTTCCATCCTGTTAGGGTAGAGGCGGCCCTTTCAGAGTGCCCCAAGGCGCGCGAACAGAGAACGGTGCGAAGATTTGGGCAGAGCAGCAAAGTGGAAATGCGCAGCATTTCCCGTCCACGGGACGTGGGGCCCGCCCGGCCCGAGGGCAGTTCCAGCCAGTTAGGGTAGAGGCGGCCCTGTCGGAGTGCCCGAAGGCACCGCGCGCCACGCCTTAATAGGGAAATCGTCAAAACTCGCTTGCGAGTTTTGACTGGATTTCCCAAAGGCGCGCGACAAAGGATGAGAAATAAAACCCGCGCGCGACCGCTGAAGTAGGAAATCATCCAAACGCGCTCTCGCGCGTTTGGATAAGATTTCCGCCAGCGCGCGGGAAAAGAAACAAGGCCGAATGGGGTGGAGAATTGGGCCGAGGATTGGGCTGAGTGCTGTGCGACCCTTCGGGTCGCGCAGTCCGTCGCCACCCCCGGCGGCGGGCTGCAACTCGACGGAGCTCGTTGCGCCCTCTGCTGGCGCCGAACTGCGATGGATTTTCGGCCCACGTGGCTCTGCGCCCGGCTCCGTTTATTCCGAGAGGCAACGCAACTGAAAACCGTGGCCACGGTAGTCCGATCCGCTAGTATAGAGGTTTTGCGAATTGAAATGTAAGTTTAGTCCACTCCTTTCATTCGTGGCGGAAGATCGGCTAAATCCGCAGTAGCCGATGCCCATCAGGACTCCTAATCGCCCGTTGTTGCCTGCATCGCGGAAGCCCGGGGCGGGGTTCTCTTTGTGTCGCGCGCCTTGGAAAATCTTATTCAAAAGCGCACCACGCTTTTGAATGATTTTCCTATTAAGGCGTGGCGCGCGGTCGAGCTCCGAACCGGACGGAACTGCCCTGCGCGGGCGGCGTCCGGGTGACCCCGGCGGGACGGAGCGATGCTTGCGCATCGCTAAGACAGCCAGCCCCGTTTATTCCGAGAGGCAACGCAACTGAAGACCGTGGCCGCGATTGTGCGCGTTGCTGGGATGGAGGCTCGTCACGTTGAAATTCAAGTACACCCCGTTGCTTCCGCTTACTGACGACGAGTAGCTGAACCCGCCGTTATCAACGCCTACCAGTTTGCCATCCGCGTGACCGCGGTAGCCCGGGGCGATCCACAGGCGACCCCTTCCGCCCGCGACAAACGACCCCTGCCGACGAAAGAGACGGAAATTTGCAGGTAATCACCGAAAATTATTACCTTTGCAGACCTCGACGCCAGGCATCTGCCGAAACCTGACCGCGCCGAGTTTCCGATTCTGTTGTTGAGACCATCAAACACCCGAACAGACTATGTACTGGACACTCGAACTGGCATCCAAACTCGAAGATGCGCCGTGGCCTGCCACCAAAGATGAGCTGATCGACTACGCCATCCGTTCCGGCGCCCCGTTGGAAGTGATCGAAAACCTGCAGGAGATCGAAGACGAAGGCGAGATATACGAAAGCATCGAAGACATCTGGCCCGACTACCCCAGCAAAGACGACTTCTTCTTCAACGAAGACGAATATTAACCGCTCGTTTTTCTCCCGCCCCGGGCCACCCACCTTTCATTCTCCCCCCACCACACCGTTCCCTATGCTGAGTCGCCGACTGCTTCGAATCAAAACCGTCAAAGCGTTATACAGCTACTTCCAATCCGGCGCCGAATCCATTCCCCGTTCCGAGAAAGAACTCGACACCGCCATCCGGAAAAGTTACGAACTCTACCTCATGCTCGTCGCCCTGATCGGCGAAGTGGCCCGCGTCGCGCGCGAACGGATCGAAATCAACCGCGCCAAACTCATGCCCACCGACGAAGACCTGCACCCTAATTTGCGGTTCGTCGAAAACCGCGTCGTGCGGATCATCGAAGACAGCTCCGTGCTGGGAGATGCCATGACCCGGTGCAAAGCATCTTGGCGGGGACAGGAAGCCGTGATCAAACGCCTCTATCAGGACATGATCGCCGCACCGTATTATAAACGGTACATGGAGGCACCCGTGCCGGGAGACGAGAAAGAGGCCTTTGCCGCCGACCGGAAACTCGTCATCGATTTCCTCTCCACCCAGATCGAAGACAACGAATACCTCGAAGAGGCGCTGGAAGAGAGCTCCCTCTTTTGGGTCGACGACCTCTCCTACTGCCTCGGCCTCGCCATCCGCACCATCGGCTTCCTGAACGAGACCTCGGCCGATCCGGAAATCATGCCCATGTACAAGAACGAGGAAGACGAACAGTACGTCGAGACCTTGTTCCGCAAAGCGCTCCTGAACCACGAAGAGTACTTCGGCTACATCGACCGCTTTACCCGCAACTGGGACTTCGACCGGATCGCCTTCATGGACAAGATCATTATGCTCGCCGCCATGACCGAACTCGTTCAGTTTCCGACCATTCCCGTCAAGGTGACCTTAGACGAATTTATCGAAATCTCGAAATATTATTCCACCCCGGGCAGTAGCGTTTTTGTCAACGGCATACTCGACAAAGCCGTCGTCCAGTTGACCCAGGAGGGGAAAATCGCCAAACAGGGGCGCGGCTTGATCGACAAGACCGTTGTCCGCGCCGGGGGGAATAAGGGACAGTAATTACTCGTTGTATATAGCGATATTTATGCGTCATTTTTTCATTTGTCTTTTCGTAAGCATGTGCGGTTTTGCGCTGATCGGTTGCGGCGGGGCATCTTCGGGCGGCGGCACAGACCTCGCAGCGAAGGATACGGCCGGCCTGCTGACCGTCCGGCTTCCGATCGCAGGGGACGGCGGAGGAGAGCCGGCGCGCAGCTATGATACCATCCGGATGGGGCGCATGGCCGAAGGCGAGGTGCTCGAAGGACGGTTCCGCGTGGCGAATGTTTCGGAACGGCCTCTGGTCATCGTCCAGGTGATTACCGGCTGCGGCTGCACCACGGCCGATTACGACCCCGCGCCGATTGCTCCGGGAGACACCATCCTGATGACCTGGCGGTTCGACAGCCGCGGACGGCTCGGACAGCAGTTCAAATCGATCGAAATCATCACCGCAGAGCGGCAGTGCGCCACGATTTATCTGGACGGCGAAGTGACCTTGAAAAGTGCGGGAGAATAAAACAGCTTGCGCAACATACGAAACGGCCCGTTTTTTGCGTTTAGTAAAAAGCACCTTACCGAACCTGAAAATTAACTCAATTCAATAGACAACATGACACTCAACACAATCCTGCTTCAGGCGCCCCAAGGGGGAGAAGGCGGTGGAAACTACTCGTTCCTGATTATGATGGTTCTGCTTTTCGCCGTGATGTACTTCTTTATGATCCGTCCGCAGCAGAAACGACAGAAAGAGTTGAACAAATTCCGCAATTCGTTGGAAAACGGTACGAAAGTGGTGACCGCCGGCGGGATTTACGGCACCGTGAAAGAGGTGAACGAAGAGAGCGTGCTGGTCGAGGTGGACAACGGCGTGAAGTTGCGGATTGCCAAGAGCATGGTGATGCGCGATCCGTCGGACATGGTTCAGAAGTAGTTTTGGGAGGGTAGGGGATAGCCTATCCATTTAATCCTTATATAGTTATAAGAAACGGGTATTGCGGCATGTCGTTTCATGCTGCAATACCCGTTTCTTTGTGTTTAGGAGAGACTTGGGGCCTACCCGGCCGACACATTCGCGTCATGGCGCGCGACAAAGAACTGGGTGCAGTGAACCGGTAAGCGATACGCAGTATCGCTCCGTCCCGCCGAGGTCACTCGGCCGCCGCCCGCGCAGGGCAGTCCCGTCCAGTTGGGGTAGAGGCTGCCATTTCGGAGTGCCCGAAGGCACCGCGCGCCGACGCCTTAGGAGGCGATTCAACTGTTTCGGTTTATCGCCGAAACAGTTGAATCGCCTGGCGCGCGAAACGCGGCGGAGCGACAGCGGAGCCGCAGTGAGGCGGACACGGGGCTGAGAGCGAGTAGCGCGATTCGCAGAATCGCCGGCCTCGGAGCGCAGCGAACGCCACAGGCGGGCGCCGGGGGGCGCGCCCGAGGACGAACGGGCGGAGAATTGGGTTGTGGGTTGGGAGAAGTTGGAAGCGGGCCGGGGCCCGGGAGGTGCCGCAATTCTCGACGCGCGAGCGGCGTGTTGCGGGCCTCCCGAGGGGAGGCGTCCGGCCCGCGCGCCCCTGCGGGTCGCAGGATACGGCATGAAGCGAGACGGCTGCGATTTTCAATAAAGAGTCGGGGGATTTTCAAGGGGGATGCGAGTCCCCCTTGAATGTGCTCTTTGCCTACTTTCTACCACATAGTAGAAAGTAGGGGCCTCCGCGGCCTAAGCGGAACAGAGAGAAGAGGTAAACTAATCACCTCGACGTTGACAGCCGAACGACGTTAGGCCGATTGGGCTTTTTCCGCGCGCCTTGGAAAATCATATTCAAAAGCGTAACCCGCTTTTGAATGATTTTCCAGTTAAGGCGACGGCGCGCGGTGCCTTCGGGCACTCCGACAGGGCCGCCTCTACCCCAACCGGATAGAACTGCCCTCGGGCCGGGCAGGCCCCGCGTGCCCGCGGTGGGCAAATGGCTGTGT
>NZ_CAJTMN010000082.1 GCF_910577125.1 uncultured Rikenella sp.
TAGTAGAAAGTAGGGGCCCCCGCGGCCAACGCGTTCGCGTTACGGCGCGGAGCCTATATTGTTTCCCGAGACTGACAGCCGCCCGACGCTTATCGGATAAACGAACTTGTTCCGCGCGCCTGCGCGATTCATTCTATTTCGGCTTGCGCCAAAATAGTTGAATCTCTTCTTAAGGCGTGGCGCGCGGTCGAGTATCGATTGCCCTCAGGCCGGGCAGGCCCCACGTGCCCGCGGTGGGCGAATGGCTGTGTCGGCCTAATAGGGTAGAGGCTGCCAGTTGGGAGTGCGGCACGCACCGTTTATTCCGAGAGGCAACGCAACTGAAGACCGCGGCCGTGTCCATCCGTAGTGCCAGCGAGGTATGTCATGTGGAAGACCAGATAGACCCCGTAGCTACCGCTCACCGAACGCGAGTAACTAAATCCGCTGAATCCGGCATGCATCAGCCCTCCGAATCGCCCATTGTTGCCTGCGCCGCGGTGGCCCGGGGCGATTATGTCGGTAGGATGAGGGTGAAAGGGCGAATTATTTTTTGAATGGTATTTTGTTATTTTGGGATAATTCTTAAATTTGTCTTTGAACATGTGAAACTCATATTCGACAAGAAAAATGAATTACTCTGAAAAATAGAGTGATTTGTGCGGAGAAATGAACCGTAGAAAATTTACAGGTGAGTTTTTCGGTTTTACCCATAAAAGTATATAAGTTTTAGACATTTAAAGTAGGAAAATACAGTCCGGTTCATGGATCTGGGGCGGACGGAATCGAATCGAAAAGGCTTTTACTGGGGGGTGGCCTCCCGCTTTTCTTGCTGTTATACCTATCGGATCGTATGGCTGGCGATTGTGTCATGCGATATTTTGACTCATTCAAAAAATTATTCTTTCGATGACTTTACAGGAAATCATTGCGGCCGAAAACTGCAACACGGATCGGATATACCTCTATCCCGAAGGCGTCTTCTGGAAAGCTTATGAACGCTCGGCCTTCGCATTCGTGCGGCGAATCTCGCGTTACAAAATCACCAAACGGTTTGTCAAGTATCTCGATACGGAAATCGTCTCGTTGGGATTTCCGGATACCTCGCGGGCGAGGGTGCTGGGAGATCGACCGGTACAGGCCGGCCCTTACGGAATGCTGGTGCTCGATGGCGGAACGATCGATCCGTCGGTCTATGCCCGGTGGAAAGAGGCGATTCCGCTGATCGCACCCCGTATGCTGGAAACGCGTGCACCGGCTGCCTCTCTGATGATTCCGCCGCCGACCGCCGGAAGTAGCGAACCGCCGATATCTCTAAGGGCGGTCTCTCCGCCGGTCGGTGCGGAGAGCCGGGCATCGGTGGTCGAAGCGGTGTTGCGTGACTTGCGCAACTTCAGCGTCGAAAATGCCACTCCGCTGGAATGTCTTCTTTTTGTGTCGTCTCTTAAAAAACAACTCAATGGCAATCTATGATAATCTGGAGGTCTTCAAGGCGGCTTACGATCTGTTGCTCTATGTCTTTCAGTTCACTCCGAATATCAAACGCGATTATCGGTACACGTTGGCCGAAAAGTTGAAAGACAATATCATCGAGTTGTGTCTCTGTATCTATCGGGCCAACGGGGCGAAGGAAGAACGGGTGGCGGATATCCGGCAGGCGAGGGAACGGGTGGTGACAATCAAGCTGATGTGTCGCATGCTGACAGACCTCAAGCAGATATCGGTCAAACAGTTCGCGGTGGTCTGCACGCATACGGAGTCGATCTCGAAACAGTTGCAGGCCTGGCAGAGGTATTCCGAAAAGGCGAAACTCGAACGGCAGGCCGTGGTGGTCAAGTCGTAGCGGCGGGGTGCGAGGCGGGGACGGGTTCTTTGATGGTTTGGTCTTGCACATCCGGTGGTGTGCGGGGGCGGTTCCGGACGATCGGGCCCCGGTGGGTTCCGGAGTGTCCGGCCGGTTGTCGGGTTCGATGGCCGGCGGGCAGGGTGAACGATAAATTCAGCAGTCTACTGAAAGTTTAGTTATTCGCATCTTCGTTTCGTGCCGATTGTGTGGGCGGAACGAATATTCCAGTGACTGCCTTTCCGAATCAGGGCTATGCGCGGTTCCCGCCCCGGGCTTCCGCGAGAGAGCCAATGGCGGGCTGAGCAACGTCGGCAACAACGGGTTCAGCTACTCGTCGTCGGTGAGCGGCAGCAACGGGGTGTACTTGAATTTCAACGTGACGAACCTCAATCCCAGCAACGCGAACAACCGCGCCTACGGTCTTCAGTTGCGTTGCCTCTCAGCATTTATTGCCGGTCGTCGGGAAAAGGAGCGGAGGGGGAAGTCGGATGTGCGTTTTTTCCTGTTCCGTCCGTCGGCGAAGCCGGGGGCCTGCCTGCGGGTAGTCCCGGAGTGTCGGGTGGCTGCGGTGGCTCGACAGGGTGGACGATAAATTCAGTAACTTACTGATGGCGTGTGTCGTTAGTTATGGCAATGACCTCCTGTTCCGTAGAGCCGGGGAGGAGGTGATCGGGAATAGTTACGGTTCGGCTATGGTGCTTGTCGCCCGCCCCGGGCTACCGCAATCACGCGGATGGCGTGCAGCGTAACGTCGGCAACGAGGGTACGGTCTGGTCTGCGTCGGTGCCCGACGGTAGCACGAACGCCTGGCGGCTGGTATTCAATGCGACGAACATGAATCCTTCGAATGCGAACAATCGCGGGAACGGTTTTCTGTTGCGTTGCCTCTCAGCATTTATCGGTTCGCGGCTCTCTCCGGGCGGAGGGGACAGGAGCGTATTTACAGGACGGACGTTCCCGGAGTGTCTGTCGGTCACGGCCGGCGGCAGAGGGTGGGGTAAATTCAGCGACTCACTGATCGGGGGCGGGGACGATTAGTTATGGGTACGGGGATTCGGATCGAGATTGTCGTACATCGGGTGGGCGGATGCTTGTTCCGCAAACCCGGCGAATCGAGTGGTCGCGAGATTGGATGAGGACGCCCCGGGCTATCGCCATCGGGATACGGGCGCGCTGAACAACGTCGGCAACAACGGTTACAGCTGGTCTTCGACGGTCAGCGGTACCAATGGCATGAACTTGAATTTCCACGTGACGTGGCTCAATCCCAGCAACGCGAACAACCGCGCCTACGGTTTTCAGTTGCGTTGCCTCTCAGCATTTACCCGAACGTCGCGTCCTTTTTGGGGTAGCGGGTCGCGGTGTGCGACGATTCGGAGACGGGCAGGATGCGTTCCGGAGTGTCGGTTCTTCCGAACAGGAGGGGCCGGCAGGGTGAAGGGTAAATTCAGCAACCTACTGGTTCGTTGTATGGACGGATTAGTTAAGTCGATGATTCTCTCGGCTTTGGATTGCCGGAAGGGTCTGGGGGAGTGGTTGCTCGATTCGACAGGCTGCCCCGGGCTACCGCAACAACACCTCGGGCGCACCGGGCGGCGTCGGCAACAACGGCTATAGCTGGTCGTCTGCGGTGAGCGGTATCAACGGGCGGTTCTTGTGGTTCAACACGCAGGATCTCGATCCCAGCAACACGAACAACCGTGCCAACGGTCGTCAGCTGCGTTGCCTCTCAGTATTTACCGGCATCCTGCTTTTTTGTATTTTTCGTTCTTTATTTCGGATTGATTTGTGAAAATATTCAGAAGAAATCGGAGGTGGTTATTTCAGGGTGGGTGAGTGTGTCGATGATGAAAATCCCGCCCCGGGCTACCGCGACTTCGGTCGTACGGGCTGGAAGGGCATAGCAAGGGACATCGGCTACAACGGGTACAGCTGGTCTTCGGCGGTCAGCGATACCGGTGGCATGAACTTGGATTTCCACGTGGCGTGGCTCAATCCCAGCTACGCGAGCGGTCGCGCCAACGGTTTTCAGTTGCGTTGCCTCTCGGAATAAACGGAAAGTCCCCGCCCCGGGCTTCCGTGACGCAGGCAACGGTGGGCGGTTAGGCAGTCTGATGAACGTCGGCTACGGCGGGTACAGTTGGTCGTGTACGCCGGTGACGGGCGCCGTCGCGGTGCGGTATTTGGACTTCGACACGCAGAGCCTCTACCCCAGCCGCGCGCACAATCGCGGCCACGGTTTTCAGTTGCGTTGCCTCTCGGAATAAACGGAACGCGCTCCGCCCCGGGCTACCGCGACTACGGTCGTACGGGCTATGAGGGTATAATAAGGCGCGGCGGCTACAGTGGATACAGCTGGTCTTCCGCTACGGGCGGTATCGGTGGCCTGGACTTGAATTTCTATTCGCAGAGCCTCACCGCCAGTCGCTCGGACAGCCGCGCCTACGGTTTTCAGTTGCGTTGCCTCTCGGAATAAACGGAGGGGCGAGGCAAAACTCGAAGGAAGAGAAACAGGGGTTCCGGAGTGCCGGTCGTCAGGAGCGGGCGGCAGAGCGAACGATAAATTCAGCAGTCCGCTGACCGAACGGTCAGCTATCCTATGGCATCGCCGGAGTTCAGGCTTGTCGGCGACCTCCGGTGTGTATCGACGAGCGGCTGCTAATCCGGATGAGGCCCCGGGCTTCCGTAACAACACCTCGGGCGCGCTGAACAACGTCGGCAACGAGGGTTCCGTCTGGTCGGCTTCGGCTAATGGGACGAACGGCGTTTATCTGCGCTTCGTGATGAATGCGGCTCAGCCCGGCAACTCGAACAACCGTGCCAACGGTTTTCTGTTGCGTTGCCTCTCAGCATTTATCGCCCTCCTCCTGTTTCTCTTTTTTACGGCGCAGAGCGGCGGGAGGGGAGGGAAATAGGAATGGATATAAAATTATTATGGAAAAAAATAGAGAAAAGAGTTTGTCCGGTGACCGGCCGGATACGTTGCTCGAAGACCTTTTCCGGGCCTATTTCGATGCGCGGAAGCATAAACGCAATACGCGCAATCAGTTGCGGTTCGAGATGGATCTGGAGGCCAATCTGATCGAGCTCTACAATCAGATTCGCAATCGGGAGTACAGGGTGGGGCCGAGTGTCTGTTTCATGGTGGAGCATCCGGTCAAACGGGAGATCTTTGCGGCCGATTTCCGCGACCGGGTCGTGCACCATCTGTTGTACAACTACATCTCGCCGATGTTCGAGCGGACGTTCATTGCCGACAGCTATTCGTGTCTCAAGAACAAGGGGACGCTCTACGGCATCGAGCGGCTGGAACATCATATCCGGTCGTGTTCGGACAACTATCGGGAGCGGTGCTATGTGCTGAAACTCGATATTCAGGGCTATTTTATGAATATCGACCGCCGGATTATGTACGAGACGATCGAACGGGTGATGCGGAAGATGGGCCCGCGGCGGTCGCACAAGGGAAAACCGTGGAATGAGTTGCTGGATTACGATCTGATTTTCTTTCTGTTGCGCGAGATCGTTTTCAATGATCCGACGGAGAATTGCATCATCCGGGGGAGCCGGTCGAAGTGGGCCGACCTGCCGAGGAGCAAGAGCCTCTTTACCTCACCGAAGGGGTGCGGACTGCCGATCGGGAACCTGACGTCGCAGCTTTTCAGCAATATCTACCTGAACGATTTCGACCACTTCGTCAAACGGCGGCTGGGGCACCGGCATTACGGACGGTATGTGGACGATTTCTATATCATCCATCGGGACAAGGAGTTGCTGAAGAGGCATATCCGCGAGATCGACGCCTACCTGAAGGAGCATCTGGGGCTGACGCTGCACCCGAAGAAAATTTATCTGCAGGAGATTTCGAAGGGGGTGACGTTCCTCGGGGCGGTGGTGAAACCGTACCGCCGGTACATGGTCAACCGGACGCGCAACCATTTCAGCGCGTTGCTGATGTCGATGAATGCCTATATCCGGACGCATCCGAGGCCGTCACGGACGTTTCTGGTCTATATGCAGGCGGCGATGAACTCCTACCTGGGCTATATGACGCACTACAAGTGTTATAAGATGAAGCTGAAGATGATTCCGCGGATGGGCGAGGTGCTGAAGCTGGGATACCTGACGCACAATATGACGCGTTATCGGCTGTGTCGCGAGTGGCGCGACCGGTTGGGTGCGAACGGGGCGCAGTATCGGCTGCCGTGGGAGATGGAGTGTCTGCCGCTCTCGGCGAATCGGTCGGCCCGGGTGGAGGGTTTGCCTGAGGTGGACGAGGATTGGAGGCCGCTGCGGGGCGAGTTGGTGGAGTGGGAGCCGGTCACCGTTCCGGTTCCTGTTTCGGCCGTTCCGACTGAGCGGCGGCGATAGCGATCCGTTGTTCGGTATAGCTCCGCAGGATTTCTGCCGTCCGGTCGATCCCCAAGACCGAGGAGTCTATACAAAGGTCGTACGAGGTCGCCGCGCCCCATGATTTGTCGGTGTAGAAGTCGTAGTAGGCGGCGCGTTTCTTGTCGATCTTGCGCATCATGTCGATCGCCTCTTTCGGACTCCGTGCGCCGTGGCAGCGCATGATCCGGTCGATGCGGTCGGCCTCGGAGGCGTAGATGAAGGTGCTGATGCAGAGGGGTTCGTTGCGCAGGATGTAGTCGGCGCAGCGGCCCACGATGACGCACGACCCCATCCGGGCCACTTCGTGGATCACGTCGGACTGGAACTTGAAGATATTCTCGCCGGCTAAGGCGTTCCCCTGACTGCGCATCGCTCCGCCGCCCATCATCAGGCTGGTGGCCAGGGCGTGCATCAGGGTGCTCGGCACCTGTTCGTCGGCCTTTTCGAAACATTCCGGGTCGAGGCCGCTCTCTTTGGAGGCTTCGGCGATCAGTTCTTTGTCGTAGTACGGAATGTGGAACAGGTCGGCGAGCCGTCGGCCCAGTTCCCGGCCGCCGCTGCCGAACTGGCGGCCGATGGTGATGACGAAACGGGGTGTTTCCATAGCGAACGAACGGTTCTAAGTGGTTGTTATACAGTGGTCGCAGATGAGACCGGCTGTTGTTGCATCCGGTGGAATTTTTGGAATTGTTTCCAGAGCAGTATCGCGGCCAGCGTAGTGGCGGCGCAGTCGGCCAGCGGCATGCTCATCCAGACGCCGTTCGCGCCGAAAAAGTTCGGCAGCACCAACAGAAACGGTACGAGAAAGAGCAGTTGTCTGGTCAGGGAGAGGAAGATCGCTTTCGGTGCCATCCCGATCGATTGGAAGAAGTTGGAGGTCACCATCTGGAATCCGACGATGGGGAACATGGCGAGGACGATCCGCAAGCCGTGGCTCGAAATGGCGAGCAGCTCGGGGTCGTCGGTGAAGAGCATGGTGATGTACTTCGGAAAGAGCTGGCAGAGCAGGAATCCGGTGGTGGTCACTCCCACGGCGCAAAAGACGACGTATTTGAATGTCCGGGTCACGCGGTCGATTTTGCGGGCGCCGAAGTTGTATCCCACGATCGGCTGCATCCCCTGATTCAGCCCCATGACGATCATCACGAAGAGCATGGCGATGCGGTTCACGTTGCTGTAGGCGCCTATGTAGAGGTCGCCGCCGTGGTGGAACAGCGATTTGTTGATCAGGATGACGATCACGCTGGAGCAGACGTACATCAGAAATGGCGCCATGCCGATCGACAGGATACCTTTGACGATGGTTCGTTTGAGCCGAATCGTCGCGCGGGTGAAGTGGATGAAGCTCTTTTTATTCAGAAAGTGGTTTATTTCGAGCCCCATGGCCACCGCCTGTGCGATGATCGTGGCCCAAGCCGCTCCGGCGATGCCCCAACCGAAACCAAAGATGAAGATGGCGTTAAGTATCCCGTTGAGAATCACAGCTGTGAGCATAATCGCCATGGCCCGTCCCGGATAGCCCGAGGCTCGGAGCATGTCGTTCAGGCCGAGGTAGACGTGGGTGATGACGTTCCCTGCCAGAATGATGAACATGTAGCTGCGTGCGAAGCCGATCGTATTGTCGCTGGCGCCGAAGAAGTAGAGGATCGGATCCAGCAGCGGCAGGCAGACCGCTGTGTAGGTGATTCCGATCAAGGTGTTGAGAATGATGACATTGCCGAGGATCAACAAGGCGCTTCCCCGGTCGTCCTGCCCCATCTTGATGGAGAGCTGGGTCGATGCGCCGATCCCTACTAACGAGCCGAATGCGGCGCCGAGGTTCATCAGCGGCATGGTGATGCCCAGACCTGACAAGGCCAGCGGCCCCACTCCGTGCCCGATGAAGATGCTGTCCATCAGGTTGTACAACGATGCTGCCGTCATGGCGATGATCGCCGGAATGGCATAACGCAGCAGGAGGGTCGATATTTTTTCGGTGCCTAAAAGCAGGGGAGAGGCTTGTTGGGCCATGGTTTGCGGTTAAAAGGGTAAGGCGGGGCGTAGGTGAAAGCCTGCGGAATATCTGCTTTACAAAGATAGTTCTATTTCCGGAGTTGTCCCAACCTAAATTGCGGTTGTGATGGGGGGGGCGTAGAAGGGTAGAGGGAAGGCGGCTGGTGGTTGCATGGGTTTTTCCGCCCCGGGCTTCCGCGGCGCAGGCAGTAATGGGCGGTTAGGCGATCTGGTGAGCGTCTGCAACGACGGGTTCAGCTGGTCTTCCGCTGTCAGCAGGACTGACGGCGTGTTCTTGCTCTTCTACACACAGTACCTCTATCCCAGCGGCGCAAACCGTCGTGGCCACGGTTATCAGTTGCGTTGCCTCTCGGAATAAAGTGCCTCCGGACACTCCGAAATGGCCGGGTCTACCCCAAATTTTCCGAGACTGTCTTAGCGAAACGCAGTTTCGCTCCGTCCCGCCGGGGCGTCCATCGGGCGTTTTGTTAGGGTTCTCTTTGCCTTATTGGCCGGCCACCGCCCGCGTAGGGCAGTTCTATCCGGGGCAAAGCTCGACCGCGCGCCACGCCTTAAGAGGAAAATCATTCAAAAGCGTTCCACGCTTTTGGATAAGATTTTCCAAGGCGCGCGAACAGAGAACGAGGCGAGGAGTGGGGCTACTCCAGCCATTTGCCCACCGCGGGCACGCGGGGCCTGCCCGGCCCGAGGGCAGTTCCGTCC
>NZ_CAJTMN010000083.1 GCF_910577125.1 uncultured Rikenella sp.
GACAGTCGTCGCTCGATTACACCTCGTTCACGCTGGAGGTTACGCTGGTAACCGGTAAGAAGTTCAATATCGAAGGTATCATCACGCGCAACGACTACCAGGCGGGCGTCACCCCATGGCAGACGCCCCCGCGAAACAAAAACACACAATATTAAGAGTGAACTATGACCGAATGGCTGACGAATATCAGTAACCTGCTGAGCGTTCTCTCCACTGCCGGGCTGTTAGGAGGCGGAGTATGGATGTACCGCCGCGAGAACCGCCGCATCAAGCAGGCCGAAGCGGCCCGCGCCGAGGCCGACCTGAACACCCTCGCAGCGCACGAGTGGCGGGAAATCGCGGAAAACAGAGAAGTGAAGATTAATAAAAAGGATGAAAAGATAGAGGAACTGTACAAAGAGAATAGGGAGTGGCGCGACAAGTACAACGAACTCGAGAGCAAATTACATCGATTGGAGGTGGAACGCATCAAGGAGCAGATCAGAATCTGCAATAAACCGAAGTGCGCCGACCGGGAACCGCAGTCGGGGTTCTGAGGCTATGCAAAGAAACCGCGCGATTCTTTTACACACCGATTGGTCGTGCCAAGAAAATCACGCTTCTTAGCAAGTAGTAACTGATAACGAAAACAGATTTTAACATGACCTATTTTACCATCGAAGAGCTCTGTGCCTCGGACACCGCCCGGCGGCGCGGCATCGACAACCGTCCGTCGGCAGCGATCGCCGGCAAATTGCAAACACTTATTGAGCAGCTCTTGGATCCGATCCGGGCGGCATGGGGCGCACCGATCACGGTCAACAGCGGCTACCGCTGCCCGAAACTGAATGCGGCGGTGGGCGGGGTCTCGACCTCCCAGCACTTGAAAGGCGAAGCGGTGGACATCACCGTAGGATCGCCGGCCGACAACAAGCGGCTGTTCGACCGGATCGTCTCGCTGCGCGACGAGGGCCGTATCGCTTTCGATCAACTCATCGATGAGTCTGGCTACAAGTGGATCCATATCTCCTACCGGGCCGGATCGAACCGAAACCAAATCCTGCACCTGAAATGAAAAGGATACTTATTTATAGTATAGCCACAGTCGGTCTGCTGTTGTCCGGCTGCGCAACCTCGAAGCGGGTGCACGACACGTTGCAGACCGCAACCTCGGCCACCGAGCAGGTCGACCTGCGCGCGGAATCCCGCGAGACCATCGAATCCGCCTCGCATACCGAAACCGAATCCACCAGCGCCGAATCCGAAGATGCTCGGCGGATCGAGCTGGAGTTCGACACGACTCAGCCAACCGATTCGGCCACCGGCCTGCCGCCCGTCCGGCGGATCACGATCACCGACCGCCGCCGGAACCGCACGACCGACACGCACCAGCAGACGTCCGACACGGTCAAATATCAGAAAGAAGAAACTCTTCAGGACAGCACCCGCCGAGAATCTCAATCGGAGATGGTCGCCGAACGGACGACCGAAAAGAAATCCCGCCCCAGTAGCCTCCCGTGGCTGCTGGTCGGGATCGCCCTCGTCGCCCTCGGCTGGGCGGCATGGAGAAAGTGGGGGAGAGGATAATAGTTCTTACAATGGAAAAGCTTTATCCATCCGCTTACCTTTCTTATCCTTGTCATCCCAGATCACCCGTATTTTTAACTTTTCAGGACAGATATCTTTAGTGAGGTAGAATCGCATCTGTATCACATCTTGAGCTTGACAATTGCAAGGAAATAGTTCCTCATCAATAATATCGACTCCCTGCAATTCTTGCAGTCTGATATTCTGTGCTTCTGCTTGTCCCTTATTTTGGATCTCTAAAACATATTTTCCCTTACCCAGATCATGGCATTTACAGTGTAAAGACGCGGTTTTTCTTTGCTTGCATTCCCGAAGAAAACTCGAAGTTTGAATGAATGCATCGATTAATTCTTTCATTCGTTTTAAATATTATTGACACAACAAACATAATCGCGTCCTGCGCAATAACAATAAAAACAGAAATATTTTTATTCTCGAATTATAACCCTTTCAAAAAATCCGGGCGGAAGTTCGCGACCTTCTCAGAGCGTTCGCCAAAGTGGCGGCGGATGTAGTGGATCGTAGATTCAAAATCCCGATGGCCGAGATGGTTTCGCACCTCCACGATCGACGCGCCCGACTCCAGTAATTTACCGGCTGCCGTGTGTTTCAGGGAGTAGAACTTGTAGCCCGACGGTAGGTGAAGCCGTTCCCGAAACTCCCGGAACCGACGGTTGAAGTAGTTCTTGCCCCACGGGATCGGCCCCGGCTCTCCATCGTTACCAAAAACGTAGTGCGAAGCAGGGTAGTCGGTAATTCTATGCTTTCGACACAGTTCTATCAATGCCTCCGGCATTGTGATGTTGCGCGCCCCGGTCTTGCCGTTGGCTGCCCGAATGTGGACGGTCTGTGTAAAGAGATTGATGTCCTCCACTTTCAGGAGCCGGAGTTCGTTCCCCGGTCGGCAACACAGGAAAAACTCGAACATGCAGGCCACAAAAAACTGCGGGTCTTCTTTCGCCACCAAGGCCAGCAGCTTCTGCATGTCGCAATCGGCGATCGGTCGGGCGGCCATATCCTGACGCTTCGGAGGTTTCGGAATGGTAGTAGTAGGTAGGCGGTCGATCAGTTTTCGGGATAAACAGTATTTGAAGAACTGGTTCAGATTCTGCTGGTACTTTTCGATCGACAGACGGTCCAGCTGTCGTTCCTGAATCAGATAGGTAATGAAACGGTTGATAACGGCATCATCGATTTCATATACACGCCGATCGATCAGGTCATTTTTCTCCAGCCACAGCACGAAAATCCGGAGCTTGGACACATAGCTCTCCATCGACTTCTTCGACACCGACAGTCGCTTCTCTTCGATGAATTTCGAGACATGTCGCCGGATATGAGAACCGTCCCGTCGTTGAGTTCCGAACATACCGGCAATAGCCTGATACTCGGTTTCGTCGGAGTAGATGACCGCATCGTCTGCCCACGGCCGCCAACCGGCTCGGAGCTTGAGTGTGTATTCTTTGATGATTTTGGCGGCCAGCTTGGTCTCTTCCTGTCTGTCCGCACACGCTTTGAATCCCCGAACGATCCGGTATCGCTCCATACGATCCGTTCTCGGGTTATAGACCGAATAGAGGACGCACAAGCGCCCCTTGAATGTGGAAGCCTTGGGAAGGATAACTTCCACCTTTCTGAAATTCCGAGTTCTCATAAGGCATCTGTTTTTGAAGTATCCCCATACTCAGAATACAGAAGCCGTCAGAACCGGTCAATTGGCGATTATCCAAAAATGCACCGAATTAACCACGGAATGGATTTTGTAAATCACCTTAAATCAGCGATTTATGGCGATTTGTGGAGCTGGAGGGAATCGAACCCTCGTCCAAACGAGGAACCCCGAAGTGTTCTACATGCTTAGTCTTCGCTTCGTTGTCGGGAGGGGGCCAGGAGGAAGACGTCCGAACCCGATCCGTAGTCCGTTAAAGTTCGCCCCAGGAACCGGACTCTCGAGGGGCTATCTCTCAATTGATTGATACCCGTTGCCGAAACGGGCTGAAAGCGGTCCCTTTCCGGCGGGTACTCGTCGGCCCGACTCCTTGGACGGGCGGATTAAGGTAATCTCACTTGGTGAAATTACGCAGCGAGTGCGTAGCTATTATTGCCATTTGTAGTTTGAAAGTTCCGTTTAACGAGGTCCCTTACAACCCTCGGCATGCTTGCCCCGAGACTCTTAACCCGCTGTCAAAACCGGTCAGCCCCAAGCAATGATAGAACGGTGCACAGGTATGGCAAATTGCGCGCCGAACGGATACAAAGGTATGAAAAAAGTGCCGCCGGTGCAAGGGGGTGTTCCCGAGGAGCTGGCGGCGGGACAGAAAAGAAACCCCCGCTCCGCCGGGGCGGAACGGGGGAGAAAACAAATAGGTCTGCCGGGGTGTCAACGTAAGCCAACCCAAAGGATCAGCCCGATGATACACAGGGCGACGAGCAGACTAATCAGACAGCCTTTGTAGAGTTCGGTCATTTAGGATTAACTGTAGAAGATGATGGCCATTCAAACTCATAACGTCCTATTTCTGCGAAGAAATAATCCAATGGTTTGACGGATGCTACCGATTGAGCCATTTCCCCGTGTTCATTAAAAGCATTGGAGAATGCCCACATTTCGGTTTCCCACCCTCGCTTAATTGCAAGGTTAATCAGCGGGATAAAATCTCGATCGCCCGACAATAATTTTAAAGTAGCAGGCTCTGTTGTGGTGCAAATTATTTCAGCACCTTGAGCTACAAGTTCAGTGTCTACTGCTTTTTCTTTACCGGCAAAATTTCGATCATGTACGATAACTGTAAATCCTTGATTTTTGGCAGCCTCCCATACAGAATCGCTTATTGGGGGGCGAGAGCCGACCAAAATAGCTTTTTGTATGTTTTGCTTTCCAGCAACAACGGATAAAAGTTTTCCGAAGTCTATTCTCCAAGACGGATCATTTATATCTTTTTCTCCAGCTTGTGACGTTATCCCTTTGGATTTAGCTGAGAATTTTCGACCCTCAATCCAGACATTGGAGTTGTCTACGATAATAACACAATTTTTCATTTCTCTTAATTTTTAGATTGGTTAATCCTTTAATTTTTACCAGAAACGTACATTCCACCCTTTGTTTTCCGCGATGTAGTAGTCGCCGGCGGTGTACCAGTCGACATTGATTCTTCCCTCCCCTTGACCTACCACCGGCAGATCGTTGTAGATTTTGTTCATGACAACTTCCGGAAGACGATTGTTGTAGCAATGCAACTCTCTCAACTGCGTACACCCGCTAATATTCAGCGAAGTCAATTGATTGTTGTAGCAATACAACTCTTGTAACTGCGTATTTTTGCTGACATCCAACGAGGCTAGTTCATTTTCGCTGCAAGACAAGTCTTTCAACTGCGTATTTTTGCTGACATCCAGCGTGGTCAATTTACTTCTGTAGCAATGTAACTTTTCCAACTGTATGTTTTGGCTGACATCTAACGGGGTCAGTTTATTCCAGTGGCAATACAACTCTTCCAACTGTGTACACTTGCTGACATCTAATGAGGTCAGTTGATTTGATGAGCAGTACAACTCTTCCAACTGTGTACACTTGCTGACATCCAACGAGGTCAAATGCTGGTTGCTGCAATCCAAATATTGCAAACAACTACAATGATCTAAAATAAGAGAAACACAGCCATAGGAATGGGGCAATGATAATAATGCAATAGCGCCATCTTTCCCAGTTATTTTGACTATGTATGTTCCTGCTTTATTGTAGGTATGACTATATGTTATGCCTTCATACTCCCTATTTTCCTCATCGTCGTCTTCTGATTGCTGCTTTCTTAACTCCGGCATTCGGAAGTCTTTCGATAATACCATCTCCCCAGTCGATCGTAGCGGTACCTGTACCGGCCAGCTCGATATCGATGCTGCTACAATTTACCTGCAGTTCAATATTCCACGGGCCTTTGAAATTGTTAGGGTTGTTGGGATTATTGGGGTCATTGGGATTGTTGAGTACGTCGTTGTCCTTGTTACAGGACGAAACCATAACAGCCGCCAAGGCCGTTAAGAAAACGAAAAAATGCTTTTTCATCAGCATAAAAAATTTTTTCGCCCCTCCGACTCCGAGAAAGACAGGGTGTGTAGAAAAAAGAAAGTGTGGAGTCGTTAGTTTATCCGAACGGAGGCTCTGGTAAGCCCAAACACAAATAAACAATACCCCACACCTGTATAAAGTACGCTCAGAACGAGGCATACGAATACAAGTGACGAGTGTTATTGCTACCCTTGTGTTTTTGAAATTTACCAGATTCCGTTCAAGGATAAAAGCTAAACACTTTCATCAATATGTCTGCCGGAAGCCATGCTCCCGACACCGACAAAGATAGAAAATGTTTCGCACCGAACACTCTTTGGGGGTATTGCACCGACAAATTTCGGCCAAACTTTCCGAAATTCCACTATTGCCCCGAAACTATGTTCATCGTATGTTTGTCGGACGGGGGCGGTTCGGGCAAGAAACCCTATCTTTGCCTCATACATCACGGGAAAGGACTTGAAATGATACAGATAGACGATAAAATCATTAGTTTGGAGCTTTTTACAGCTCGTTTCTGTTGCGATCTGGGGGCGTGTCGAGGGGAGTGCTGTGTGGAGGGCAATGCGGGGGCGCCGCTCGATGAAGAAGAGATCGCGGTGTTGGAAAATGAATGGGAACGTTATGCGCCGTACATGACGCCGGAGGGGCTTCGGGCGGTCGAGGAGCAGGGGGTGGCGGTGACGGACGAAGAGGGTGACCTCACGACGCCGCTGGTCGCGGCCGGGGCGGAGTGTGTCTATGCGATCCGGGAGAACGGGGTGACGTGGTGTGCGATCGAAAAGGCGTGGCGGGAGGGCAAAACGCCTTTCCGAAAGCCGATTTCATGTCATCTCTATCCGATTCGGCTGGTGAGGCTCGCGAACGGCATGGTGGGGTTGCAGTATCACCGCTGGGAGGTCTGCCGGGCGGCGGAGGTGTTGGGGGAACAACGCGGCGAACCGCTCTACAGAACGCTGCGGGAACCGATCGTCCGTCGTTTCGGCGAGGCGTTTTTCCGTGAAATGGAGGTGTGCGAAGCGGAACTCCGTAAGATGAGGGAAATATAACGGGGCGTCAGTTTGATCGGTGTAACGGAGTAGGGTAGAGGCTGCCGCAGCGAGCGCAAACCGGAGTCTTGCGGAGCCTAAGGCGTAGCGTAGCTAACTAAAAGTCTTTTGGGTATCTTTTCTTCAGAAAAGGTACGGTTCTGTCCAGCTCAAAACTCGACAGTCGCCCGCCCGCGTAAAGAGGGATTTCGCTCGTTTTGCGGTGAGCAAAATCGAGATGAAATCCCAGCGGGCGACGGTTGAGGTGTCGCGGCGCATGAACAAAGCTTGATCCGTGCGCGACAGCTGGAGAAGGAAATCATCCAAACGCGTGATGCGCGTTTGGATAAGATTTCCGCCAGCGTGCGGGAAAAATGCGAAACGCGGCGGAGCGACAGCGGAGCCGCAGTGAGGCGGACACGGGGCTGAGAACGAGTAGCGCGATTCCTACGGAATCGCCGGGCTTGCGCGTTGGGCCTTTGGCCCACCCGGGGAGTGCGCAGCCCGAACCGGCAGGCGACAAGGCCGAATAGGGTAGAGAATTGGGCTGAGTGCTGTGCGACCCTTTGGGTCGCGCAGTCCGTCGCCACCCCCGGCGGCGGGCTGCAACTCGACGGAGCTCGTTGCACCCTCCGCTGGCGCCGCACTGCGATGGATTTTCGGCCTGCGCGCCCCTGACGAGGCGCAAACTGGGCATAAAAATCGTTGACTGCTTACTCCAAAGTACCTTTGCCCGAATGAAAACCCGTCGGGGGATTTTCAAGGGGGATGTGAATCCCCCTTGAATGTGCTCTTTGCCTACTTTCTACCACATAGTAGAAAGTAGGGGCCCCCGCGGCCCAAGCGGAACAAAGAAAAGAGATTGAGATAGGAACCCAAAGGCGCGCGGGTTTGTTAATGCGTTTTTGAGTCGCCCGCGGCAATTCTTGTTGGTTGGCGCTTGGCCAACCAACAGAATATGCCCTCTTAAGCGGGCGGGCGACTTTCGAGCTTCGAACCGGACGGAACAGCCCTTCGCGGGCGGCGTCCGGCTAATAAGGCAGAGAGAACCCTAATAAAACGCCGGTGGGCGACGGAGCGATGCTTGCGCATCGCTAAGGCTGTGTCGGTAAACTGGAGTAGAGGTTGCTTATTGGGGCAGAGGCTGCCAATTGTGAGTGCGACACGCACTTCCGAGAGGCAACGCAACTGAAGACCGTAACCACGGTTGCGCACGTAGCCGGGATTGAGGTGCTGCGTGCTGAAGTCCAAGAACACGCCGTTAGTCCCGCTGACAGCGGACGACCAACTGTACCCGCTGTAGCCGACGTCCATCAGATCGCCTAACCGCCCATTGTTGCCTGCGTCGCGGAAGCCCGGGGCGGAAAATTGAACGGGGAAATAATGTTTTAGCTCCGAAAATTGGTCGATTCATCGTTTTTCTCTATCTTCCCGTCATTATGCAGGTGCCTGATTCCACTTATCCGATCCATATTTATGTCCTTCAGCTCGAAGACGGCTTTTGGTACGTGGGAAAAACGCACCATCCGGAGGGGCGCTTTAGGCAGCATGTGAGCGGGAAAGGGGCTGAATGGACGAAACTCCATAAGGTCGTACGGTGTGCGGAAAGGCAGGTCTTCTATGTCGAGACCGAGTACGATGAAGATAAGTATGAGAATCGGGTGACGATCGAGTGGATGGAGCGCGAAGGATGGCAGAGGGTAAGGGGAGGCGTCTGGTGTGAGGTCTCGGAAGAAAAGACACTCCGGAAACTGCATCGTTACGGCTATTTCCGACAAATCAGGATATCAAAACAGCAGTTCGCAGCTCAGGCTCTGGTGCGTTATGTGCTGGAGTTGCGGGAGGGGAAATACTTTGTCGGTTATACGCGCGATCTGAAGCGTACGCTGCGAAAACACGAGTACGGCAAGGGGGCCGAGTGGACGAAAAAATACCGGCCGGTGAAGCTTGTGCTGGCGGAAGGGTTTGAAACGCCGACGGGAAATGTCCGGAACCGGAGGGATGTCGATCCGTTGGTGATTGAATGTTTTGGGAGATACGGGTATGAGAATGTGCGGGGTGGGTCGTTTGCGGCGGTGGATGAGGATGCCCATTTGGAAGCGTTGATCCGGTATGGCGTCTCGATCGAATGAGCCGATAGTGTTACTCTGATTTTTATTTTGGTGCGTGTCCGCAGGGGGCGAGGGGTTGGGCCGACACAGCCGCAGAAATGCGAAGCATTTCCCGTCCACGGGACGTGGGGCCCGGCCGGCCCGAGGC
>NZ_CAJTMN010000084.1 GCF_910577125.1 uncultured Rikenella sp.
CACCAGCTTCTCGGACCACCGCGCCCACGGTTTTCAGTTGCGTTGCCTCTCGGAATAAACGGTGCCTTCGGGCACTCCGAAATGGCAGCCTCTACCCGATATCGGCGTCCCGCCCCGGGCAACCGCCATTCGCACTCGGGCGGTCCGGTGAACGTCGGCAGCCACGGATTCAGCTGGTCTTCCGCCACGAGCGGCATCTACGGAATGGACTTGTATTCCCGTTCGCAGTACCTCAACACCAGCTTCTCGGACCACCGCGCCCACGGTTTTCAGTTGCGTTGCCTCTCGGAAGAAACGGTGCCGACGGGCACTCCGAAATAGCCGGGTCTACCCCAACAAGGTAGCC
This sequence comes from uncultured Rikenella sp., assembly GCF_910577125.1. GTDB lineage: Bacteria > Bacteroidota > Bacteroidia > Bacteroidales > Rikenellaceae > Rikenella. Next base: position 347 of record NZ_CAJTMN010000084.1, read on the forward strand.
TCTACCCTAAAAGTTTTACTCTAACAACGGCAGCCTTTACCCTAAGCAACTCCAATACCGGCCGCTGCTGCCACAAACCAGCCCGATCTGCTCCAACACCGGTCGTCGCGGCCTCGTCAGGCCTGTTCGCCCTACGGCCGGTCGTAGATGAACGGAGGGACAGTGCCCGTCGCATCCCATTCGCCCCACCGCTCCGCGATGTAGTCGAGGATGCGGGCCACCCCCTCCGCCGAAGGCTCCGTCACCAGCCGGGCCCGCGTTTCGCGGAAATCCGGCAGCCCCTTGAAATAGCTGCTCAGATGGCGACGCATCTCCAGAACCCCCGTCCGCTCCCCCTTGAGCTCCACCGACCGCGCCAGGTGATCCCGAGCCAGCGCCACCCGCTCCTTCACCGTCGGCTGCCCGAGCTCCTCGCCCGTTTCGAGAAAGTGCCTCACCTCGCGGAAGATCCACGGCCGGCCGAACGTCGCCCGGCCGATCATCAGCCCGTCCACCCCGTAACGCTCCAGCATCTCGGCCGCCTTCGGCCCCGAGTCGATGTCCCCGTTGCCGATGATCGGAATCCGGATCGACGGGTGGTTCTTCACCGCCCCGATCAGCGTCCAGTCCGCTTCGCCCCGGTAGAGCTGCGCCCGCGTCCGTCCGTGGATCGTCAGCGCCTGAATCCCCACGTCCTGCAGCCGCAGGGCGATCTCTTCGATGTTTTTCGACTCCTCGTCCCATCCCAGCCGCGTTTTGACCGTCACCGGCAGCCCGACCGCCTGTACGATCCGCCTCGTCATCTCCACCATCTTGGGGACATCGCGCATCATGCCCGACCCAGCTCCCCGTCCCGCGATCTTTTTGACCGGACACCCGAAGTTGATGTCGATCACCTCCGGCCCCGCCGCCTCGGCCATCCTCGCCGCCTCGACCATCGGTTCGATCTCGCTGCCGTAGATCTGGATCCCGATCGGCCGCTCCTCGTCCGCCAGCCGGAGCTTCTCGAGCGACTTGCGCGCGTCGCGGATCAGCCCGTCTGCCGAGACGAACTCCGTGTACATCATGTCCGCCCCGAACCGCTTGCAGACGTAGCGGAACGACGGGTCGGTGACATCCTCCATGGGGGCCAGAAAGAGCGGCACGCGGCCCAGCTCCAGGTTTCCGATTTTCATAGTCGGGGGTGTGTAAAAGTCGGGTACAAAAATAACGCCTCCCCGGGCGCCGGCAAAACGGCCCGGGCAAATAAAACGGGCGGGTCTCTCTGAGTGAAAGAGAAACCCGCCCGCATACAGGCACCTTCCGGTGTCCCTATTTGTGCGAGATGACCAGCATCCTGGAGTTCTGCCAGAATGCCTCCTTGTCCGTGATCACCAGCTCTTCGATCTCGTTTTTGTCGCCCTTGATCAGGATGTAGCTCGTCTCGGGGTGGATCGTCACGATCCGCACCCGGTTCTTGCCGATCGGGATCCGTTCGATCACCCGGTCGTCGGCCACCGTGAAGTCGTCCAGTTTGGCCTGGTCGTTCATCACGCGGGTGCGCCCGATGAAGCCCTTCTTGTCGATGATCTCGTCGTCGAGCAGCTCTTTTTCCTTCCCGACGATGTAGTAGACCGTGTGCAGCTGTGCATCCTGCTCAGCCACAGCGCCCTGCAGTTCGGTCTTGTCCTGTTCGAGGTTCGTGACCGTATGCCCCAGCGCCGCGATTTCGACTTTCAGGGCTTTCACCTGGTCGGTGAGCGATGCGAGCTGCGTATTTTTCTGGTCGAGCTGTTCCTGCAGCTGGGTGATGAGCCGTTCGAGTCCCCCGATCTGCACGCGGGCCTCCTTGAGTTTGTCGGCCGACACCTGGAGCCGGGCGATCGTCGCACGGTTCTTGTCGAGCAGTTCGCTGATGGCGGCGATGTTCTCGGCCACCCGCTCCTTCATCGGTTTCGAGAGCTCCGTGCCCGAAGCGGCCGCAGCGGTCACCAGCCGTTCGTGTTCGGCGATGCGGTCGATGCCGGCAGCGATTTCGCCGATGCTGTTGAAGGCGTCGTTGATGATCGAGTCCTTGGCGGCGATCACCTGCGCGAGCGAGTCGTTGGTCACGGCCAGCGGATCGGGTTTGGCGTTTTTCGTCGGGCCGCAGGCAGCGAAGAGGGCCGCCGCAGCGCCCAGAATTAGCACTTTTTTCATCATGAATGGTGTGTTAATGTGAGACTGCATGAAAAATCGATACGAGGAAAGAGTCGTGCAAAGATAGTGCCATTTTTGCACTCCGTCACTCCACGTCGACCAGATCCCGGAGCTTCACCCCCAGCGCGCGGCTGATGGTCCACAGCGTGCTCAGGGTGACATTCGTCCGGCCGTATTCGATCCGGCTCATGTTCGATTTCTCGAAGTTGCACCGTGCGGCGAGGTCTTGCTGGCTGATCCCGCGCTCCGTCCGGAGTTGTACGATCCGGCGGCCGATCCGGTACAAAATCTCTTCCATCTCCCGGGTTGTTATCAAATATGATAACAAAGATTTTTCTTTATCTTTGCAAAACGGTTATCATATATGATAACTTGACGGGCGGATACAATAAAGAACCGTAAATATTCGATTTTATGTTTCAGGGGATTTATAGCCCTTCCGGAAGGTTTTGCCGCCTCCTCTTCCGGCTGTCGGTTCCGGTGTGGTTCGGGCTGTCGGCCGCGGCTGCCGGCGAGAGCCCGGCGCCGGACGTGCGGAGCGGGCGGCGGGTGCTGAGCATCGAACGCGACGAGAACGGATACCGGAAGCAGTTTTATGCCATCCTTCGTTTCGAACCCGGAGCCGGGGAGCTGGTCGTATGGAATCGCGGCGCCGATCCGGAGCTCAATCCGGTTTTGCGGGTTCGGTTTTCGCTGCCCCCGGTTTCGGATTCGGCGGGGTGGTGCTACGAGGGGGTGGTGTTCCGCAACCTGAATCCGGGCAAACCGGCACGGATCGAGTCCGGCACGAAACTTGAAAATTACCGGCCGGGAACCGATTTTCTGGTGCGTGAGGCGGATCGGGAGAGCCGCTACCGGATCGGCGGGAGAGTCAGATAATGTAATCCTAACGAAAAACAACCGGAAAGATTCATGGAAATTTCGGAGATCATACCGACCCTGCTGCTGGGTGCGACGATCGCTTTTTTGTTGATTCGTCCTTTCGTCGTTCGCCCCTCCGAGCCCCGGCGATCGGGCCGGAGCCGGGCGGTGCGTCGTCGCAGGCGTGCGGAGCCGGCTCGCCCGACGCGGATTCTTTCTTCCCCCCGCCACGCGACGCATCCCCGGCTGCCGTAGCCCCTCCTCCCGCCGTCCCGTGTATCGAATAAAAAAAGCGCGGCTGACGAACGATCGTCAGCCGCGCGCTTTGCAAGCTCCTCGACAAGGACTTGAACCTTGGACCCCCTGATTAACAGTCAGGTGCTCTAACCAACTGAGCTATCGAGGAATTTCCCGTCTCCCGTCCGTCGGACTCTCCCGTCCGGAATCGTTTGACGATGCAAAAGTAAGCAAATTTCCGATACCTCCAAACACGACGGCAAAAAAAACTGAAAAAAAAGTTGCAGCGGCCCTCAGGCCGCGCTCTGCCGTGTGTCTTCCCGCCGGAATTGCCTATCTTCGCCGGAGGAAAATCCGGTTCTTTCTCATTCAGGGTGTCTGTTCCGGAGTGCCGCCGCTTCGTCGCGGAGGCGGCGGCAGAGCGAACCATCCATTCAGCGACCCACTGACCGACTCTCTGCCGTACGGGGTCTCCCCGGACGGCCCGGTTAGTTAATCCGCTCCCTGTCGGGAGTCCTCCGCCCCCGGTCTTTCTCCCTCCGCGGCGTCAGCCCGGGCGGACTCTGCCAGCGGTCGCTGCCTCATGCGCCTTTCCCGGGCAACCGCAACGCAAACTCGGGCGATCCGGTGAACGTCGGCAACAACGGGTTCAGCTGGTCTTCCGCCACGAGCGGCATCAACGGCCTGGACTTGAATTTCAATTCGCAGAACCTCAACACCAGCAACTCGGACAACCGCGCCCACGGTTTTCAGTTGCGTTGCCTCTCCGAGCATGGATCCCGACACCCTGATTTTTTCTTCTCCCGTAACTGTGTATCTTTGCTGGATTTTTATTCCGAACGAACATGTATCGCTTTTTTCGACCGCTTCTGTTTTGTCTCCAGCCCGAGACGATCCACCACCTGACGGTGCGTCTGTTGCGATGCCTGCACTATGTGCCCGGCGCGCGGTTTCTGCTTCGGGCGGTCTATACCCGCCGTTCGCCCGCGCTGGAGCGCGAGGTGCTGGGGCTGAAATTTCCCAACCCGATCGGTCTGGCCGCGGGGTTCGATAAGGATGCCGAGGTGTACGACATGCTCGGCGCGCTGGGCTTCGGTTTCGTCGAGATCGGCACCGTCACCCCGAAAGGGCAGGGCGGCAACCCCCGTCCGCGCTGTTTCCGCCTGCCCGACGACCGGGCCATCATCAACCGCATGGGGTTCAACAACCGCGGGGTGCAGCACGCCGTCCGGAACCTGCGGCGACGGCGTCCGGGGCTGATCGTCGGCGGGAACATCGGCAAAAACAGCCTCACGCCGAACGAAGAGGCTCCGGCCGACTACCTCAAGGCTTTTCGCGCCCTGTACGACTATGTGGACTATTTCGTGGTGAATGTCAGCTGTCCGAACGTGGTGAACCTGACGGCTTTGCAGAGCACCGACTCGACGGTGGCGATCCTCGAGCCGCTCAAGGAGTTCCGCCAGGGGCAGTCCGATTACCGGCCGATTCTGCTGAAGATTTCGCCCGACCTGACCCGCGAGCAGGTCGACCGGATGATCGAGGTGGTCGAGACCTGCAAGATCGACGGCATCGTGGCGACCAATACGACGACTTCGCGCGAAGGGCTGACGACTGGTGCCGAACGCCTCGCCGAGATCGGCAAGGGGGGCTTGAGCGGCGCTCCGCTGACGGTTCGGTCGCGGGAGATGGTGCGTTACATCCGGGAGAAGACGGGCGGCCGCCTTCCGATTATCGGTGTGGGCGGTGTGATGAGCGTCGAGGACGCCGAGGCGATGCTCGACGCGGGGGCTTCGCTGGTTCAGCTCTATTCGGGATTTATTTACGAGGGGCCGGGGTTTGTGAAGCGGATTTGCCGGCGTCTGGCCGTCGGCCGGTGATTCGGCAGCAGAGGGCAGAGGGATTTGGAGCCGGCGTCAGCCGGCTTTTGTGTTTTATATGGTGTTAGCCCCGGGCTACCGCTACTACCGTACGGGTGTGCAAGACAACATCGGCAGCTGCGGTTGCGGTTGGTTTTCAATGGCCAGCAACACCCATAGTATGGCCTTGAGTTCTGGCGTCGCATGGCTCTATCCCAGTAACGAGAACCCTCGCGGCTACGGTTTTCCGTTGCGTTGCCTCTCGGAATAAACGGTGCGTGTCGCACTCACAAATGGCCGCCTCTACTCCATTTTACCGACACAGCCGCAGCGAAACGCAGTTTCGCCCGTCCACGGGACGTGGGGCCCGCGCGGCCCGAGCGCAGTACCCTCAAACCAACCGCGCGCCGTCGCCTTAAAAGGGAAATCGTCAAAATGTGCCGGCACGTTTTGACAAGATTTCCCAAGGCGCGCGGACAGAAAATGGTACGAAAATTTGGGCTGACCCAGCCAATTGCCCACCGCGGGCACGCGGGGCCTGCCCGGCCCGAGGGCAGTTCCGTCCGGCTCAAAGCTCGACCGCGCGCCGTCGCCTTAACAGGGAAATCGTCAAAATGCACTTGGGCGTTTTGACAGGATTTCCCAAGGCGCGCGAAACACAAAGCAAAACCCTGCGGGTCGCAAAAGCTCGGCCCCGAGTATAGCCCCCGTGTCCGCCTCACTGCGGCTCCGCTATCGCTCCGCCACCTCATTTCTCGCGCGCCTTAAGCGATTCATACTATTTCGGCTTGCGCCAAAATAGTTGAATCGCTTCTTAAGGCATGGCGCGCGTCGAGCTTTGAGCTGGACAGAACTGCCCTGCGCGGGCGGCGGCCGGGTGACCCCGGCAGGACGGAGCGATACTACGTATCGCTTACTGGTTCGCTGCCCCCAGTTCTTTGTCGCGCGCCTCGGGCGATTCATTCTCTTTCGGCTCATCGCCGAAATAGTTGAATCGCCTCTTTAGGCAGCAGCACACAATTGGCTTGAGGGGACTGTTCTCGTTGGCTTACGCGTTGCCTTCGGCTTCCTCGTGCTACCTTGGCAGAGTCCGTAAACGGTCTCTGCTCTCGGTACGCTACTCGGTTCCTCCTCGCCGTTCGGCAATCAGCAAACTATGTTTGCATTGCCCTCACTGGCAGCGTCGGTTGAAAGAAAGGTACCCGAAGAACTTTCAGTTAGCTACGCTACGCCTTAGGCTCCGCAAGACTCTGGTTTCCTGTCCGCGCCCTACTTGTTCATCGTCGCCAGGAACTCCTCGTTCGAGACCGTCCCCTCCATCTGCTTCTTGACCAGCTCCATCGCCTCCACCGAGTTCATGTCCGTCAGGTGGCGGCGCAGGATCCAGATCTTCTGCAGCGTATCCCGATCCAGCAGCAGGTCGTCCCGCCGCGTCGAAGAGGCTGTGATGTCCACCGCCGGGTAGATCCGCTTGTTCGAGAGCTTGCGGTCGAGTTGCAGCTCCATGTTTCCCGTCCCCTTGAACTCTTCGAAAATCACCTCGTCCATCTTGGAGCCCGTATCGATCAGCGCCGTCGCGATAATGGTCAGCGACCCCCGCTCTTCCGTGTTGCGGGCCGCGCCGAAGAAGCGTTTCGGTTTGTGGAGCGCATTGGCGTCGACCCCCCCCGAGAGCACCTTGCCCGACGCCGGCTGCACCGTGTTGTACGCCCGCGCGAGACGGGTGATCGAGTCGAGGAAGATCACCACGTCGTGTCCGCATTCGACCATCCGTTTCGCCTTTTCGAGCACCATCTCCGCCACCTTGACATGCCGCGACGCCTGTTCGTCGAACGTCGAGGCGATCACCTCCGCCTTGACGCTCCGGGCCATGTCCGTCACCTCCTCCGGCCGTTCGTCGATCAGCAGCATGATCATGTAGGCCTCCGGATGGTTGTCCGCAATGGCGTTCGCGATCGCCTTGAGCAGCATGGTTTTCCCCGTTTTCGGCTGGGCCACGATCAGTGCCCGCTGCCCCTTTCCGATCGGTGCGAAGAGGTCGACGATTCGGGTGGACAGATTGTTATGCCCCTTGTCCGTGATGTCGAATTTGGTTTCCGGAAAGAGCGGGGTGAGGAATTCGAACTGGATCCGGTCGCGCACCATCTCGGGCGCCAACCCGTTGACTTCGACCACTTTGACCAGCGGGAAGTACTTTTCTCCCTCTCTCGGCGGCTTGATGATCCCCTTGACCGTGTCCCCCTGTTTCAGGCCGTAGCTTTTGATCTGCGCCGGCGAGACGTAGACGTCGTCCGGCGAGTTGAGGTAGTTGTAATCGGCCGACCGCAGGAATCCGTATCCGTCCGGCATCACCTCCAGCGCCCCCTCGCAGTCGATGATTCCCAGAAAGTCGTTCTGGTGGTCGATCCTGCGCGGCTGTTCTCCGGCTTGCTGCCCCGCCGCCTGAGGCGTCTGCCCTTCGGCTGCCGGGTTGTTGTATCGTCCCCGGTTGTTCTCTCGGTTATAATTGCTGTTGTAGTTGTTGCCGTACCGCGGCGCATAGCCTCCCCCCTGTTGAAAGGTCTGGCTGCCGTGTTCCTGTGCGGTTTTTTCCGGACTGGCGCTGTATCCTCCCCTGGCGTTTCCGCCGCCGTAGGACGGTGCGGAGAAGCCTCGTCCCGCCGCCTCCGGTCGTGCCGTTCGATTTGCCGTCTCTTGTTGTCCGCCGTTTTGTGCTCCCCGGTGGGTCGGGGTCGCGCCGGTTTCCGTCGTTTCGCTCTCCGGGGCCGTCATCCGCCGGCGCCGTCTCCGCTCTTGTCCCTCTTCCGGAGCGGGAGCTGCCGATGCCTGCTTTTCCGGTTCCGGCTCGGTTTCCGAAGCGGTCTCTCCGGCTTCGTCGTAAGTCTCGCCCAACAGTCTGGCGATCAGCTCCTGTTTTTTGACATATTTTTTGCCCGTGACCACTCCCGCGGCCTCGGCCATCGAACGCAACTGTCCGAGTGACAGTTGTTTAAGCGTTTCTCTATCTGACATACAAGTGTAAATTGCGGTCGTTCGTCGACCTTGCGTTCCACGCGCGGCGCGAACATCGGGGAGAGGGTTCTCCCGCGAGGTTGCCGACCGCGGAAACGGTCCGGTCTTGCGACACGTCCGGAAGCGTGTGAAATAAAAGGTGTGTGAAAGAGGAATATTTTTGAAGTGAAATCCTCGCAGCTGCGAACCTCGCCTTAGGTACAGGCCGGTCATTCCGATGCGCGAGTCGTGCTGAAAACAGCACCCAAAGATAGGTAAATTTTTTGACCGTGCAAAGTGCGTTTTGGGGATCTCCCGGCGCGCGGACAGAGAATGAGTTTTGCGGAGCCTAAGGAGGAGCGTAGCTATCTAAAAGTCTTTTGGGTACCTTTTGCCCGAAGGCTTCCTCGCGCTAACTCGGCATAGCCCGCAAGCGGTCTCTGCTCGCGTAACGCCGCTCGGTTCTTC
>NZ_CAJTMN010000085.1 GCF_910577125.1 uncultured Rikenella sp.
TTTTCTGGTTCTCTTTGTTCACAAAGAGAACAGTACCCTCCAGATAAGGTGCAAAATAGAATGAAGTAAAAAAGAAGCATGGCAAAGACCAGCAGCAGCAAGAAGATTACAGCCGCGATCACCGGCGTCGGCGCATATTTGCCCGAATACATTTTGGACAACGAAGAACTCAGCCGGATGGTCGAGACCTCCGACGAGTGGATCATGAGTCGGATCGGGATCAAGACCCGTCACATCCTGAAAGGAGACGGGAAAGGGACCTCTTATATGGGCGAGCGTGCCGTGAAAGACCTGCTGGAGAAGACCCAGGTCGATCCCGAAGACATCGACCTCATTATTTGCGCCACCGTGACCCCGGACATGTCGTTCCCGAGCACAGCCAACCTGATCGCCTATAAATCGGGACTGACCAAAGCGTTCGGGTTCGACCTGTCGGCCGCGTGCAGCGGGTTTATCTTCGCACTGACCACCGCATCGAAATTTATCGAAGCGGGAACTTACAAGAAAGTGATCGTCGTGGGAGCGGACAAGATGTCCTCAATCATCGACTATGAAGATCGGACGACCTGTCCGATTTTCGGCGACGGAGCCGGAGCCGTGTTGCTGGAACCGAATACGGAGGGACTGGGGCTGATCGACGCCAGCCTGCATTCGGACGGTTCCGGCGCTGTACACCTCTATCTGAAAGCGGGAGGATCGTGCTATCCGGCATCGCACGAGACGGTGGATAATAAATGGCACTACGTGCATCAGGAGGGTCAGCCGGTCTTCAAGGCAGCGGTTTCGCACATGGCCGATACGGCAGTCGAAGTGATGGAACGCAACCATCTGACCGCAGAAGATGTGCGTTATCTGGTTCCGCATCAGGCCAACAAACGGATCATCGACGCCACAGCGAATCGGATGGGACTGCCGGCGGAACGGTGTATGGTCAATATCCACAAATATGGGAATACCACGGCAGCGACGATTCCGATCTGTCTGTGGGACTACGAGACCAGATTGAAGAAGGGGGATAACCTTATCCTGGCTTCGTTCGGCGGGGGCTTTACCTGGGGAGCGATTTATTTGCGGTGGGCGTACGACGGGGGGACGATGCACAAGTAGCCAGTCATCGGACAACCCATCGAAAAGGGCCGCATAGTTCAAGGGATAGAACGGAAGTTTCCTAAACTTTAAATACAGGTTCGAGTCCTGTTGTGGCTACGATAGACGCTCGATTCGGAGCGTCTTTTCTTTTATTGGAGAAGACTTCACGAAGACCCTGAACCTGTCCGGACGCCGCTCTCGACTTCCGATACACCAGGACAAAAGCCTCTGTTTCAAAAGACAGCCCGTATGCCCCTTCTCCACCGATTGAAAATATACTATACCTTCCTCCGGTCATTCTATTTTACCGGCGGCTGTATCAGCGTGTGTTGCGGGTGGTTGTTTTACAGATGGGGAAGCGGCATTCTGACTCCCTTACTCTATTTCAAACTCTTGACGGCCGCAAGCGTTTACTATATCGTGAATCGCCTCAAACAGCGAGAATACTACTACTATTACAATCTGGGGTTATCCAAGCTGAAGCTGTGGGCCTTTTACGAATTTTGCGACCTCCTGGTCTTTGTCTTGTTATTGATCGCCGCTAATTTGCTGCCGGAATGGGACACCTTTTGGAGATAGACAGCGCCCGGATGCAGATCGGCGACCGGACGATTTTAGAACACGCCTATTTGCAGGTGCGTACCGGCGAGGTGGTTGCCTTGCTCGGGTTGAACGGCAGCGGGAAATCGCCCCTCTTGCAAATGCTTTACGGGACTCGGCGAGGGACCTTCCGGCACGTCAGATGGGACGGGCAACCGCTCGAAAGGGCCTTCGAGCACCCGGAGTCAGTGCGTTATCTTCCGCTATTCCATTTTGTCCCGGGCCATTTATCCGTACGTCAGATTTTTGCCGACTATCAGATAGATCTATCCTCCTTTGCCGCCGATTTTCCCGATCTGACCCATTGCGTAGACGCTCGGATCAAGCACCTCTCGGGGGGAGAGAGGCGTTTGATAGAGGTGTATCTGCTCGTTCGGTCGCCATCGGCGATCTGCCTGCTCGACGAACCATTTTCTCAGCTGATGCCGTTACATATTGCGACGTTGAAAGCGCTGATCCGGGATGAAATCAGATACGGCGGCAAGGGATTTATCATTACAGATCATCTCTATCGGGATGTGCTTCAGATCAGTGATCGCATCTGTTTCCTGAAAGACGGGTATGTTTCGGAAATATCCTCCTCCGGCAGGGAGTTGGCGGCAATGGGATACAAATCCGTGTAGTCCGGCTGCAAAAAACTCCCGGTCAGGCATCTCTCCAAAGGAAGACCTGACCGGGAGCGAATAAAAATCTCCTCTACAGAAAAACTACTTCCGCCGGTAGATGTAGACCTCGCAGCCATGCGCCGGCAGCGTGCCCCGCACCGCAGCCTTCTTCGACACCCGCCCCGTCCACGCATTCGTCACCGTCGCCGGATAGAGAATATCCGCATCCCGCACCGGATCGAACACGAACGAAGCCGGCGCATCCGACCGGTTGAAGACGCAGATAGCCACCCCGTCCTTCAGCTCCTTGCGCAGGTACTGCAAATCGCCCGACCGCATGAAAGTATACCCCTGCCGCCCCAGCGAATCCTGATCCACCGCGATCAGATGCCGGTTCGTCAGCAGCTCGCGCGTGAAATCCGACATATCGCGCAGGTCGTTATTGACGATCAGCGGCGCCGCCAGCATGCACCACAGCGCGAAATGCGTCTTGTACTCCTCGTCCGTGCACCCCTTGAAGCGTTCGTCCGGCGAGGAGGATTTCCCCTTGCCGTAGAGCCCCACCATCAGGAGGTCGGGATCGTTCCAGCCGCCCGGCCCCGCATAGGGTTCGAGCCCCTCCTGCGTGTCGAAGATATCCATGATCCCTGTCAGGAAGCCGTCGCCCGACCGCCAGCCGTCGCGCGAGTCGTAAGTCGTCCGCCAGAGGTGTCCTCTCGCCGCCCGGGCCCACAGCCACGGGCTCCGGCCGCCCCACTCGCAAATCGCATACACGATCGGTTTACCGGTCGCCTTCAGCGCATCGCCCATCTTCTTGTAGCGCGTGAAAGCCGTCGTCCGATCCGTCGGCGCGTGGCAATAGTCGTATTTCAGGTAGTCGATTCCCCAATCGGCAAAGGTCTGCGCGTCGATCTCCTCGAAGCCCAGGCTCCCCGTCACCCCCGCACAGGTCAGCTCGGCCGCGTCGGAGTAGATGCCCAACTTCAGCCCCTTGCCGTGCACATAGTCGGCCAGCGCCTTCATCCCGTTCGGGAACCGCACAGGGTCGGGAAAGAGACGATTCTTGGTATCGCGTCCTCCGACCCAGTAGTCGTCGATGATAATATACCGGTATCCGGCATCGCGCATACCGTTGGCGACCATCGCATCGGCGATCTCGCGGATCAGCGAGTCGCTGACCTCCCATTCGAACTGGTTCCAGCTGTTCCACCCCATCGGCGGAGTCAGGGCGAGCGTATCGACCGGCGTCGCCTCGCGCTGAGCCGATACGGTGACCGGAGCAGCGGTCAGAAGCAGTGCGAACAGCGTCGCGATTCGGAGTTTCATCTTCATAATCAGGTATTGGGTTAAAAATGTTCTTCCTCAAAGATAACCATTTTCCCGGACTTCAAGCCCCTTCCGGCCGGCCGAAAACAGCAAGCGGTGGGCGCACCCTCCTCAATCGTCGGAGTATGCGCCCGCCGCGATACGTTCCGTCCCGCGCAAAGGCTAGTACGTCACAAGATCTTTACTGTTCAGCGACCAGTCGTTGTCGAAGAAACCGGCCGTTTCGACCGCCTTCAGGCCGTCTTTCAGCATATCGGCCCGGAAAATCATCAAATCCGGGAAGCCGGTAATCCCCGATATATAGTTGTTCGGCATCGTCGCCCGCATCCCCGGCACGCCCGTCGCCGTCACCACACCGATCAGGGCATCCGGATAGTCCGGATGGGGATAGACAAAGTAGGCCCCCAGATCATCCCCCTCATACGACCGGCCGCCCATCGAGATGCCGCCGTTCCGCACCCGAATCGGGCAGTTTTTCAAAAGCCGCGACCAGACGCGGTTGTTGTCGTAGTTTCCGTACAGAATCACATTCCGGTGGGGATACTTGGCCTCCTCGTATGCGTAGTCCGGAATGACGTCCACCGACCCGTTTCCGCGATAATAGAAGGTCTCGGCGTCGAACCGGGCCTTGGCCTGCCATCCGGCGCGCTCCTCGGGCGTCCCGACCGTCGAATAGACGAAGACCATCCGGTTGTCGAACGCCTGTTTGAAGCCGCCGTACCGGCCGGCATATTTCTGCCGCCGATCGACGCTGTCGGCCACGTGCCACTGTCCGTCGCGATACGCCACGACAGCCTGTCGCGAGGTCGGCACCACGAGCCGCTGCCCGTTGCCGTCGAAAACGAGGGTCGTCCGTTCCACCCCCATTCGGAGCGCAGGCAGGTCGAAGGTCAACAGCACCGCATTCTCGGCCGCTCCGATCCGGATCGTCGTATCGCCCTCGCGCCGCACCTCCACGCGGGTAAAGCGGTAAGGGCTCTCCTGCTGTTCGACGGTCAGCCAGTAGTCGCGCGACGAGACGCCCGGCGAAGCGGTGTAGAATTCGATCTCGTCCACCGTGCTGTCGGCCGGAATGGTATGCCGCGACAGGAAATCGAAGAGCGGCGGCCAGTCCACGCTGGCATCGCCGAACCAGTGTTCGCCGCCGGGGTATTCGTGGTAGCAGAAGTCGGTGTGGAACCGCCCCAGCACCTCCCGCATGAGGTGCGCCTGTTCGGGCGGCACCACTTTATCGGCCGATCCGTGGTGGATGTAGACGCCCGACTGTTTGAGGTTCTGCGAGAGGGCCATCACCCGTCCGGCGGAAGCGGCCCGGTCGAAAGGTTCGAAGAGGGGCGAACGCCGGTGTGTCGCATCGCCGCGCCCGCTGCCGTAACCGGCGATGTCGGGATAGCCGGCGCACGGCGCAATGGCGGCGAAGAGAGAGGGATAGGTCGTCCCGAGGTACCACGTCCCGTGGCCGCCCATCGAGTGGCCGGTCAGGTAGATGCGCGAGGTGTCGGTCTTGAAGATGCGCTGCGCCTCTTCGAGCACTTCGAGGGCGTCGATCCTCCCCCACTCTTCCCAGTTGAAGCCGAAGGGACGCCGGTTGGTCGGTGCGACGATGTTGGCCCAATCCTTCTGTTTATAGGCCCGCGCCTGGTTGCGCGCCTCGACCGAAGCGCCGTGCACGGTCAGCACGAAAGCCCGGGCAGCGGTATCCCGCGGATCGGTGCGCAGGGCCGGAGCCACGCTGTAATATTGCACGCTGCCGTCGATGCGGCTGACGAATGTCCGTTCGTGGTGGACGTTCGGCGAGACTTGCCGCAGTTTGATCGTCGCGGTGTCGACTATTTTGTCGTTGCGCATCAACTCCAAACGGGCAAAGATCGGTCCGTTGTAATCCGTTTTATCGGTCGCCGGGAGCTGGAATTTGACTTTCCGTACCGCCATCGGCATGATGTCGTCGGTTTTGTATTCGAGCGTTTTGCCCGTTTTCGCGCCGTCGGCGGTGGACAGGGTAGCCCGGATAGAGAGCCCCTTCAGGGGTTTCTCGGTGGCGTTCACGACCCGGATCGCGGCCCATTTCGGGTCGTTCTCTCCCTCGATCAGGTCGGGGAGGGTCATGTCGCGCCGGGTGAACATCACCGGTTTGTCGGGCTTCACCAACTTCGATTCCACCCGTCCGAAGCGGCCCGGGGTGTAGATGATCTCGTTCAGCCCTTTTTTCAGCCGTATCGGGATCAGGGTGTAGCCGAAGTCGTAGTGATCCCCTTCGTGCAACTCTCCGTTGATGTATGTCCGCGTGCCGCCGGTGGTCTCGAGCAGGGCGATCCGGCTGTCGGGACTGTCATAAGCGGTATAGAGGTAGGCCGACCGCATCTGCGGGCTGCGGAAGCGGCCGGTGGAGTCGGCCGCAATCGGGCTCCAGACCCATGCCGGAAGCTCGTAGGAGATGCGGTAGTGATTCCGGGCCTTGCGTTCCTGATTGGATTGATAAGCCATCACGGGCTCTTTCTGGGCCGGATAGGCGTATCCGATGCTATCGCCCGCCGCCGGCGTCCGGAAACGGCCGGTGGCATAGAGCCAGGCGATCATGTCCTGGCCGTTGTACAGGGTGCCGCCGCCCACACCGCCGGGCAGCAGCAGGCCGTCGCGGAAACGGTGGAAGACTTCGCCTTCGTCGGTGGTTTCGACTTTCTGTTGCCCGAAGATGGCGACGATGTTGCCGTCTTCGGCTGTTTTCTTCTGTCCTGCGGCGGTCTGCCACGCTCCCAGCGCGACGAGGCACAGGATGGCCCAACGACGGCCGGAAGGGGTAGGATGAATGGTCATATGGGTTAGGTTTTGATGGTTTTCGCAGTGGATGCGGCGTCCGGGTGACCCCGGCGGAAAAGATCAGTTCCCGGCTCCATCCGTACGGTCTTCTTCGGTCACGACAGTGGTCGAAGCCGTGCTCTCGACCTCTTCGTACTCGACGTATTCGCCGACGCTCCGGGCTACTCGGCGTTCGCTCCGCATGGCGGTTTGGGTGACGGTCACCTCTCCCTCTTTCCGGTGGCGCCGCTGGCGGGAGGAGGGGTTGCCGAAGTTGGCGTAAAAGCCGCGGAAGGAGCCTTTCGAGCCGGTATTGCGTCCTCCGCTGCCCGAGGAGGTGCCGGTGGCTCCGAACTGCTGCTGGAATTCGCGCTGTTTCCGGGCGATCCACCAGCGGAGTGTCCAGCGTCCGAACAGGCCGAGCAGCCAAAAGCCTACGAAGATGAAGAGTATGACGGTCAGGAAGGTTTCCATGGGGTTTCCGGTTTGGTCTGTGTACAAAGATATAACGTTCCGCGCTGAATTTTAGCGTTTCAGACAAAATGCGGGGAGAGGGAAAGGGGAAGAATGAACCGTTTCGGGGAAAAAATGAACAGGGGGAGGCCCTCTTTCCGAGGCCTCCCCTTGTCACTGTCGTCCCGAGAGGTCGAGGGCGCAGGGCCCTATTTCCCGACTTTGCTGAACATATCTTTCCCTACGCCGCAAATCGGGCATTCGAAATCGTCGGGAAGTTCTTCGAACGGGGTTCCGGGTGCGATCCCGCCTTCGGGATAACCTTCTTCGGGGTTGTAAACCCAGTCGCAAACGTCGCATTTGTAGTTGTCCATAGCCGTAAGCATTTAAAAGTGAATACTATAAATTATTCTTTGTGTCGGGCAAAAATCCCGATATAGGTTTGCGGCGTCAAAGCCCGCAGCTCGGTTTTCACCGACTCCGCCACGTCGAGTCCGTCGATAAAGGCCTTTATATCGGCCTGCGTAATCCCTTTGTTCGTACGGGTCAGTGCTTTCAGCGCTTCATACGGGTTGGGGTATTTCTCACGCCGCAGGATGGTCTGGATTCCTTCGGCCACCACGGCCCAGTTGGCTTCCAAGTCCCGGTCGATGGCTTCGCGGTTGATAATCAGTTTGCCGAGCCCTTTCATCAGCGAGGTCAGGGCGATCAGGGTATGGGCCACCGGTACGCCGATGTTCCGCAGCACGGTGGAGTCGGTCAGGTCGCGCTGCAATCTGGATACCGGCAATTTTGCTGCCAAATGTTCGAAAAGGGCGTTCGCGAGGCCTAAATTTCCTTCGGCGTTCTCGAAATCGATGGGATTGACCTTGTGGGGCATGGCCGAGGAGCCCACTTCGCCTGCTTTGATGCGTTGTTTGAAGTACTCCATCGAGATGTAGGTCCACATGTCGCGCGCGAGGTCGACCAGAATGGTGTTGATGCGTTTCAGGCCGTCGAAAATGGCGGCGAGGTTGTCGTAGTGTTCGATCTGGGTGGTGTACTGCGACCGGTCGAGCCCCAGTGTGCCGTTCACGAAACGGTTGGCGAACGATACCCAATCGATTTCCGGATAGGCGACGGAGTGGGCGTTGAAGTTCCCGGTGGCGCCTCCGAACTTGGCGGGATAGGGCACGGCCTGCAACATGTCGCGCTGCTTTTCGAGCCGTTCGACGAAGACGCGGATCTCTTTCCCCAAGACGGTCGGCGAGGCGGGCTGGCCGTGGGTGTGGGCCAGCAGCGGTACGTCGCTCCACTCGTCTGCCAAGGCCGCGAGCTTGTCGATCAGCTCGCCCAAGGCGGGATAATAGACGTCGCCCATCGCCGCCTTTAAGCTGTACGGCGTGGCGGTGTTGTTGATGTCCTGCGAGGTCAGGCCGAAGTGCACGAACTCCCGCTCATCACCCAATCCCAGTGCGTCCATCTTCTCTTTGATGAAGTACTCGACGGCTTTCACGTCGTGGTTGGTGGTCTGCTCGATCTCTTTCACGCGCTCGGCGTCGGCGAGGCTGAAGTCTTCGTAAATCCGGCGCAGGGCTCTGTACCGTCCCTTATCGAACCCGGCGAGCTGGGCCAGGGGCAGCTCGCACAGGGCGATAAAATATTCGATCTCGACCTGCACACGATAACGAATCAGGGCGTATTCGGAAAAATAGCCGCCCAATACCTCGGCTTTCCCGCGATAACGACCGTCTACAGGCGATATGGCGGTCAAACGATTCAATTCCATCAATTTTTCCTGTTTAATGTTCGATGGGCTGTCTTTGCCCGGGAGGGTACTGTTCTTTTTGTGAACAAAAAGAACCAAAAAAACTTTAGAGGA
>NZ_CAJTMN010000086.1 GCF_910577125.1 uncultured Rikenella sp.
GAGTTGCACTCCTCCGCCTGCCGGGGCGGCGGACTGCGCGACCCTGCGGGTCGCACAAGCATAGCCCAAACCACAACCAATAGCTCCGTCTCAATTTTCGCCCAATTCTCCGCCCTCTGCCCGGCCCAGCGCGGCGCGAAAACCGTAACCGGTTTTCGCGCCCGAAGAACAGTCGCAGCCCAAAGCTCGCCCCAATTCTCCGCCTCGTGTCCGCCTCACTGCGGCTCCGTGTCGCTCCGCCGCGTCCGCGCGCTGACGGAAATTCTATCCAAACGCGTGGATGCGCGTTTGGATGATTTCCTACTCCAGCAGTCACGCGCGGTTTCCGTCGCCCGCTGGGATTTCATCTCGATTTTGCTCACCGCAAAACGAGTGAAATCCCTCTCTACGCGGGCGGGCGACGGTATCAAGTTCTGTCCGCGCGCCCGGGGGAAATCTTGTCAAAACGTACCGGCACATTTTGACGATTTCCCATCTTAGGCGTGGCGCGCGTTTGCTTTGAAGTAATAAAAGCCGCCCGCCGTGGCGCGAACGCGTCCGCTGGGCGGGCGGTGCGTGCCGCACTCCCAATGGACTGTGTCGGCCCAGATCTTTACCTCATTCTCTATCGCGCGCCTTCTAAGGTATGGCGCGCGTCGAGCTTCGACTGCGCTCAGGCCGCGCGGGCCCCACTTAGTAAGGCAAAAAGAGCCCTAACAAAACACCCAACGGGTGCGGGGACGGGAAATGCTTCGCATTTCCGCGGCAGCCTCGGCCCAACGCTTTGTGTCGTTCTTCGTTCGTGTACATAAACCGCATAAAGCATCATCGGCGGGCGCTGAATGGCACCCGCCGATGATTCCTCGTACAAAATTCCGATTCAATCCGTCCAATCACTCTCCCAACTTCAACTCCACTTCGCGCTTGAAATCGCTGAAGACGTTCATATAGTTCATAAACGCATCGTACGGCGAGTCGTACGGGTTGAAATAGTTGTGCACGTCCCCGTCCGAGAACCACTTCGTACACATATAGTAGAAGTGATCCGACGACTGCAAGGCGTACCACACCCGCATCATGTCCGGATCGTTCAGCCGGCGTACCTTCTCCTGCAGGGAGTAGAGTTTGCCGAATGCTTCGTCCTGCAACTCGTTCCCGAGCCACGCCGTCACATCGCGCTCCTCGTCCGCCCACGAAATCGGATGGGGTACGTGCAATACCGCCACCGCTTCCGCCCCGGCCGAGATCTGAGCAGGCGTCCTGAACTGCAACTCTCCGTGGTGCACCACCTGCGTGATGAAACGATCCATGAAGTCGAAAATTCCGGTATCCCGTTTCTGGTGTTCGCCGAAAGTTTCGTAGTCCATGAAGAGATTGATCACCTCACCCTCCTGATCGACGATCCAGTCGATGTATTTGTCCGCCGTCAGCGGCCAGCCGTCCCAGCCCTGATCGCTGAACCGGAACGCGATGTCGTCGCTCAGGCGGAAGTTCCGCAGCAATACTTTGAGCTCCTGACGCAACGGATTGGCATAGACAAAATTCGGGCTCTTCCACCCCAATATATGCTTCGCTCCCTCGGTCAGCAGCGTCCGATACCCCATGTCGTAAACCATCTCACCGATCCCGTCGCTGTAAATCAGCTCGGTATTCCGGAAGGTTACGGGCCGCTGTCCGAAAAGCTGCTCGATGGTATCCGCCTGGAGCCGCACCTGCTGTTCGAACTCTTCGCGGCTGGTCAGCGAGGCGAGCGAGTGGGCATAGGTCTCGGCCAAAAATTCCACGGCCCCCGTCTCCGCCAACGCCTTAAAGCTGTCGATCACTTCCGGCGCGTACATCCGGAACTGTTCGAGGGCAATCCCCGAAATGGAGAACGATACCCGTACGTTATCTGCCCCGAGCTCCTGTATCTTCCGCAGCAACAAGGCGTTCATCGGCAGGTAGCACTCCGCCGCCACCTTCTGCAGGATGCTTTTGTTCAGAAAATCGTCGAAGTAGAAGTGGTCCTTGCCCATGTTGAAGAACCGGTACTTCTTGAGCCGAAAGGGTTGGTGGACTTGAAAGTATAAATTGAGGTTTTTCATATGCTGTTTAGGTTGAAATTCGGTAGGTGTTTTCAGGAAAAAACGGCAGAGGTTATTCGGTCACGGATTTGTAGACGTCCAGCACCCGCTGTGCAGCGCCGTCCCATTTCAACGTAGTGACCTCTTCCTGTCCTTTGGTGATGAACATGTTATGCAATGCCGGATAGGTAACCAAGCTGTAAATGGCGTCTGCCATGGCGTCGACATCCCAGTAGTCCACCTTCACCGCATGCGTCAGCACTTCGGCCACCCCCGACTGTTTGGAGATAATGACCGGCACGTTGGACTTCATCGCCTCCAGCGGCGAGATCCCGAACGGTTCGGAGACCGACGGCATGATATATACATCGCTGAGTTCGAACATCCGCCTCACCTCGTCCCCCCGCAAGAAGCCGGTGAAGTGGAACCGGTCGGAAATCCCGAGTTTGGCCACCCGCCGCACCACGTGGTTGAGCATATCTCCCGAGCCTGCCATCACGAACCGCACGTTCGGAATCCGTTTCAACACCTTGGCCGCCGCTTCGACGAAGTAGTCGGGCCCTTTCTGATAGGTGATCCGCCCGAGGAAAGTGACGATCTTGTCCTCCACCCCTCTGACCTCTTCCGGCCCCTCATGGGCCTTGAACCGCACCCCGTTGTGCACGGTCACCACCTTCTCCGGAGAAATCCCGTATTTCTCGATCACGATATTCCGCGTCAAATTACTCACCGCCATCACCCGGTCGGCCGCCGCCATACCCGTCCGCTCGATATTGTAGACCACCGTGTTGATGTTTTCGCCGCTCCGGTCGAACTCCGTGGCGTGCATATGCACCACCAGCGGCTTCCCCGAGACCCGTTTGGCGGCAATCCCGGCATAGTAGGTGAGCCAGTCGTGTGCGTGAATCACGTCGAACTGGCCGGCCAAATCCCTGGCCACCTGTGCTGCGACCATGGCATACCGGGCCACCTCTTCCATCAGGTTGGCACCGTACTTCCCGCTGAAGTTATAGCGCTGCTTCCAGATGTCCTGCGGCACCCCCGGCCGCGTTCCGTGCCGGAATTCGCTCCACTCGTTCTCGTACTCTTCCGGGCTGAGGTACGGCACCATATTGGAGTTGATCTGGATGAAGGTAAGCTGTTTCCAGAAATCGTCCTCGGTGTCGAGCGTGCCGTACGGTGCCTCGACGTCCGAAGCGTTTTTGATCTTCAGGTAGCGCTGGTCTTCATCGCCGTATGCTTTCGGCACGACAAAGATCACCTCCACCCCCAGCTTCGACAGCGAGCGGGTCAATCCGTAGCAGGCAGTTCCCAGGCCGCCGGCGATGTGCGGAGGGAATTCCCAGCCGAACATTAATACTCTCATTTGAAATGTCCTTTCTTGTTTTCATGGCGAACCGAGTGTCTCGATAGGCCGACACATTATATAATAGGTAAAAGGCGAAACGGAGAATTATTTTTCCCGTTCGCCGATCATTCGGTTCACCATGAGCAATGCCGCCACGCTCGGTGCATACGAGATCGCCCCGCAAGCCTCGTGCGGCGCATCCCCGTCGTATGCCTCCGGCACGGAGCCGATCCCGTAGTTGAGTACGTCTTCTTCGAATCCTTCGAGCAGTTCCCGGGCCTGCATCAAGAAGCCGTTGCCGTAGAGCCGGAATCCCGTCCTGACGTAGTGTTCCAGCAGCCACGGGAAGACCGTCCCCTCGTGTCTGGCCACATTCCGACAGGCTTCATTCCCCCTGCAAATCCCCTGATAGCGCACGTTGTTCGGGCTCAAAGTCCGCAACCCGCGCGGCGTGAGCAGATAAGCCTCGACCACGGTAAAGACCTTCTGCTGTTCGTATTCGTTGAGCGGCGAGTAAGGCAGCGAGCAGGCCAGGAGCATATTAGGCCGTATATCGAGGTTCTTCACCCCGTCGTGATAAACGTAATCCGCCAAGTACGGCTGCTGGGGCATCTGTTCGAGCCAGAAAGTCGCCCGGAAGTTGTCTTTGATGCGTTCCGGCAGTTCGACCCAGTCGCGCACGAAGAGGTCGTCACCCGCCTCCTGCGCCAGCTCCAGCGCATAGCATACGGCATTGTACCACAGCGCATTGACCTCCACCGCAAATCCCGGCCGCTGGGTCACCGGCCGGCCGTCGTTCATGGTGTTCATCCAGGTCAGCGCCCGCCCCGGCCGATCGGCCCAAATGAGGCCGTTCTCTGCCATCCGGATAAAAGCCTCGCGCCGGTTCATATATCCCACGGCGCCATCCCCGTTCGGATCCCCTACGCCGTCGCGATAGGCGTACAGAATCTCTTTCATCGCCCGCCCGTACCGGGCCCAGATCTCGCCCCTGCCGCCTCCGATGAACGATTCGAGCTGCTGCAATGCGTAAAAGAACCACAGCTGGGTGTCCGCCGCAAAGTGCGTCCCGAATATCCCGTCGCGCAGCCGGTACAAGACGTGGTAGTCGAGAATCTCGACGCAGGCGTCGACCATCGGCCCCTGCGGCTGGGTGAGGGTAATCCCCGCCAGCGACATGAAAGTCTCCCGGCTCCTGGCATTATACCACGGATAACCCGCCGTGAGCGACGTCCGGTTCTCCTTAATAATAAGGAACTGCCGCGCCGAGTGATACAGAGCCGGCAAAAATTCGGTCTTCATCGTCCGCCGGGCGATCTCTTCGTTGAAAATCGAAGCCAAAGCCTCCGGCCGCACCTCCGAGGTCGAGCCCGAGAAGATCACACTCTCGCCCGTCGCGATATCCATCTCGAAATACCCGGTGGTCAGCAAGTCCTCCCGGAAAGGATACCCGCGCCGCTCCTCTTCGAGGTATTCGAAGTTGTGGTACCAGTCCGGCGCCGCCACGAACCGGGCCTCTTTGTCGAGCTGCATGTGCAGCCACGGGAAGCGCGGATAGAGCTGCGACTTGACCCCGCCCGGAATCGGATAGGATTTCCCGTCCGCCTCCGCATTGGCCGTGCTCAACCCATGCCGCGACCGGAATGCCAGAAACGGCCGGAGCCGGAGCTTGGTCGCCGACCTCGCCTCCAGCAGCGTGTACCGGATCAGCAGCTGTTCCGCGGTATGCACCCAGAGCATCTCCTTCTTCAAGAGCACCCCTCCGACGCGATAGATGATCGTCGGTGTCGGCGTGTACGAGAAGTCGACAATGTATTTATGTCCCCGCGGCTCGTACATCCCCGGGAAGCGGTGTATCGCGAGGTTGAACTCCTGTCCGTGCTGGATAACGGTTTCGTCCAGCGACG
Source organism: uncultured Rikenella sp. (assembly GCF_910577125.1). Classification (GTDB taxonomy): domain Bacteria; phylum Bacteroidota; class Bacteroidia; order Bacteroidales; family Rikenellaceae; genus Rikenella. The sequence goes on from NZ_CAJTMN010000086.1 coordinate 5,298, forward strand.
AGAGCAGGACATAGTCCTCTCCGCCCAGCTGTTCCACCGGACAGACCATCAGCCCGTGATACTTCCGCGTGTTGCAGCACACGATCGTGGTATTCATATACCCCCCCGCCCGATTGGTGCTGAGCATTTCGCGCTGGAGCGAGTATTCGAGGTTACCCAGCGCCTGTTTGTTGAATTGTAATATGGCCATAATAATTCTGCTGTCCTTTGTGAAATAAGGGATCGAAATATTCCGCACGATCGCCCGCCGCCGCTGTCCGGAGAAACGAGCCAGGTGATAAGTCACCGTAAATATAAGGTTTTCTTTTTGATTTCCAACCGTTTTTAGCGACAATTTCAACAAAAGAGGAGAACTTTCCGCAGAAAGTTCTCCTCTCGAAAGAGCCGGATACCGCACCCCCGTTACATCCTGCCGGGTTTGATGTCTTTGATCCGGAGCTGGGGGGTGATGCTCCCCTGATAGTGGTTTTCGACGATGTTGTAACAGATGTCGATCGATCCGCCGCGTTTGACGTGGTCGAAGTGGTCGATCTGCCCGAACGCGATGGCCGAGATCGGATTAAAGGGGTGCTGCCGCTGGACGAGCTCCATTTTGAGGTGTTCGCCGCGGGCGCCGACGAGCCGGGCAGAGCCGTTGTCGCTCACGTCGGCGGTGACGAATACGGGCGATGGATTGCCCGGCCCGAAAGGCTGAAAGGCGCTCAGCGTGCGCCGGAAAGCGGGCGTAATCTCGTCGAACCGCAGGGGTTCGTCGATGTCGATCTGCGGGACGAGCATCTCGGGATCGATATGTGCCTCAACATAGGCTTCGAACCGGCTCCGGAACTCGTCGAACCGTTCGGGTTTCATGGTGAGTCCGGCGGCGTAGGTGTGTCCGCCGAAGTTTTCGAGCAGGTCGGCGCACGATTCGACGGCCTGATACAGGTCGAAGCCCGGCACCGAGCGGGCCGAGCCGGTAATGAGTCCGTGGCTCATGGTGAGCACGACGGTCGGCCGGTAGTAGGTCTCGATCAATCTGGAGGCGACGATCCCCACGACGCCTTTCATCCAGTTGGGGTTGTAGATGACGGTGCACTTCTTCCGCAACATTTCCGGCGACTCCTCAAGATACCGATGAGCTTCGAGGGTGATGTTCCGGTCGATGCTTTTCCGGTCTTTGTTGAAGGCGTCGATCTGGGCGACGTAGTACAAGGCGCGCCGTTCGTCGACTGCGGTGAGGAGCCGCACAGCGGTGCGCCCACCAGACTGGGCCCGGGGGTCGTCGCGGTCGATTTCGATCTCCATCCGGCCGGCGGCGTTGATCCGGGGGCCGATCTTGAAGACGATGTCGTCGATGGCGATGGTGTGCCGTTCGAGTCCGCAGAGTTTGATGATGGCGGCGAGTCCTTTGTTGGGTTTCCGGTTGAGCCGGATGAGGCCGTAATGGGCCAGGATGCGGTTCTCGCCGACGATGGGTACGATGTCCGAAGCGATGCTGACGGCGACCAAGTCGAGCAGAGGCTCGATGGTCTCGAAGGGGAGCTCTTTGTACTGGCAGAATGCCTGTACGAGTTTGAAGCCAACGCCGCATCCGGAGAGGTCTTTACAGGGATAGGTACAGTCCTCGCGTTTGGGATCGAGCACGGCCACGGCCTCGGGAATGGCGTCGCCCGGGAGGTGATGGTCGCAAATGATGAAGTCGACTCCTTTGCGCTTGGCATAGGCCACCCGGGAACAAGCTTTGATTCCGCAGTCGAGGGCGATGATGAGCTTCGCTCCGTTGTCGGCGGCGTAGTCGATCCCCTTTTCCGAGATTCCGTACCCTTCGGCGTAGCGGTCGGGTATGTAGAAAAGGAGGTCGTCCATCCACCGCGAGAGGAAGTTGTAGACCAACGCCACTGCGGAGATACCGTCCACGTCGTAATCGCCGTAGACCATGACGCGTTCCCGACGGGATATGGCCTGCTCGATCCGCTGGACGGCGAGCATCATATCTTTCATCAGGTAGGGGTCGTGGAGCTCTTCGAGTTTGGGGTCGAAGAACCGTCTGGCCGATTCGGTGGTGTCTATGCCGCGCTGAACCAAGAGGTTCGCCAGCTTGGGGTCGATGCCGAGCGCGGTGGATAGGGTCTCCACTTTTGCCGCATCGCCCGCGGGCCGGACGACCCACTTTTTGTCTGCGTGCATGATGTTATATTTTTTTGTTTATTCTTTTCCATCTTTCGGTTCGACAGCCTCTTGAGCGGGTTTGTCGGAAGGTGCCCTGCGCAGGGGCAGGGCTTTTAACGGAGCGGTGCCGGCTGTGTGTCGGCCGAAAGGCCCGCCCCGGGCTACCGCTATCACAGCATCGGTACGCCCGGATATCTCGGCAACTACGGTTTCTGCTGGTCTTCCGCCACAAACAGCATCCTCGGGATGTATCTGTGTTTCAATACGGCAGACCTCTACCCTCGCTATGAACATTACCGCGGCCGCGGTCTTCAGTTGCGTTGCCTCTCGGAATAAACGGACGCGCAACGTCTTTTAATGGCAGCCTCGGCCTTTATCGGCAGCCTCTACCCCAACAGGCACCCCCACCCTATTTGCCCACCGCGGGCACGCGGGGCCCGGCCGGCCCGAGGCCAGTCGATGCTCGACCGCGCGCCACGCCTTAAAGGGGGAATCGTCAAAATGCACTCGTGCGTTTTGACAAGATTTCCCAAAGGCGCGCGAAAAAACACCCAACACCCCGCCCCGGGCTACCGCGACTTCGGGCGCTTGGGCGCGCTGGGCGGCGTCGGCAACAGCGGGTACGGCTGGGCATCCACGTCCTACGATTCGGGCGACCACTACCGTGGCATGTACTTGCACTTCGGCGCGACGGCACTCCACCCCAGCCTCACGACGTACCGGGCCTATGGTCGTCAGTTGCGTTGCCTCTCGGAATAAACGGGGCGTGTCGCACTCACAATTACCAGCCTCTACCCTAAACAACCTGCAACCTCTACCCTACTCTAATATCAGCCAGTCCCCTACGGCTCGCAGAGCCGCCCGGGCCGAAAATCCATCGCAGTTCGGCGCCAGCGGAGGGTGCAACGAGCTCCGTCGAGTTGCAGCCCGCCGCCGGGGGTGGCGACGGACTGCGCGACTCTTCGAGTCGCAAGAGCTCAGCCCAATTCACCGCCCAAAATCCGCCCCATTCGGTCTGTCGCCCAAAGTTTCCCCCACTCATTGCCAAAGTCATTCGGGTTCGTCCTCGGCGCGCCTCCCCCGCGCCGCTATTGCGTCGCTGCGCCCGAGGCCGGCGGTTCTGCGAACCGCAAGAGCTCTGCCTAATTCTCTACCGTTTCGGACTGCGCACTCCGGGGGTGGACCTTTGACCCAGCGCGCAAGCCCGGCGATTCCGCGAGGAATCGCACTATTCATTCTCAAAATACATTTCGTAACGCCCGTAGCAGTCCGGC
>NZ_CAJTMN010000087.1 GCF_910577125.1 uncultured Rikenella sp.
CGCAGGCTTCAACCCGCTTGGTAAGTGAATAGCTGGTGGCTGGAATTACCGGCCCGCGCGGCTCTGTGAGCCGCAGGGCTTTGGTCGATATTTATGGCTATGTTTACTTTCCGCGCGCCTTGGGAAATCCAGTCAAAACACGCAAGCGAGTTTTGACGATTTCCCTCTTAAGGCGTGGCGCGCGATTTTGGCACTTTTTCAGTCGCCCGCGGCAATTCTCGTTGGTTGGCTGGATGCCAACCAACAGAATATGTCCTTTTAGGCGTGCGGGCGACTGTCAAGCTTCGAGCCGGACGGAACTGCCCTCGGGCCGGTCAGGCCCCGCGTGCCCGCGGTGGGCAATTGGCCGGGTCAGCCCAGCTCTCGGTTCGACGGATAAGTAGAGTCTGGCAATTGTGAGTGCGGCACGCCCCGTTTATTCCGAGAGGCAACGCAACTGAAACCCGTAGGCGCGGCTGCCTGCACTGCCGGGATTAAGGTACGTTACGCTAAAATACAAGTTCATGCCATTGGTGCTGCCGACCGTCGAAGACCAACTGAACCCGTTGTGGCCAACACTCCATAACGCGCCTTCGCCACCGCCTCGGTTGCCCGGGGCGGCGCCGGGTGGCAATCGTTCGAAGCCGGCAAGAAAAAACCGGCAGGAATCTATATTCCTGCCGGCTGAGCCAAATATATGAGCTGCAAATAAGAGAAGTCAGATTACAGCAGCCCCTTGACCACCCCCTCGATCTCCGAAGAGGGCAGATTCTGACCGACGATATTCCCCTCGCGGTCGATCAGAAAGTTAGCCGGGATTTTCCGGACATTATAGAGCCTCACCGCCGGCGAGTCGCCTCCCTGCAAGTCGCACACCGAAATCCACGGCAGCCGCTGTTCTGCCACACTCCCGATCCACTGCGCCTTGTTGGCGTCCAGCGACACCTGATAGACCTCGAACCCCTGCGGCGCATACTTTTCATATACCTCCGCCAGCTCCCGGTTGAGGATTTTGAGCTCCGGCAGGTTCGACGCCGTGAATGAAAGCAGGATGACCTTTCCCGTCAGCTCCGACAGCTTCCGCCGTTTCCCCAGCACGTCCGGCATGTCCAGATCCGGAAACGAGACCACATTGTCCAGATTCGCTTCGACCATCCGCCCCGCCGTCGCGACATTGTCGAAACTCCGGACATCCGCCGCCAGCGCCTGCGCATACGGCGAGCCCGGATACCGCGCATTCAGCGAATCGCTCACCATCCGGAAGTAGACCACATCCGTCGCATCGTCCGTGAAGAGGAACGACCCGTCCGCCGCAATCTGGTACAGCGGCACGATCGCCGCCATCGAGCCCGTATGCTGCGAGATGAATATCGCCGCCGCCTGCTTGCGTGCGATCGGATTTTCCTCCCGCAGGATGTCGTTCGCCTGCTGCACCAGTACCGACCCTTCCGACCCCGTCACCTCATACGCCGCACCCGTACTGTCCGCAATCCGTAGTACGATTTTTTCCGCCGCCTCCGTCAGCAGCGGGATACTGCCCCCGCCCGCAATCCGCAGCGAGTAGAACTCCGGCGTTTTCGAAGTCTGTTCCAGAAAGAGGTTGAATTTCCCCTGCCGATCCGTCCGTATCGAGTCGACGAACCGCGCTCCTGCCGGCACGATCCGTTCGACGACGATCGTCCGGTCAGCTCCTCCGGCCGCGATTTCGCCGCGGATCGTCACCCCGTTGCCCGAACATCCGGCCAACAATCCGGCAGCCATAATGGCGAGTATCTGTTTCATCATGGTATTCTCTTGTTTTGAAATGAGTTCGGCTACAAATATAATCTTTTTCCGTCCGTCCCGCCTCACTTCTTGAACATAAAGTAGACCGCCAGCACCAGAAACATCGCACCGAAGAGGTGGTTGAGCCTGAGCGCTTCGTTTTTGAAGAAGAGGGTGGTGAAAAGGGCGAAGACCACCAGGCTGATGACCTCCTGAATGACGCGGAGCTGCAGCAGGCTGAACGGCCCTCCCATTCCCTGGAATCCGATGCGGTTGGCCGGAATCATGAACGAATATTCGACCAGCGCGATGCACCAGCTCACACAGACGATCCCCCAGAGCGGCAGTCCCTGGAAGAACCGGAACCGGAGTTGTCCGTACCAGGCGAGTGTCATGAAGGAGTTGGAGACGACTAAAAGTAAGATTGCGTATATTCCTTTCATATTCAGGATGTTTCAGTGTTGTTTTCTCGGGAGGTTCGGCCGGGGTTGCCGCAGCGCTGCATTTGTGTCGGTGTGCGCGAATAAGGAATGAGCAAAGGGTTGGGCTGCCCCAGCTATTTGCCCACTGCGGGCATGCGGACGAAAAATGGAGTGCAATAAACCAAAGCGATACGTAGTATCGCTCCGTCCCGCCGGGGTCACCCGGCCGCCGCCCGCGCAGGGCAGTTCCGTCCGGCTCAAAGCTCGACCGCGCGCCGACGCCTTAAAAGGGAAATCGTCAAAACTCGCTTGCGTGTTTTGACAAGATTTCCCAAGGCGCTCGAACAGAGAACGCTGCGAAGATTTGGGCCGCCCTAGCCAATTGGGAGTGCGGCACGCACCGCCCGCCCGGCGTAAGGGCAGTACCCTCAAACCACCGCGCGCCACGCCTTAAAAGGGAAATCGTTCAAAGCGCGAAACGCTTTGAACAGGATTTCCCAAGGCGCGCGAACAAGACCCGCGAACAAAAACAAGGTCGAAACCCAGCGGCTCGAAGAGCCGCGCGGGCCGGACGCCCCAGCCACGCGATTCGCTTACCAAGCGGGTTGAAGCCTGCGGGGCCCAAATGCAACGTTAGTTGCGGGCCTCCGCGGGGGGAGGCTTCGGCCCGCGCGGTTCTACGAACCGCAAAAGTTCAGCCCAACTCACCATCCAAACCTCTGCCCGTTCGTCTTCGGCGCGCCCCCCTCGCGCCGGTGCCTTCGGGCACCCCGAAATAGCAGCCTCTACCTCAAGACTGAGGCTGGCGATTCCTCTCGGAATCGCACTGCTCATTCTCGGCTCTGTGTTTGACTCACTGCGGCTCCGCTGTCGCTCCGCCGCGATTCGCGCGCCGAGCGATTCATTCTGTTTCGGCTCATCGCCGAAACAGTTGAATCACCTCCTTAGGCGTGGCGCGCGGGAGAGCTTTGAACCGGACGGAACTGCCCTCAGGCCGGGCAGGCCCCGCGTGCCCGCGGTGGGCAGATGGTTGGGGCAGTTCAAATCTTTGTATTGTTCTTCGTTCGCTCGCCTTGAGCGATTCATTTGAGCGCCGCCCGCGCCGTGCCGATGATTTTGCAGATGCTCATCGCGAAATGCGTGAAGAGGATGCGCGCATTGCCATTCTGGCGAATCTGCGCCAGCAGCAGCTCGAACTCCCGCACGAACTCCTCCACCGTCGCATGCGAGACATACGGCGCGAAATTGTGACAGAACCGCTCCTGAACCGGATCCGTATAGGCCAGCTCCCGGAGACCGATCCCCGTCAGGTAGCACGACCGCAAGAGTCCCAGTCCCGCTATGCAGAACTGTTTCTGCACCTCCCTCCCCAGCGGCGCCATCTCCTCCGCCCAGCCGAACAGATCCAGGTACTTCTGCTGGTAACACAGCCGCATCAGCCGGATAAACCGCTCCCCATGTTCTGCCGCTCCTCCGCCTGCACCCTCTGCCGCCAGCCGTACCGCTTTTCCCCAGCTTCCCTGCGCTAAGTGTGCCGCCTGTACCGCCCGTTCCTCCGCGATTCCCCGGCGGGCCACCAGCTCCCGGGCGATCAGCTCGTCCGGTACCCCCGCCAGCGCCACCGCCTGCGTCCGAGACCGGATCGTCGCGATGATCTTCTCCGGTTCGACGCTCACGAACAGAAAGAGCGTCCGTTCCGGCGGCTCCTCCACCAGCTTCAGCAGCGTATTGGCCGCCGTCTCGTGCAGCCGTTCCGGCAGCCAGACGATTACCGTCTTGTATCCCCCCTCGAACGCCTTGAACCCCATCTGCCGCACCAGCTCGTTCGCGTCCGTCTTGTTGATGATCCCCTGCTGGTTTTCGATCCCCAGCCGCGCATACCACTCCTGCTCCGTCAGATAGCCCCCCGTCTCCGGAATCAGCTGCCGCCAGAGGTGCACGAACTGCTCGCTCCTCGGCTTTTCGTCCGCCCGCCCCGTCGCCACCGCCTCCTTCGACGCATTCACCGGGTAGATATAGTGGCAGTCCGGATGCTCCAGCCGCTGCATGCGGTAGCACTCCGGACAAACGCCGCACGAATCCTCCTCCGTCCGGTTGCGGCAGTTCACATACTGGGCGTAAGCCAGCGCCAGCGGCAGCGCCCCCGTCCCCTCGGCTCCCGTAAAGAGCATGGCATGGCTGATCCGCCCCTGCCGCACCGTCTCGCGCAGGCGGCGTTTGACCTCTTCCTGTCCGATAATGTCCTTGAATTGCATATGGTTCGATCGCGCCGTCGTCCGAAACCCGCCCGACGCCTGACGAAGATACGGAAATTTTGCATATCTTCGCCTTTCACACGGAAGTCTAAACCATACAGTATCGAACCATGAGAATAGCAGAGTTGCTCGCCTCCGGCGAGCGGAACGTCGAAGTCGTGGCCAAAGGGTGGGTGCGCACCAAGCGCGGAAACAAGAACGTCGCCTTCATCGCCCTGAACGACGGCTCGACTATTCATAATATACAAGTCGTGGCCGACACCGCCGCCTTCGACGAGGCGTTGCTCAAGGAGATCACCACCGGCGCTTGTCTGAAAGTGACCGGCACGCTTGTCGACTCGCCCGCCTCGGGGCAGCCCGTCGAGATCCAGGCCCGGCAGATCGAAATCTACGGGACGGCTGCCCCCGACAGCTATCCGTTGCAGAAGAAGGGGCACACCCTCGAATTCCTGCGCGAGATCGCCCATCTGCGGCCGCGGACCAATACCTTCGGCGCCGTGTTCCGGATCCGTCACGCCATGGCTTATGCCATCCACAAATATTTCAACGACCGGGGCTTCTACTATTGGAACTCGCCCCTGATCACCGCCTCCGATGCCGAAGGAGCGGGCGCGATGTTCCGCGTGACCACACTGGCTCCGGGCGAGACCGACTTCAACGAAGACTTCTTCGGCCGTCCGACCAACCTGACCGTCTCCGGGCAGCTCGAAGGCGAGCTGGCGGCGATGGCCCTCGGACAGATCTATACTTTCGGGCCGACCTTCCGGGCCGAGAACTCCAATACCCCCCGGCACCTGGCCGAGTTTTGGATGGTAGAGCCCGAGATGGCCTTCTACGAGATCGAAGACAACATGAACCTGGCCGAAGACTTCATCAAGTATCTGGTGAACTACGCGCTGGAGCATTGCGCCGACGACCTCGCCTTCCTCGAAAAGATGTACGACAAGGAGCTGACCGAACGGCTGCGGTTCGTGACCGCCAACGACTTCGTGCGGCTCACCTACACCGAGGGGGTCAAAATTCTGGAAGAGGCGCGGGATAAGAAAGGGGTGAAATTCGAGTTTCCGGTCTTCTGGGGGGCGGACTTGGCGGCCGAGCATGAACGCTACCTCGTGGAACAGCACTTCAGACGGCCGGTGATTATGACCGACTATCCGAAAGAGATCAAGGCCTTCTATATGAAGCAGAACGAGGACGGACGGACGGTTCGGGGGATGGACGTGTTGTTCCCGAAGATCGGCGAGATCATCGGTGGTTCGGAGCGTGAGGCCGACTACGGCAAGTTAGTGGCCCGGATGGAGGAGATGGGGGTGCCGACCGAGTCGATGCAGTGGTATCTGGATACTCGTCGTTTCGGGAGCGCGCCGCACAGCGGCTTCGGGTTGGGATTCGAGCGTCTGGTGCTCTTCGTGACCGGGATGACCAACATCCGGGATGTGATTCCGTTCCCGCGGACGCCGAAGAATGCGGAATTCTAAACCTGTTTCGTAGGCGATACGTACATTCTGGGATTTTCTGACGGTGGCGGACGCTCTGCGTCTTTTACCGGCAGCCTCTATTGCATAGGCTCTCCCGGGTGCCGAATGGGGCGGAGCATCGGACTGAGCTGTTGGCTGTGGGTTGGGTGAGGTTGTGGCGGGCCGGCACCCGGGAGGTAATGTTATAGGGTAGAGGCTGCCAGTAAAAGACGCTGTGCGTCCCTCCCGAGGGGGAAGCGTCCGGTCCGCGCGACCCTGCGGGTCGCAGGGTTTCGGTCTTGTTTTCCGCGCGCCTTGGGAAATCCAGTCAAAACGTGCTGGCACATTTTGACGATTTCCCAATTGAAGCGTGGCGCGCGGTCGAGCTTTGCCCCGGATAGAACTGCCCTCGGGCCGGGCAGGCCCCACGTTCCGTGGACGGGAAATGCTTTCGTATTTCTACTTTTCAACTCAGCCCAATTCTCTATCCGCGCGCCATGGGAAATCTTGTCAAAACGCACAGGTGCATTTTGACGATTCCCCCGTTAAGGCGTGGCGCGCGGGCTTGTTAATGCGTTTTTGAGTCGCCCGCAGGAATTTTATCTCGGTTTTGCTTGTCGCAAAACGAGTGAAATTCCTCTTTAAGCGGGGCGGGCGCGCGGTCGAGCATCGACTGCCCTCGGGCCGGGCGGGCCCCACGTCCCGTGGACGGGAAATGCTTCGCATTTCTGCGGCTGTGTCAGCCCAATCTGTGGGTGGGTAGAGGTTGCCTGTTAGGGTAGACCCGGCCATTTGTGAGTGCGACACGCACCGTTTATTCCGAGAGGCAACGCAACTGAAGACCGTGGGCGCGGTAGTACGCGCTGCTGGGACTGAGCCACGCCACGTCGCAATTCAAGTTCATGCCACTGGTACCGCTGACCGTCGAAGACCAGCTGTAACCGCCGAGGCCGACGTTCATCAGATTGCCTGACTGTCCATTGTTACCCGCGTCGCGGAAGCCCGGGGCGGGGGCATCCATACAGTCGCATACAAAAGAGGGTCGGCTCCACCATGAATGGAACCGACCCTCGCGCTTTCTATGGTGCGGAACAGTTGTTTACAGCTCCAGCACCGTATTCCACCCGTGCCGATCCTCTGCTTCTCCGTGCTGGATCGCCACCAATGCGTCGTACAGCTTTTTGCTCCACGGCCCCACCCCTTCGCCGAAGCGATAGGTTTTGCCGTCCGCCGGGTCGAAAATCGTCGAGACCGGCGTAATCACCGCCGCCGTCCCGCAGCAGCCCGCTTCGCTGAACGTGTTCAGTTCGTCGAGTTCCACATGCCGCGCTTCGACCTCCATGCCGAAATCCGCTGCGATCTGGCGCAGGCTCTTGTTCGTAATCGAAGGCAGAATCGAGTGCGACGCCGGCGTAATGTAATGCGCCCTTCCGGTAGCGTCGACCCGGATTCCGAAGAAGTTCGCCGCCCCGCACTCGTCGATGTAGCGATGTTGCGCCGGGTCGAGATACAACACGCTGTCATACCCCTTTTCATGCCCTTCGAGTGCCGAAGTGAGGCTCGCTCCATAGTTTCCCCCCGCTTTGGTATGTCCCGTTCCGAACGGCGCCGCCCGGTCGTGCGTGCGGTCGATAATCGCGCTGATCCCCTTCATCCCCCCGCTGTAGTACGGCCCCACCGGGCTCACGAACATCAGCAGCAGGGTTTCGTTCGCCGGCTTCACCCCCAGCTGCGGCCCCGACCCGACGATCACCGGTCGGATATAGAGCGACCCGCCCGATTCGTACGGCGGAATATACTCCTTGTTCAACGTCACCACCCGGGTGACCATCTCGCAGAACAGCTCGACGCTCGGCACATCCATTCGCAGGTACTCCGCCGAGCTCTGCATTCGCCGTGCGTTCTCGTCCATTCTGAAAATCCGCACCTTCCCGTCCGGGCATCGGAAAGCCTTCAGCCCCTCGAAAGCGGTCTGCCCGTAGTGGAAAGCTGTCGCCGCCATGTGCATCGTGACGGTCTCTTCGGTATGTTCTTCGATTTCGCCCCACTGCCCGTCGCGTGCATAGCAGCGCACGTTCACCGGGGTGCGTGTGTACCCGAATTTGAGGTTGTTCCAGTCGATTTCTTCCGGTTTCATATGTTGCATGTTTTTATATCGTTCGTTTATTTGCGCCTTATCAGGAGGGTACTGTTCTCTTTGTGAACAAAGAGAACCAGAAAAACTTTAGAGG
>NZ_CAJTMN010000088.1 GCF_910577125.1 uncultured Rikenella sp.
CGCGCGGCTCTTCGAGCCGCAGGGTTGCAGTCATGTTTTATTGCGTGCTTTGGGCAATCTTGTCAAAATGTGTCGGCACATTTTGACGATTTCCTACCTTAGGTGTGGTGTGCGGCTTTGTTAATGCGTTTTTGAGTCGCCCGCAGGAATTTCATCTCGGTTTTGCTCCCCGCAAAACGAGTGAAATTCCTCTTTAAGCGGGGCGGGCGACGATCGAGCTTCGAGTCGGCTGGAACTGCCCTGAGCGGGCGGCGGCCGGGTGACCCCGGCGGGACAGAGCGATGCTTGCGCATCGCTAAGGTCGCCTCGGAAAATTGGGGGTAGACACAGCCAGTAAAACACCCTGTGGGTGCCGTTTATTCCGAGAGGCAACGCAACTGAAAACCGTAGGCACGGCTGCCGGTGCCGCTGAGTTGGAGGGCTGCCGCGTTGAAATATAAAAATAGGCCGTCCGTCGTGTGGATCGTAGCAGACCAACCGGAACCGCTATTTCCGATGAGGCTGAGTGCTCCGTTGGCATGATAGCGGGAGCCCGGGGCGGAGAACGAAACGGTGCCGGAAGTACGTTGAAGGCACGGTGGACGGGCATTTCCCATCATGGCGGGAGATAACAGGCGGAGACAGGCGCGGAGGAAGCGGCCGCCGCGAACGAATGGCGAACCGAAAAGAAAGATTGAAAAGTAAAAACCAAATTATACATGAAAACTACGGGCGAGGTGATCGGCATTATTGCCAATCTGGTTACGGTCAAAACGGCGGGGCCGGTGTCGCAGAACGAAATCTGCTACATCCTGATGGACGGAGGCGTCAGACTCATGGCCGAGGTCATCAAAGTGATCGGCGATCGGGCATTTGTGCAGGTTTTTGAAAGCACCAGGGGCTTGAAAGGGGGGACGCGCGTCGAATTCGAAGGACATATGCTCGAAGCGACGCTCGGGCCGGGGATTCTGACCCGAATCTACGACGGTTTGCAGAACGACCTCAAGGCCATGGAGGGGGTATTCCTCAAGCGCGGGGAGTACAATGAACCGCTGGATTTCGAGTCCAGGTGGGACTTTACGCCGTTGGTTGCAGCTGAGAATCAGGAGGTCAGGGCGGGTGACTGGCTGGGGTGGGTGCCCGAGGGGTGGCTGCAGCACAAGATCATGGTGCCGTTCAAGATGGAGGGCGTGTATCGCCTGAAGTGGATCGCGCCGGCCGGGAACTACAAGATTACGGAGCCGATCGCCACGGTGGTGGATGAAAACGGGGTGGAACACGGGCTGTCGATGATGCAGAAGTGGCCGGTGAAGGTGCCGATCACGGCGTTCAGGGACAAACCGAGACCGTTCCGGACGATGGAGACGGGCTTCCGCGCGATCGACACGTTCAACCCGATTGCAGAAGGGGGGACGGGGTTCATTCCTGGGCCGTTCGGAGCGGGGAAGACGGTGTTGCAGCACGGGATTTCGAAGCAGGCCAATGCCGATGTCATCATTATCGCGGCGTGCGGCGAGCGGGCCAATGAGGTGGTGGAGACGTTCGTCGAGTTCCCGGAGCTGGACGACCCGAGGACGGGGCGGAAGCTGATGGAGCGGACGACGATTATTGCGAATACGTCGAACATGCCGGTGTCGGCGAGGGAGGCGTCGGTGTATACGGCGATGACGCTGGGAGAATACTATCGGGCGATGGGCTTGAAGGTGTTACTCTTGGCGGACTCGACGTCGCGGTGGGCGCAGGCTTTGCGTGAGATGTCGAACCGGTTGGAAGAGCTGCCGGGGCAGGATGCCTTCCCGGTGGACTTGTCGGCGATCATCTCGAATTTCTATGCGCGGGCGGGGTTTGTCTACCTGAATAACGGAGAGACGGGGTCGGTGACGTTCATCGGGACGGTGTCGCCGGCGGGGGGGAACCTGAAAGAACCTGTCACGGAGTCTACGAAGAAGGCGGCGAGGTGCTTCTACGCGCTGTCGCAGGCCAGGGCGGACAGTAAGCGCTATCCGGCGATCGACCCGCTGGAAAGCTATTCGAAATACCTGGAATATCCGGAAATCATCGGCTATCTGGATGAACACTACGGGGAGGATTGGGTGACGAAGGTGCTGGCTTCCAAGGCGATGGTGCAGCGGGGCAAGGAGGCGTTCGAACAGATCAACATTCTGGGGGACGACGGGGTGCCGGTGGAGTATCACGACCGGTACTGGAAGTCGGAGCTGCTGGACTTCATCATCCTGCAGCAGGACTCGTTCGACGCCACGGATGCCAACTGTCCGATGGAGCGGCAGGTATATATGTTCAATCTGGTGATGGATATTTGCGGCAGGACGTTCAAATTCAAGGATTTCGAGGAGTGCGTGGCGTACTACAAGCGGCTCATCAACGAGCTGCGGCAGATGAACTTCTCGGCGTTCGAGGGCGAGGATTTCAAACGTCACCGGGCGGCGGTGGAGGATATTCTTAAGGAACAACAGAATTAAAGGTTTACGCTTTACGACGGAATATTATGGAGACACAGGGATTTCAGAAGATATACACGCAGCTGACGGCGATTACGAAGGCGACGGTCACGCTGCGTGCCGAGGGGGCTGCGAACGACGAGCTGGCTCTCGTCGGGGGGCGGCTGGCACAGGTGGTGAAGGTGGCGGGGGATGCCGTGACGCTGCAGGTCTTTGCAGGCACGGAGGGGATTCCGACGGATGCGGAGGTGGTCTTTCTGCACCATCCGCCGGTGCTCAAGGTGAGCGATCAGCTGGCGGGGCGCTTCTTCAACGCTTACGGTGAGCCGCTGGACGGGGCGCCGATCGAGGGCGAGGAGCGCGAAATTGGGGGGCCGACGGTCAATCCGTATCGGCGGATGCAGCCGAGCGAGCTGATTGCCACGGGGATTGCGGGGATCGACTTGAATAACACGCTGGTGTCGGGGCAGAAGATTCCGTTCTTCGCGGATCCGAACCAGCCGTACAACCAGGTGATGGCCATGGTGGCCCTCAGGGCGCAGGTGGACAAGATTATCCTCGGGGGGATGGGGTTGACCAATGACGACTACCTGTATTATAAGACGGTGTTCGACAATGCGGGGGTGTTGGATCGGATCGTCTCGTTCGTGAACACGACGGATAATCCGCCGGTGGAACGCTTGCTGGTGCCGGATATGGCGCTCACGGCGGCGGAATACTTTGCGGTCGACAAGGGGGAGAAGGTCTTGGTGCTGCTGACGGACATGACGCTCTATGCGGATGCGCTGGCGATTGTCTCGAACCGGATGGATCAGATTCCGTCGAAGGACTCGATGCCGGGGTCGTTGTATTCGGACTTGGCGAAGATCTACGAAAAGGCGGTGCAGCTGCCGAACGGGGGGTCGATTACGATCCTGGCGGTGACGACGCTCAACGACGGGGATATCACGCATGCGATTCCGGACAACACGGGGTATATCACGGAGGGGCAGCTGTTCCTGCGGAACGATGCGGAGATCGGCAAGGTGATCGTCGACCCGTTCCGGTCGCTGTCGCGACTCAAGCAGCTGGTGATCGGCAAGAAGACGCGCGAGGATCATCCGCAGGTGATGAATGCGGCGGTGCGCTTGTACTCGGATGCGGCCAACGCGCGGACGAAGCTCGAAAACGGCTTCGACCTCTCGGACTATGACCAGCGCACGCTGGACTTCGCGCGGGAGTATTCGGAGGCGCTGCTGGCGATCGATATCAATATCGAAATCACGCAGATGCTGGACACGGCGTGGAAACTCTTTGCGAAGTATTTCTCGCCGAGCGAGGTGGCGATCAAGGAGGCCATACTGAAGAAGTATTGGCCCAAAAATTAATCGCTCTTTCTTGTCTTCAATCTTTGTCCTGTATGGGACTGCCGCTTTTTGAAAAAAGCGGCACCAAAAACTTTTAGATAGCTACGCTACTCCTTAGGCTCCGCAGTCCTCAGTCTTCGAGATTGCTTTTGGGTCGGGGTTGTAGCGCGCTATAAGGTTAATTTGCATTAAGCGCGCTACAACTCCCGGCCCAAAGAGAGTCCGAGAGTTGGGCCGCCGGCAGCTTTAGGATGCGAAGCATCCTCCAAAAGTCTTTTGGGTACCTTTTCTTCAGAAAAGGTACGGTTCCAGCCGGGGTAAAGAATGAATGACAAAAGAGTCGATAAAGCTTTTTGGTGAATGATCAAGTTTCAGTTCAATAAGACCGCGCTCGGCGAGCTCGGGAAGCAGCTCGCCATGAGAACCAAGGCCTTGCCTACGATCAAAAGCAAGGAGTCGGCACTGCGTTCTGAGGTCAAGAAGGCCAAAGACCGGGTGGCCGAGCTCCAGGCACAGCTCGACCGCACGATGGCCCAATACGACTATATGGTGCAGCTGTGGGGAGAGTTCGACCGGTCGCTGATTACCGTCAGGGAGGTCAGGTTCGGGGCGCAGAAGATCGCCGGGGTCGAGATACCGGTGCTCGAAGATATTCAGTATGAGGAGAAACCGTACAACCTCTTCAGTGCGCCGCTGTGGCTCGCCGACGGGATGAGGATTCTCAAGGAGCTGGCTCGGCTGGGGGTCGAAAGCGAGTTCTATCGGCGGAAGATGGAGCTGCTCGAAAGGGCCCGGAAGAAGACCACGCAGAAGGTCAATCTGTACGAAAAGGTGCAGATTCCGGGGTATCAGGAGGCGATTCGGAAGATCAAACGCTTCCTTGAAGACGAGGAAAACCTCTCGAAATCGTCCCAGAAAATTGTTAAATCCAGACTGGAAACGGAGGCTGCTTTATGATCGAACGCATGACCCGATTCAATGTCGTCCTGTATCACGGCGATGTGGAATCGTTTATGGAACGCCTGCGGGAGCTGGGGCTGGCGGATGTCACGCTCTCGGACTGGGAGCCGGATGAGGAGCAGAGGGAGCGGATGGCGCTGGCCGAACGCTATAAAAACGCTTATATGCGGCTCGGGTCGGTCAAACGCGAGGATGATGAGCAGGTGGGAGAGTTGTTGCCGTTTGCAACGGTCGAGGAGGCGGTCGAGGCGCTGGAGGGGGCTACCGAACGCATCGCGCAGCTCGAAACGCTGCGTCAAAAGGCGACGGCGGAGCTCGACGAACTGGCCATGTGGGGCGAGTTCGACCCGGCGGAAATCAGGCGCCTCAGGGAGGCTGAGGGGATCGCTCTCCGCTTTTTCGAGGTGCCGGCCAAACAGTACCGGACGGAGTGGGAGTGGGAATACCCGATTCAGGTGGTGGCGCAGAACCTGGGGGGGATGACCTATTTCGTGGTGGCGCAGCCGGTGGGCGAGGCCTCGGAAGCGATCGGGCTGGGGACGGCGGCGGTCGAGGTGCGCGCGCCGGAGATGACTTTCACGCAGAAGGAGCGGCAAATCGAGGAGTATCTGCGCGAGGAGGCGCTGAAACAGGAGGTGATCGCCCGGGCGGCGTTGTCGCGGGAGCGGATTCGGGCGGATTATGTGGAGCTGAAGAACGGGATTGCGTTCGACGAGGCGTTGCACGCGGGGACGGAGTATGCGGAGGGGACGGTGAAGGTGATCGAAGCGTGGGCGCCGACCCCCCTCAAGGCACAGGTGGAAGAGTTTCTGGACGCTCAGCCGGTGGTGTGGGCGGAGGAGGAGGCGAGGGTCGAACAGAATCCGCCGATCAAACTCAGAAACCACTTCTTCGCCCGGCTCTTCGAACCGATCGGGTCGCTCTACATGCTGCCCCAGTACAACGAAATCGACATCACGCCGTTCTTCGCGCCGTTCTTCATGCTCTTCTTCGGGATGTGCTTCGGGGATGCGGGGTACGGGATGCTGTTCATCTTGGCGATCATCCTTTTCTGGCGCAAGATTCCGGTGCGTTTTCGGGATTTTGCCTGGCTGGCGCTCTTCCTGAACATCGCGACGGTCTTCTTCGGGCTCCTGACGGGGAACTTCTTCGGAATCGAGCTGGCGAAGGTGCCGGAGCTGGTGGAGTTCAAAAAGTATATCGTCTCGAACGAAAATATGTTCAATGTCGCGGTGGGGCTGGGGGCGGCGCAGATCTTGTTCGGGATGATTCTGCGCATCTTCAACCGCTGGAAACAGAACGGGAGCTTCCTCTACGGCTTGTCGACGCTGGGGTGGGTGATTCTCTTCGTGGCGGGGGGACTGGCGCTGGGCGGAATCTTGCCGGCGGACGGGGTGCTGTTCTACGGTCTGCTGGGGGTGGCGGGGGTGCTGATCTTCTTCTTCAACTCGCCGAAGAAAAACCCGCTGGTCAATGTCGGGGTCGGGCTCTACAACTCCTACGAGATGGCCACGGGGGTGGTGGGGGACTTGGTCTCCTATGTGCGGCTCTTCGCGATCGGGCTGGCGGGGGCGATTATCGCGCAGGTGTTCAACGCGTTGTCGGTGGGGCTCAGCGGAAATATCCCGGTCGTGAGCTGGATCGTCATGGCGATTATTCTGGTGATCGGACACGGGCTGAACATCTTTATCAGCGCGCTGGGGGCGTTCGTCCATCCGGTCCGGCTGACGTTCGTCGAGTTCTACAAAAATGCGGGATTCGATGGGGGGGGACGAAAGTTCGTGCCGTTCAAACGGATCGATAAATAACCGTTCATTTGTCTGTGTCTACCCGCAGGGAACTGCCGCTTTCTTGAAAGAAAGCGGCGCAAAGAACTTTTAGATAGCTACGCTACTCCTTAGGCTCCGCAGTCCTCAGTCTTCGCGGGTCTGTCGGGCTGGGTTTCCGGTGTGGCGCGCTATTTATACGGGTAATACCTTAAGCGCGCCCACCGGGAAATCACAGCCCGACGAACAGGCCGAGAGTTGGGCCGCCGGCAGCTTTAGGATGCGTAAGCATCCTCTAAAGTTTCTTTGGTTCTTTCTGTTCACAGAAAGAACAGTACCCTCCCGGGCAAGTACAGGGAAACGAAAAGTGGAATTAAAAGAAACACAATAAAAAACAAAAAAAACAGAAAAGATTATGGAACCGATTACGTTGGCTTATTTGGGAATCGCGATCATGCTCGTATTTTCGGGTGTGGGGAGTTGCTACGGCACGACGATCAGCGGGAATGCGGCTGTCGGCGCGATGAAGAAGAACAAGGGAGCTTTCGGGAGCTATATGATTCTCTGCGCGATGCCTTCGACGCAGGGGTTGTACGGATTCCTGGGGTACTTCTTGCTGAAGGGATTTTTGACGCCGGAGATCACGATGGCGCAGGCGTCGGCGATTATTGGAGGCGGGTTGGCGCTGGGGCTGGTGAGTCTCTGGAGCTCGCTGCGGCAGGGACAGGTGGCTGCGAATGCCATTACGGCGATCGGAAACGGACATGATGTTTTCGGTAACTCGCTGATCCTGTTGGCATTCCCGGAATTGTACGCGATTCTGGGCGTGGCTGCTGTCTTCTTCATCAGTCAGGCGATTTAAGGATTGGACGTATCGTCGCATTATTGTGCCGTTTACGGGGTTTGCGTCGGAGTTGTTATGAAAACTCCGACGCTTTTGTTTTTTGAGTGAGGATCGGGGAAGACGAAATGCTGAGCTTAGGGCGCGCGGACAGAGAATAGGGGCGGTGCTTTGGGCTGAGGCTGCTGCAGCGATGCGTGAGCATCGCTCGTCCACGGGACGTGGGGCCCGCGCGGCCCGAGCGCAGTCGAAGCTCGACGCGCGCCTTGGGGAAATCTTGTCAAAACACGCAAGCGAGTTTTGACGATTCCCCTTTTCAGGCGTGGCGCGCGGTTGGTTTGAGGGTACTGCCCTTCCGCCGGGCGGGCGGTGCGTGCCGCACTCCCAATTGGCCGCCTCTACCCTAACAGGATAGAACTGCCCTCGGGCCGGGCAGGCCCCGCTTAAGTAAGGCAGTGATAACCCCAGTAAAAGCCCCTGTGGGGCCCCGCGGTGGGCGAATGGCTGTGTCGGTCTAACTCTTTGTCCTGTCCTCTGTTCGCGCATCTTGGGGAAATCTTGTCAAAACACGCAAGCGAGTTTTGACGATTCCCCTATTAAGGCGTGCGTTATGTCGCCCGCTGGAATTTCATCTCGGTTTTGCTTG
>NZ_CAJTMN010000089.1 GCF_910577125.1 uncultured Rikenella sp.
GTAGCGCGCAATAAGGTTTAGCTCGCATTAGCGCGCTACAACCCCGACCCAAAAGTAATCACGAAGAATGAGGATTGCGGAGCCTAAGGAGTAGCGTAGCTAACTAAAAGTTTTTGGTGCCGCTTTTTACAAAAAGCGGCAGTTCCAGCCAGTCGGCACAAAAATAAAACCCAGTTAATTATGTATCCTATTTTGCGAGAATCGCCCCTGTTCCGCGGTTTAGACGAACAGACCATCACCGACCTGTTGTCGCACGCCGCCTACACCACCGAGACCTATGCCGAGAACGCCCTCATCGCCCGGCGAGACACCGCCTATTCCGGCCTGATGATCATCCTGCGCGGCTCCGTCCGCGGCGAAGTGACCGACGCAGCCGGCCGGAGACGTGTGATCGACAACATCCCCGCCCCGCAGCTGATCGCCCCCGCCTTTCTGTTCGGCGGCTACAACCGGCTGCCCATCGACGTGACCGCCAACGAGAACGGCACCGAAATCATGACCCTGCACCGGGGCGCGCTGTTCGAGATGATGCAGGAAAATACCGTCGTCCTGTCGAACTTCATCGACATCATCTCCAACCGGGCCAACTACTTTTCGCGAAAAATCTACGCCCTTTCCGTCCTGATGCTGACCGAGAAAGTAGCCGCCCTGCTGCTCTCCTCCGTGTCGGCCGCCGAGGGAGAGACCGTACCTCTGCAGCTCGACAAGATGGCCGACGAACTGGATATCACGCGGCACGCGCTGGAACAAACGCTGGGCGAACTCGCCAAGCGCGGCGCCATCGAGCTGTCGGAACACCAGATCATGCTCCGCAACCGGAGCCTGCTGGAAGCGATGGTGGCACCGCAATAACCCCGGTTTATCGAATCAGACACACAATTCGGCCCTGATTGGCAAATGATACCCAATCAGGGCCGAACGATTTTTATCACTCCTACAATATCGGGTCGACCAAATCCTCACCCCCCTGAGCCCGTTTTTCCCAGGCATCGAACAATGCACCGATTGCCGATTCCTGCGTCGAGGCATTCATCTTCAGCAATTCGGTATAAATATATTCCAGAGCCTCCATACACGGAGTCGGATTGTTCACATAAGGCGAAGTATTCATTCCGTGGACAATCTGGATCGGTGAGAGATAAGAATAATAATTCAACATCTCGGCTTTCGTCTGCACATCGACATAGGAGTCCAACACCGGATGCAACCCCTCGGCCAGTGTAGAGAGGTCTCGCGACGAAACAAAACCTTTGGTATAGCGGATAAAATGATTTCGCATTTTGGTACGAGCCTCGGCCCGTACGGCATTTTGGAGTACCCCGTCCTCCAACACATACATGCCGTGTATGTATTCGTCTCCCCGTTTGCAGTAGTCCCGGTCGAGCATCTGATCGGCCAGTTTCATCATCCGGATCAGGTCGGAGGCATAGCGCGGGCTGAAAAACGCATCGAACATCGCCGAATGTGCCGTCACCGGATCCTGGACGGGAGGTGGTGTATCATCTCTGATTTCCGCGCTGCATAAATGGGAACAAACCAGTTTGCCGCAAATCTTGCAAACCGCAGGGGTAAACTTAGTTCCACAGGTGCACGTAACAGTCATCCCACCAGGATCCTTGACACGTCGCCCGCAAGTACTGCAACGGGCACAGATACATTTGGATTTCCAAGGATATGCTGGAGGATCATATTTGCCACAAACATTACAATGCTGCATCCCATCATTTACTGCCTCACAATTATCTTCATGGCAATAATTACAAGCTCCCCAACCTGCTTTCGTTATACAGGCATTAGTGGCTTCCGGATATAAAATCGTATTCCCCACCACCGCACCGATTTCCGTCCGATTATCGCCCGTTGCTTCGACGCAGGCTGTTTTCGTTCCCTGTTCGTAACCGGCTACCCGGATCAATTTACCCGTCAAATCGTGCCATGAAGCGAAACCGCTGAAGTCCGCCAACCCCGTCGCCGAAGAGAACCCCGTCACATCCACCGTGCAATCCGACTCCGGGACAATTGTAACGACTGACAGTTGTTGCCCACCGTCCGCAGCCGTATAAACAGACAGCTTCTGAACCGTTTGAACCGGCGAATGGTCTCCGCAAGCCTCCCCCTCCTCATGGTCGTGAAGACCGCCCCGAACCGCCGTATAGGTGATCGCAGCCTCTATCGGCACATCGACCCACGACGTTCCGTCCGACGATACCACCGCGACCGCCCGATCCCACAAGGGTGCCATGGTCCCCGGCAACGGTTTGATGGGTACTTCCCGCCCCGCCACCGTTTTGGTCAGCGGCGCAGCCGTACTTTCATAATAAGCCCGGGCTTCGGCAATTGCATTTGCCGATCGTTCACTCCGATCGGAGTAAGATCGCTCTTTCGTACACGACCAACCAGCCAATAGAGCCAGCCCCATACACAGGGTACGTAATATTTGTGTTTTCATATGAAGTTGATTTAAAAGATTAGTCTAGATTGCCAAGAAAAACCAAGTAGTACCAAACTAGGGTAGGTAAAGTTTTCATATAATCTGACTGAGCCATCGTTACTGTTATATAGGCAGAATGTTGCATGCTTTGTTCCAATTCATGGTTTTTTAAAGGATGATCTGAGAAATAACTATACGAACTATATAAATCTTTTCTCAATCGATCACCCGCATTCGGCCACGCCTTGGTCATCGTGTCCAGCACGCAGCGATACTCCAGCGGAAAGGTCAGCACCACCGACGTGTCCCGACCCGTCAGTGCAGGAACCGAATCCCGGTCGATGCGCAAGCCTTTCGCAGCGGCGATAAACGCCGGGGCGACATACTGCCCCACGTGGTTGGCTCCGACCCGCGTCTTCTTCTCCTTCACCCGGCCGTTACGACCGACCGTCAACTGAACATAGACCTCCGCCGGCCCCTCGTCGGCCGTCGGCAAAGAGAGAGCGAACAGGCTGTCGCGAGTCGAAAAAACCAGCGGCATCTGCACGTGTTCGACCACCGAACGTTGTAAAACCCGCTCCAAAACAGGCTGTTCTGCCTGTAAAAAAGTCACAGAACTGACCACCAGAGCCAGCCCCAGATAAAACACTCGTAAAGTTTTCATAACTACAACGATTAAAGGTTAGTATTTCGAATCACCAAGAAAGACCAAATAATAACACACCCTTGTCGCTTCAGTTTTATTCCTGTAATATTCCGCTGTAGAAACAGCTGCCTGGGTGTGCTCATGCATGTTTTTATCTATCTCTTCCAGAGTCATCGGACGATATGCATTATAATAGGAATTTTCACTTAACCGTTTACTGACTTGCCTCATCCAATCATCGCCACCAAACGGTTTCTTACTAACTGTATCCAGCACACAGCGGTACTCCAGCGGAAAAGTCAGCACCACCGACGTGTCCCGACCCGTCAGCGCAGGAACCGAATCCCGGTCGATGCGCAAGCCTTTCGCAGCGGCGATAAACGCCGGGGCGACATACTGCCCCACGTGGTTGGCTCCGACCCGCGTCTTCTTCTCCTTCACCCGGCCGTTACGACCGACCGTCAACTGAACATAGACCTCCGCCGGCCCCTCGTCGGCCGTCGGCAAAGAGAGAGCGAACAGGCTGTCGCGAGTCGAAAAAACCAGCGGCATCTGCACGTGTTCGACCACCGAACGTTGTAAAACCCGCTCCAAAACAGGCTGTTCTGCCTGTAAAAAAGTCACAGAACTGACCAACAGAGCCAGCCCCATACACAGGGTACGTAATATTTGTGTTTTCATATGAAGTTGGGTTTAAAAGATTAGTCTAGATTGCCAAGAAAAACCAAGTAGTACCAAATTGCAGTGGGTATTGTCTGTTTGTATTTCCATTCCGCAAATGAGATACTGCGCGAGGTTTCTTTACGTCCAGCATTTTCAATGTCTACATTAGTCATTGGGCGATAATTATCAAAATGAGACATTGATGGATAAGCCTCTGTATTAATAATTTTTAATGTTGTTTGCAATTCTTCCCCTGCATTCGGCCACGCCTTGGTCATCGTGTCCAGCACGCAACGATACTCCAACGGAAAGGTCAACACCACCGACGTGTCCCGACCCGTCAGTGCAGGAACCGAATCCCGGTCGATGCGCAAGCCTTTCACGGCGGCGGTAAACGCCGGGGCAACGTATTACCCCACATGGTTGGCATTCACCCGGGTCTTCTTCTCCTTCACCCGGCCGTTACGACCGACCGTCAACTGAACATAGACCTCCGCCGGCCCCTCGTCGGCCGTCGGCAAAGAGAGAGCGAACAGGCTGTCGCGAGTCGAAAAAACCAGCGGCATCTGCACGCGTTCGACCACCGAACGTTGTAAAACCCGCTCCAAAACAGGCTGTTCTGCCTGTACTAAAGTCCCGAAACCGGCCACCAGAGCCAGCCCCAGATAAAACACTCGTAAAGTTTTCATAATTACAACAATTAAGGGTTGTCATTTCAAATCGCCCCAAAATACCAGATAGTACCAAATAGGGGTAGGGATAGCCTGGCGATACAGACTTTCCACAGCAGACACCCCCACATAAGCATGGCCTCTCATATTATCATCCAGTTCACCTAAAGTCAGCGGACGTTGCGGGCTTCCTGAAAAATAGCATGGATTATATACAGATTCTCTCAATCGATCACCCGCATTGGGCCACGCCTTGGTCATCGTATCCAGCACACAGCGGTACTCCAGCGGAAAAGTCAGCACCACCGAAGTATCCCGGCCCGCCAGCGCAGGAACCGAATCCCGGTCGATGCGCAAGCCTTTCACGGCGGCGGTAAACGCCGGGGCAACGTATTACCCCACATGGTTGGCATTCACCCGGGTCTTCTTCTCCTTCACCCGGCCGTTACGACCGACCGTCAACTGAACATAGACCTCCGCCGGCCCCTCGTCGGCCGTCGGCAAAGAGAGGGCGAACAGGCTGTCGCGAGTCGAAAAAACCAGCGGCATCTGCACGCGTTCAACCACCGAACGTTGTAAAACGCCGTTCAAACCCACATGCTGAGCCGAAAGAGAACCTACGGAGAGCACCGCAAAGACGGCCATACCTCCCAAGAATTTGAGCTTCATGACAAGATGTTTTAGAATTTGCAGGGCCGAAAAACTCTTGGACGAAGAGGTTCCGCCCGGCATTAAACAAAAAAAATGGATAAGTTGTTGGCAATATAATAAACACCAACGACTTATCCAACTCTTTAACAGCTACAAACAGGTATAATTACTCCCCAAATAACGGAAACCGACGACAGAACGTTCGTCGGTGATAAGGCGACAGACCGTGCCGCAGAATAGCCTCCCGGTGGAACTCCGTCGGATAGCCCTTATTGCGATCCCACCCGTAGGCCGGATATTCGTCATGCAGACGCAGCATGTAATCGTCCCGCCAAGTCTTGGCCAGCACCGAAGCCGCAGCGATCGGCGCCAGCTTCGCATCCCCCTTGACCACACACTCGTAAGGAATCAGCAACTGCCCCGGGCGGAACCGGTTGCCGTCCACCAAGAGCCTTTCCGGCACCACACCCGCCGGCAGCCGCTCCTGCAGCTGCGCGAAAGCCCGCCGCATCGCCCGGAACGAGGCATTCAGGATATTGATTTCATCGATCTCGGCCGCCGACACCTCCCCCACTCCCCACGCCACCGCCTCGCGTTCGATCACCTCACGCACGGCATACCGATCCCGCTCGCTCATCTTCTTCGAATCGTCGAGCCGCTCGTCCCGGAAGCCGGCCGGCAGCAGCACCGCTCCGGCGAACACCGGACCGGCCAACGGCCCCCGTCCCGCCTCGTCGAGCCCCACCTCGACCCCACCGTACAGATTCAATGCCAGCATAGCCCCAAAAACAGCCCGAAATAAGACCCGAACAACATAGCGCCGCACAAACTACCGCACCAGAGCAAAATAAGGCTCCATTTCGGCCTGAAAACGGTCGAGTTTGAATCCGCTCCACATCCGCACGATCCGCCCCTCCGTCGGTTCCACCAGCACGAAGGTCGGATAAAGGCCGATTCCGTACGGCACCGCCGCCCCTTCGTTCAACAATTGACCGTCCGACAGATTGGGCCATGCGAACGGTTTCCGGTATTTGTACATCTCCATCCAGCCGTCGTGGTTGTCGCTCAGCATCACCCCCACCACCGAAAGGGAGTCGGCATACCGTTCCGCGTATTTGGCCACCTCGGGGAACGAGGCGTGGCACCGCGGGCAGTTCGACGTCCAGAACAGAACGAGGAGGTATTTCCCCTCCTGCCCGGCATAGTCCGACAGGTAGGAGTAGTTCCCTTTCGTGTCATGCAGCTCGACATCATGGAGTTTGTCGCCCACCTCGACCTTTCGGGCGGGTTCCTGCGCCGAAACGGTGCCGGCGAACAGCAGCGCAAACGCGCCGAACAGCCACCTTTTTATCATCTTTGTCGCGTGTTTATCATTTCTTTTTCAGATACGGCCCGACCAACCGGCTCTGGAAATCGCCCTGCCCGGGATACCACCACTCGACGATCGTCCCCTGCGGATCGATCAGCACGTAGGTCGGCATCACGTTCGACCGATAGATCGCCCCTGCGCCGGCATAGGTTCCCATCCCGTCCGAGATCTGCTTCCACGGCAGCTGCTGCCACTGAACGGCCCCCTGCCACATCTCTTTCGAAGCGTCGAGACTGATGCCGACGATCTCCAGCCGGTCACCGTACTCGGCATAGAGTTTCTTCAGCTCCGGAAAAGCGGCATAGCACCCGCCGCACCCCGAGCTCCAGAGGTCGAGCAACACATATTTCCCCCGTCCGGCATAATCCGACAGTTTGCAGACCCGCCCCGACGTATCGGCCCCCTCGAAGTCGACGAACGGTTCGCCGACCTGCGGCACGTGCGGCGGATCGATCGCCAGAGCGATGGACCGCCCCTCCAGCGTCGCCCGATTTTCAGGGGTCAGCCGGTCGTAAATCCACTGTGCTTTTTCTTTCGGCACAACGCCGAACCTAACGTAAGACACCAGGCTGTTCAGCATCGCCTGCGAGTTGGGATAACGGACATAAACCGGCCACAGCCGCTCCACGGATACGCGCCACACGGAATCGCCATACTTCTCATATCCCTCGTCGCTCTCGATCAGGGCATCCAGGTCGGACAAATCCACAGCCCGTATCTCCGCCTCGATCGCCTGTTCGGGTTCGTTGCTGACCGCCGTCCAGTCACCGTCGCCCGTACCGATGATCTGCATCCGGGTGGTGTCGGTCATCCACAAACTGCCGGTGTATCGACCGGTGGAGGAGGAGATCGTCATTTTCGCCCGCTCTCCCGCGGGAAGCGTCCCGGAAAAGGAAAACCGTCCATCCCGGATGGTATCGGTATCGAAACTGACTCCGCTATTGTGCCAGATGCGGAAAATCCGGACTTTGACCGAATCTTTGTCGTCCACGCCGGTAATCCGGCCCTCGATTTTCCAGGCCGAGGCTGTGCCTCCGACAAACAAGGTCAGGAGTGTCAGGAAAAGGGATTTTTTCATGATTCGGCAAGATATTTTATTTCGGGCCGCCCCGGGCTACCGCTTTCACGCGGATGGCGCGCTGCTCGGCATCGGCAACGACGGGTTCTGCTGGTCTGCGGCCACGGACGACTTCAACGGTCTGGACTTGCATTTCTATTCGCAGTACCTCTACACCTGCAGCGCGAACGGCCACGCCTACGGTTTTCCGTTGCGTTGCCTCTCGCACCCACAGGGTGTTTTACTGGCAAGTGGGCTGACACAGCCGTAGCGAAACGAAGTTTCGCCCGTCCACGGGACGTGGGGCCCGCGCGGCCCGAGCGCAGTACCCTCAAACCAAACGCGCGCCGACGCCTTAACAGGAAAATCATTCAAAAGCGTTTCCCGCTTTTGAATATGATTTTCCAAGGCGCGCGGAAAAAATCAAGGCCGAAACTCTGCGACCCGCAAGGGTCGCGC
>NZ_CAJTMN010000090.1 GCF_910577125.1 uncultured Rikenella sp.
AGTAGAAAGTAGGGGCCTCCGCGGCCTAAGCGGAACAGAGAGAAGAGGTAAACTATCTTCTCAACATTGACAGTCAAACAACATTAAGTAAAACGAGTTTTTTCCGCGCGCCCTTGGGAAATCTTGTCAAAACGTGCCAGCACATTTTGACGATTTCCCTCTTAAGGCGTGGCGCGCGGGCTTGTCAACGCTTGTTTTAGTCGCCCGCTGGAATTTCATCTCGGTTTTGCTTACCGCAAAACGAGTGAAATTCCTCTTTAAGCGGGGCGGGCGACTGTCGAGCTTCGAACCGGACGGAACTGCCCTTCGCGGGCGGCGTCCGGGTGACCCCGGCGGGACGGAGCGATGCTTGCGCATCGCTAAGACCGTCTCGCCCCGTTTATTCCGAGAGGCAACGCAACTGAAGACCGTAGGCGCGACTGAAAGTAAAACTGGGCTCGAGCAATGTTGGGCGAAATTCCAACCATACTCCATTAATCGCGTTCACCTGCGATGAAAGGCTGTAGCCGAAGCTGCCGACGCCCATCAGTGCGCCCAACGCCCCGCTGTTTCCCGCGTCGCGGAAGCCCGGGGCGGGCCCCCCGAACCAAACCGATAGCTCGCCCTAAAGAGAGAAAGACGCCGCTCTTCGGAACCTTCCGAAGAACGGCGCATCTGTAAATAGTCTGGAGTAAAAAGCCTGAAAATCAGTTCACCACCGGGTGGTTTTCCGTCCCCGTGCCCGCCGTGGCAGCCGTTTCACCGTTGTCCTCCGCCTCCATCTCGCGCTGCAGAGCCACCATCTTGATCGCCGTCGCCGCCGCCTCGTCGCCTTTGTTTCCGAGCCGTCCGCCCGCCCGGTCGAGCGCCTGCCGGCGGTCGTTGGTCGTGAGCACCCCGAACGCGATCGGCATGTTCCAGCTCAGCTGCATCTGCTGCACCCCGCTGGTGACCCCCTGGCAGACGAAGTCGAAGTGGCGCGTATCGCCCTGAATCACACACCCCAGGACGATCACCGCATCGACATTGGTGTATTCGGCGAAGTACTGCGCCCCCATGGCCAGTTCGAAAGTGCCGGGCACCCATTTGACACTGATTTTATCCTCGGCGCATCCCGCCGCGCGGAGCGTGGCGACCGCTCCATCGAGCAGGGCCGAGGTGATGTCGTGGTTCCATTCGGCGACCACGATGCCGAACGACATTTCGGTCGCCGCCGGCACCGGCCGGTCGAAAACGGAGAGGTTTTTCAGTTCGGAAGCCATAGCTTTGGTTTGCAAGTGATTCGCTCCCTCCGACGGGAGCAGGAGGCCGTTCCGGAAAGGGAGGAACGGCGTCAAAAAAGGCAGGGAAAAGTTCGTCTCCTCTCCCCGCCTCGGTATGGGTGGAAATCAGTCGTCGGTGTCTGATGGACAGCTCGTTACAGCTGCTGCTGAACCCGGGCGATGAATTTTTCGATGTCCCGTGCCGGAATGCTCCGCGGGTAGTCGTTCCGGATCCGTTCGTAGAGATTCAGAGCCTGCTGCGCATGCCCCGCCTGTTCGTGAATCATCCCCGCCTTTTTGAGGTAGACCGGCGTGGTGGCCACATTGTCGCTGAACTCCGCCGCCCGTTCATAGAGCTTCGCCCCCTGCTCCAGGTTGCCCAGCTCGACATACGCATCCCCCCGCAGCCCCAGGTTCTGCGCCCCGATCAGCTCCGCCGCCGCATTGTCTTTCGAAACGTCGTATTTTTCGAAAGCGTCGATCGCCTGCTGGAACTCGCCCAGGTAGAGATAGCACATCCCGGCATAATGCCGTGCCAGATTCCCCTGCGGTGTGTTCCCGTACTCGTCGGCGATCGTCAGGAAGCCGTCGAAAGCCGCATTCCCGTTGAGCGCCAGCGCGAACGAGTCGCGTTCGAAGTAGTTTTGCGCCTCGAACATCGCCGCCGACGCCTGTTTGGCCCGCGGCGCGAGGTAGAGGTATTTGTAGGAGAAGTACCCTCCGACGATCACGATAATCGCGCCGAGCGCCATCAGGAGCTTCTTGCCGTTGCGTTCGATGAAGAGTTCGAAACGTCCGAGGCTCTGTTCGATGACCTGCTCGGGAGCCTGGTTCGCGTGTTTGTTATGATTTTCTGCCATGATGGTGTGATAGTTCGTTGTTTCTGAGCGCGTTAAGTCGTACGCAGACCCATTGGGGTCTCCCGGCCGGCGCCCTTGTCGGCGCAAAAGTAACGGTTTTTCGGCGAAATCGAAAACCGGAGGCCGCTTTTTTCCCGATTTAAGTGCGAGACCCGGGGCCCGAAAGCTGCCGATCTTTGCTTATCTTTGCAAGGCCGTGTGCCGCTCCGCCACGCCGGAACCGCCCGCACGCCGCCCCCTCCCGTATGCTTCGGAAAATCCTCAAACGCCTGCTCGTCGTCCTCTCGTGGCTCGTGGTCGCCGCCGTCGTCCTGCCCGTCGTGGCCGGACTGCTGCTGCAGATCGGCGCCGTGCAGACCTTCGTCGTGCAGCGGCTCGCCCGGCGGCTCTCCGAACGCATCGGCACCGAACTCACCGTCGACCGCGTCGACATCGCCTTCTTCAATCGGTTGGAGGTCAGCGGCCTGTGTGTCAAAGACCCCTTCCGGCCGGCCGACACCTTATTATATATGCGGCGCGTGGAGGCCGGCATCGACGGACTCGACTTTTTCAGCGGCCGGATCGCACTCGGCGTCGTGTCGCTCGACGACGGCGTCCTGCACATCGCCCGCGACACCGCCGGGCGCGGCACCAACCTCGGCTACGTCATCGGCCGGCTGCGTCCCGACCCTCCGCGGCCCATCCGGCTGCGGCTCACCGCCCGCGAGCTCAACCTCCTCGGCCTGCGCTTCACCCTGCGCGGAGCACCCTCCGACAGCGCTT
This sequence comes from uncultured Rikenella sp., assembly GCF_910577125.1. Taxonomy (GTDB): domain Bacteria; phylum Bacteroidota; class Bacteroidia; order Bacteroidales; family Rikenellaceae; genus Rikenella. Next base: position 2,864 of record NZ_CAJTMN010000090.1, read on the forward strand.
CCGTCGTGCGCAGCAGTCAGGTGAATTTCAACGATTTGGATATTCAGGGCCTCTATTTTCAGGCCCGTGCGGTCGCCGTGCGCGACGACTCCGTCGCCCTGCGGATCGAGCACTTCAACTTCGACGAACAGAGCGGTTTCCGGCTCCGGAACCTCACCGCGCGGCAGATCGCGGCCGGCCCCGGCGGCATCCGGATCGACCGCCTGCGGGCCGAGACCCCCTTGTCCGTGCTCCACCTGCGCCGCGCCGACCTCGGTTTCGACGACGGGTGGGAGGCGCTCCGGCAGTTCGACCGCGCCGTGCGGATCGACCTCGAAGCCTTGCCCTCGTCCGTCTCCTACCGAACCATCGCCCGTTTCCTGCGCCGTCCGGCCGAGATCGGAGCCGCCCTCTCGTTCGACTCGCTCGCCGTGAGCGGCACCGTGGACGACCTCTCCGGGCGGCTGTGCGGCGCAAGGAACGGAGCCACCCGGCTGGACGCTACGTTCGCCGTGCGGGGGCTGCCCGACTGGGCCCGGACACGGCTGCGGATCGGCATCGACCGGCTGGAGAGCGACGGCGACGAGGTCGGCCGCATCTACGGCGAACTCGCCGCCGGGCGGCAGCTGAAACCGGCTCTCGCCGCCCTGTTGCAGCGCGCCGGAACCATCGGATTTACAGGTAGTTTCGACGGCCTCGTGCGCGACTTCACCGCCACCGGCGAGCTCACCACCGCCCAGGGGCTGGTGGGCGGCACCCTGCGCTTCCGGCCCGGCGAACGGGCCGGGCAGACCCGCTTCACCGGCCGCCTCGCCACCGAAGCCTTCGGGCTCGGCCCGCTGCTCGGACAGCCTCGCCTGGGAGCCGTCTCGTTCTCGGCCGGCGTCGACGCCGCGACCGACGGCGGGGAGCTGACGCTGGCCACCGACGCCACCATCGACCGCCTCGACTTCCGCGGCTACGCCTACCACGACATCCGGATGAACGGCCGCTGGGCCGGACAGCTCTTCGAAGGGCGCCTCGAATCGGCCGACCCCCACCTCGACTTCACCACCGAAGGGCGGCTCGACCTGCGCGACCCGGTGCCCGCCTACGACTTCGAGCTGGCCCTTCGCCGCGCCGACCTCGTCGCCCTCGGCTTCAACCGCCGCGACACCCTCTCGCAGCTCGCCATGCGCTGCCGGGCCCACGCCGCCGGGACGAACCTCGACGACCTGAACGGGCGGGCCGAGATCGACAGCCTCGCCTACGTCAACCCCCTCGACACCGTCCACGCCGGCGCCATCCGCTTCGAAGCCCGCAGCAGCGCCCGGTCGCGGCGGCTCTCCATGCGCTCCGGCTTCGCCGACGCCGACCTGCGCGGAGCCGCCGAATACGAACGCTTTTTCCGCTTTTTCCGTCACTCCCTGCGGCGTTACCTGCCCTCGCTCTCGGCGCCCGACAGCATCTCCCGTCCCCTCGCCGTGCAGACGGCCGAGGCCGACTCCGCCGCCGCGCCCGAGGGATACTACCTCCTGAAAATCGACGTCAAACAGGCCAACAACGTCGCCGCCATCTTCGTTCCCGGGCTCGAGGTGGCCGAAGGGACCTCCGTCGGCTTCCTCTTCGACCCCGCGCGCGACGAATTCAACCTCAGCGTCAAATCCGACTACATCCTGCGGCGGAACCTCTACGTCGGCGACCTGATCGTCGAGTGCCGCAACCGCGGCGACTCCGTCTCGGTCTACGCCTTTGCCGACCAGTTCGGCATCGGCCCCCTCGACCTGCCCCGAATGTCGGTCGTCGGCGGCGTCGGCCACAACCGCATCGCCCTCGCCACCCGCTTCGAGAATCCCGAAAACGGCAACCGCGCCCTGGTCAGCACCTCGACCACCATCGGCCGTTCCGCCGCGGGGCTGCCGCAGCTCGACGTCCGGTTCTATCCCACCTCCTTCCGGGTCGAAGGTCGCGAGTGGTTCATCCAGCCCGGCCACCTGCTGATCGACTCCACCGGCATCGGCTTCCGGCGGTTCGGCGTGCGGAGCGGCGGCCAGCGGCTCACCGTCGAAGGCCGCGCCTCAGCCCTCGAGAGCGACACCCTGCGCGTGGGCTTCGAACGGCTCGACCTCTCGCCCCTCACGCGGCTCGTCCAGCGGCAGGGCTACCGCATCGGCGGGCGCATGGACGGCCTCGCCGAGCTCGTCGCCCCCTTCGGCGCCCTGCAGTTCGGCGCCGACCTCCGGGTCGACTCCCTCGCCATGAACCAGCATCTGCTCGGATCGGCCGACTTCCGCAGCCGGTGGGACGGCGAACGGCGGTGGGTGCGCTTCGCCGCCGACACCCCCGACGGGGCGACCCCGATCGCAGGCTACTACGACAGCCGCGAGCGGCGTTACCGGGTCGATTTCGACCTCCCGCGGTTCGACATGGCCTTGCTGGAGCCTCTGCTGCAGGGCGTGCTCGTCGATACGCGCGGCCGGGCCCGGACGAAGCTCTCGCTGACCGGCGGCCCCGAAGGGGGGCCCGTGCTGAACGGGACGATCGGCGTCGACGAGTATGCCGCCACGGTGGCCTATACCCGGGCGCGGTACAGCCTCTCGGGGCCCGTGACCGTCACGAACAACCGCTTCGAGCTGCCCCCGTCGCCGCTCGCTGACGGCGACGGAGGCACGGGCTCCATCTCCGCCTGGTTCGACAGCCGATATTTCCGCCAGCTCCGCTTCGGCGTGAAGGTCGATTTCCGCGACCTGCTCTGTCTGAACACCACGCTGGCCGACAACCCGGACTTCTACGGGAAGATCTACGGCACGGGCGCCTTTTCGGTCACCGGCGACGACTACCGCACCGCCATCGACGTGCGGGCCGAGACCGCCCGGAGCTCGACCTTCGTGCTGCCCCTCTCGGAGGTCTCGACCATCGCCGAAGCCGACTTCATCTCCTTCGTCGACCCCCCCGTCCGCACGCCCGTCGACCGCGTCGAGCAGTTCCGGCGTCAGCTCCGCCGCCCCCAGCGCCGACGCACCAAAAGCGAGCTCAACGTCGACTTGAACCTCACCGCCCTGCCTAATACGGAGGCCCAGATCGTCCTCGACCCGCGGCTCGGCGACGTGATCCGCGGTCGCGGCAACGGCCGCTTCCGGATGAACATCGTCCCCGCGCGCGACATCTTCACCATGGACGGCCAGTACGACATTGCGGAGGGCACCTACCTCTTCACGCTCTACGGGGTGCTGGCCAACAAATACTTCATCATCCAGCCGGGCGGTTCGATCCAGTGGACGGGCGACCCGGCCGACCCGCTGGTGAACATCGACGCCGCCTATCGCGTCCGGACGTCGCTGAAACCCCTCCTGGGAGCCAACGCCCAGGGAAGCGGGACGGGCAGCGGGAATGTCAACGTGAGCTGCGGAATCCATCTGACAGACAGACTGTTCGACCCCACCATCCGCCTCTCGGTGACCGCACCGGGGGCCGATCCTGAGACCAAGAACCTCCTCCGCAACCTCCTCAATACCGAGGAGGCGACCACCATGCAGTTCGCCTACCTCATGCTCTCGAACAGCTTCATGCCCGACGACCAGACCAACGCCATCGGCACCATGAGCGGCTCGCTGGCGGGGATCGCCGGGATGGAGTTCCTCTCGAACCAGATCAGCAACCTCATCTCCGGGGCGAACTACAACATCCGCTTCGGCTACCGCCCCTCGAGCGAGCTGACCTCCGAGGAGGTGACCTTCGACGTGGGGGCGGATCTGATCGCCAACAAACTTTCGCTGGAGGTGGGCGGGAACTACGACGTCGGGCAGCGCGGAGCCTATCAGGTGAGCAACAACCCGTTCTCGGTGGACGGCTACCTGACCTGGGTGCTGAACAAGTCGGGGTCTCTGAAAGTCAAGGGCTTCACCCGGACGATCGACCGCTTCGACGAGTCTCAGGGGCTGCAGGACAACGGCGTGGGCGTCTACTACCGGCAGGAGTTCCAGAGCTGGAAAGACCTCAAGGAACGGTACCGCCGCTGGCGGGCAGCCGCCCGTGAGCGGCGTGCAGCGCGACAGGAACGACGCCGTCTGCGCCGCGCTTCATCGGGAGCTCCCGAATCTCCGTCAGCTCCTTCCGTAGCTCCTGTGGCTGCGGACTCGACGGCGCACAGGTAGGGCTACCCATGAGGCAGCCCTTAGGTATATTAGGGTAGAGGCTGCCAATAAAACACCCTGTGGGTGCCGTTTATTCCGAGAGGCAACGCAACTGAAAACCGTAGGCGTGGTAGTCCGAGTAGCTGGTGTAGAGGCTCTGCGAACCGAAATACAAGTCCAGGCCGAGGATGCCGCTCGTGGCGGAAGACCAGCCGAACCCGTAGTCGCCGACGTGCACCGGATCGCCTAACCGCCCATTATTGCCTGCGTCGCGGAAGCCCGGGGCGGGGACGAATCTGAAATGGAGGTGTGGAAGATATTGATTATGAATCGGCTGTATGGATTCGGCGAAAAAAAAGTGTAAAAATCTCGCTCCCGACCTTGCGGGAGCCGAAATTTTGTCTACCTTTGCACACGATCTCAGGCCTCCGGGGTGGGACGCAGGGGGGGGATGGATGAGAGGGGGTGGAGATTTTTTTTGTAAATTGCTGTTGTAGCTCAGTGGTAGAGCACTTCCTTGGTAAGGAAGAGGTCCCGAGTTCAATCCTCGGCAACAGCTCGGAGAGATGTTCTTCGTTGTTTTTAGAAGAGCCGTCAGGCGTTGGCGTTGAGAGGGCTGTCTTTTCCCGACAAGTCCGCTTGCCGGAAAAAGATCGGCCGCGCAACGCCAGATTCGGAGAATTTTAAAAACAACGTAAGTATTTCTCGCAGGGCGCCCAGAGGATCACGGGACGTAATCCTCGGCAACAGCTCAATATTGCGGAAATAGCTCAGTTGGTAGAGCACAACCTTGCCAAGGTTGGGGTCGCGAG
>NZ_CAJTMN010000091.1 GCF_910577125.1 uncultured Rikenella sp.
CGCTGCTGCCGATGAGCCACAACGTGCCCGTATCCCGATGGCGGTAGCCCGGGGCCGGGTGTTTTTCTCTGGCCCTGTCACCCGGCGACTACCGCTCGGGGCGGATGGGCGAAAGACCGAATAGGGACGAGATTGGGGGAGTGCTTTGGACTATGCGGGCCAAACGTACTTCCTTTCGAAAAGATGACTCGGGGAAAATTTTGCATGAATTTTGCTTCAAAATCATTGAATCTCAACCTCCACTTCTCATGTTAAAGAAAATACTTTATGCACTCTGTCTGGTTTTGCCGGCTGCGGGTGGGCAAACCGTTCAGGCACAGGATTATCGGACTTCCGTCAGCGTAAATCTCGGAGCCGATATGGGCTTTGGACTGAAGCATTTCCTCGGAGAGCGCAGTGCTATCGAGGCTCAGTTCGGCTATAATATCTCCTGCAAAGGAGTGATGTTGTCCGCCGTCTATCAGTATCATGTGCCGTTGGCTAAAGGCTTGCGGTTGTATGCCGGAGGCGGGCTCAATATCGGAGCGCTCCATTTGGGGAGGCATCAGAGCGCCGATTTTGCCATCGGGCTCGATCCGACCGTCGGGTTCGAGTATAAATTCGTTCAGGCTCCGATCGCGCTTGCCGTGGACTATAAACCCAATATCAACTTTACACCCCATTCGCAATGGGATTTGGCCGCTTTTAAGGTGCGGTACACTTTCTGACAGAGAATACAAGAAATAAAGGGAGGACGGTCGCGATATGACCGTCCTCCCTTTGTGTTTACAGATATCCTATGAAAACTTATTGGCCGATCGTTTCCGGATCGACGATCTCATGTGTGCGGATATCGACGAAAAAGGGCGCCGTTTCCATCCCTTTGGAGGCCGGGGCGGCATCTATGCGGATAATCCGGTCGCTGATGCGGGAATATTCGCGGATTTCGTTTTGGTAAACGTCCATCCGGACTACGGCCTGTTTCTTGAGGTCTGAAATCCAGAATTTCTCTTCGTCCTGTCCGTAGATGCGTGCAGCCTGGGAAAAAGCGAATCCTTTGATCGACTTGATCGGATTGATCCATTGTTTCGCAGCCTTGTCGTAGATGTTGATGCCGTCGTTATCTCCCGTCGCATACATCCGTTCGGCCGTGGGGGCGAAGGTCTTGGGCTTGAAAGTCAGTGTCCAGGCCCGATCGGACTGGTCGATGACGGTACCGTTTTTCAGCTCGTCGTTGATTCGCGAGACGTCCAGTACGCGGAGGGTCTTGCCTTCGTAATCCGTCAGCAGAAGTGTCCCGTCGGCGTCGAATTCCATGTAGTGCGAGGCAAAGGCGTTGTTGGCCGATCCGCCGCCCATTTTTTTGTAGCGGTTGATCTTTCCGGCCTTTTCCGGTACGGCGTCACTCTCTTTGTAGACGCTGACTCCGCCGTCTTTGTCGCGAGCGTAAATCAACCCGTTTTTCACGGCCAGCGCCTGTGCCTGAAATACCGGCCCGCTCCATCTTCCGTTGCCAATGCTGACGATGTAATTCAGGTCGGGCAGGTCGAAAACGTGGATGTAGGATTGTCTTTCCGCCACATAAAGTCGGGTGTCGGTCACGACGATCGCTTCGATCGGGCTGATGAACTTTTGTTCCGCCCCGTTCACGATCCACGAGGAGAGGGTGCGGAACGGCCGGTTGTTCTTCAGGTCGAAGAGAATCAGGCTCGACCCCTCGGCGATGTTGGCTACGAAGAGCGTGTCGCCCCGGCCGGCCACCGTGTAGGGGGTGAACTGGCCGGCTTCCAGCCCCATGTTTTCGTTGGTCAGCAGGTTGCCCGTCTCGTAGCAGTAGTACCAGTAGCTGGTATAGTTGCCGTTTTCGGTATCGGGATCGGCCGGGTCGCTTTTTTCCGAACATTGGACGGACAGAAGACCGCAGCATGCGATCCACAGGATATGATGAAGGTTGAATTTCATGTTGTTCCGAATTGTAATCATGGATAGAGGGTGGACTAATTCAGTTCGCTCATCGGGATGGCATAGAGCCGTGCGCCGTCTTTGGCCCGGTCGATGATGAAGAGTGTTTTGCGCCGGATGCAGAACTTTTCGGGCGCCTGCAAGGTGATGCCGCCCACGGTGGTGTGGTTTTTCAGAATAGCGCCCGTCTTGGGATCGACTTCACAGAACTTTTCGTCGCCGTTCGAGCTGACGAAAAGTCGTGTGCCGTAGAAGTCCAGCGCATACGGAGCGTTCTTGTATGTGAGACTACCCGAGCGTTTGATCTCTTGGTATTCGCGTATCTGGGAGAGGTCGAACTGGTCGATTCGTTTGGCGGGATGGGTGGCGTACAGAATGCCGCTCGTGGTGTCGACCGCCATGCCGTAAGTTCCGGCCGTCTCGCCGAGATTTTCGGAACGGGCGTACACGAGCATCGGGTCCAGCTGCCCGAGCATGGCCTCTTCGGCAACCACTAAGTAGCGTTTGTCGTGGATCAGCATCAGGCCGTTATACACCACGATGTCGAACGCGTGGACGGTTTGTCCGGCTCCGGTGCCCCAGTTCCCGTTGCCGAGGCAGCCGATGAAGTGTTGGTCTTCGGCGTCGAACACTTCGGTGCGGCTGCCCGTATGGGTGACATAGATTTTGCCGTTCGCCCGCGTCACTCCGTTCGGCTCGCCGAGGAAGTGTTCGGTGGTTCCGTCGGCACGTGTCCACTCCCGAATGCTTTTCAGGTGCGATATTTTGCCGTTTTTGATATCGAAGATTTCGACGCTGTAGTGCTCTTTGGCATCGTTCACCACGAACAGCGAGTCGTTGTAGACGTAGACGTCCTTGGGCCGGAAGGTGGCGGCCGTGGCGTCCGGAACTGCCGTATGGTCCAGTGTGAAGGAGAGTGCTTCGCCGTTCTCGCCTTTTTGGTCGTTTTCTCCCCGGTGGATCAGACCTCCGTCGATCTCGTCGAGTTCCGGATCTTCAATGATGTTTTTCGATTTATGATACGATCCGGCGATGCCTGCGTAGGTACTCTTCGATTTTCGGCTGTGCAGGAAACGGCGCGAGTAAATCGGTAATTTCTTTTCTACCGAGAGCTTTTCGTACAGTTGGCAGCCGAGGATGGTCCATCCCGGTTCGGCTTGCGGGTAGTAGGTCATGTTTCCGCCGTGGCCGTAGCCGAGAATGTGGCCGAATTCGTGGAAAGCGGTCTCCGGCCATGCATCGTCGTCGCCGTAGTGGCCGAAGTAGACGTATTCGGCCAAACCGAAAGTGCTTCCCCCGCCCAGGCCGACTACGCTGCCGCTCACGAGTCCGTAGCAGATGCCGCGTTTGCTGCGGGCGGATTTGATCAGTGCGGCCCGGTCGATCGGCTTTTTGTCGGCGTTGGCATAGAGCGGGCCCCAGCCGTTTACTTTGGATTCGAACTCCTGGGTCGAGAACATGTAGGTGAGGTTCAAGGCCAAGGCTACCCCTTCGCGGGCGTGGCAGGCGTGGAGCGGATATTTCCAGTTCGGGTGATTCGGGTCGTAGCGTCCGAACCAGACGTTCCAGTCCACCGTGATGCTTTTCAGGGTCTGCCAGTACGGCGAGTCGCTCTCGACCGTGAAGGTGAAGTTGGCGGCCGAGAGGTGCGGATTGGCCATGATTTTGATAGTCTTTCCGCTACGCGTTCTGGCGGTGATGTCTTCGGTGTCGAGCGGAAGATGTACCCGGAGTTGCTGGAACGGCATCAGCTTGTCGAGCGAAAGGAGTCTGAACTCTTCCTCGTAGCCGTCTATCTTGGCCCAGATGGTCACATTCGGCAGCGCGCGGGGGCTGTAGAACCGTATCTGGAAATAGTAATCGTCGCCGAAGGTCATTTGGAGCGGATTCATGGTCGAGAAGTTCCGTTGATTTCTGTCGAAGAAGACCTCCGGCGATTCGTCGTCGTTCAGCAGATAGTAGGTGTTTTCGGCATTGTAGTCCGACGGGGTCATGTAGATCGGGAACCGGTTCGGCGCATTGACGCCGGAATCGGTCAGCAGGTTGTTTTCTTTCTTACAGCCGGTCAGTGACAAAATGCCGAAAATCAGCATCATGAGGAAACCGGTAGGGAAGAATTTTCTCATAGCGTGTGAGTGGTTTGTATGGCGATTATTTTTGCTCTGTCGATTCTCGTTTTTGAGAAATCGACCGCGAAGATAGGATGTTATACAAAAAAACAAACCTATGCTGAATTGTTAATATATTTGGATTTCTCGCGCTGCCCGAGTCGATTTGTAATCAGGTGTGGAAATATAAAAATAACCGCCGATTTCGGCCGAGCTTGTGGGGGACAAGAGAGACCGAAATCGGCGGACTGACGACGGGCAAAGGTCGCCGGATAGAAAAAGAGGGATTATAGAGCGTGTTGCCCCTGGCGCAGTTGTGGCGGCAGCGATTTGTCTTTCCGCGGTTCGACGCAGGTGAACCGGACGGGAACGACCATCCATGTCCGTACGGCTTCGCCTTCGGCGTTGATTCCGGGTGTCCAGCGCGGCGAGAGTCCCAAAACGCGGATCACTTCGGCGCTGAGCAACAGGTAAGGGGATTCGAGAATCTCGACGTTCGAGAGGTCGCCGTTTTTCTCGATTACGAATTTTACGACCACGCGACCTCCGAGACCCTGTTGTTGTAAAGTTTCAGGGTATTGCAATTGGGTACCGATCCATTGCGGGAAGGAGACGAGTGCCTCTTTTCCTTTGAATCGGGGCATTTGGGCGATCGTGCGGCGGTCGTAGACCGTTGTGTCTTTCGACTCGACGAGGGCGGGCGCCGGTTTCTTCTTAGCGGCGGCGGGAAGCAGAAGGCATAGAAGGGTGATGATGCCGATGATTCGTGTGGTATGTGCCGGTTGCATGGTCGGGCGGGATAAATGTTTGGTGGGCCGGAGTCCTGTGGATGAAAAAAACGCCGTTCACTGAAAGGAAACGGCGTGAATAGCATGTCGGTATGGAGCGATTAGTCGCTGTCGATTTCGTCTTCCGGCAGTGGAAGCTCGTATTTGGTGTCGATAATCTCCTTGTCCGGGAAGAAGAAGGCTGCTTCCCAAGCCGCATTCTCGTCGCTGTCCGAGGCGTGAATGGCATTCCGAGTCTTCGAAGCGGCGAATTTCTTGCGGATGGTTCCTTCGGCAGCCAGCTCCGGATTGGTCTTTCCGATCAGTTCGCGGAACTCGGCCACGGCATCCTGCGCCCCCTCCTTTTCCAGCACTGCGGCGACGATCGGCCCGGAGGTCATGAAAAGATAGAGGTTGCGGAAGAACGGCCGTCCTTTGTGCACGTAGTAGAATTTTTCGGCATCCGAGCGGCTGAGGTAGGTCATTTTCAGCGCGATGATCCGAAAGCCCGCTTTCTCGATCATGGTCAGGATTTCACCGATGTGGTTTCCTCCCACCGAATCCGGCTTTATGATGGTAAAGGTTCTCTGTCCCATAAGCTGTTGAGGTGTTGATGGGTGAATAATTCACCGATAAAGATAGCAATTATTTCGGACGAATGAAATCCGTCGGCCGAAACGGGTGAAAAAACGGGCCGTCCGGGACGGAAAAAGGTGTTACTCGTCGCCTTCGAACGTATGGCGTGCGGCCGTGTATCCCTCCCATTTGGCGATGCAGGCGGCGAAGTCGGCCGGGTATTCCGATTCGAAATAGACTTCCTGGCGCGACTGCGGATGGACGAACCCGAGGCTCAGGGCGTGCAGCCCGTGCCGCGGCATGGCGGCGAAGCAGTTTTCGACGAACTGTTTGTATTTGCTGAAGGTGGTGCCTTTCAGAATCCGGTCGCCGCCGTAGCGCTCGTCGTTGAAGAGCGGGTGGCCGATCGACTCCATGTGCACGCGGATCTGGTGTGTCCGCCCGGTTTCGAGCCGGCATTCGACGAGGGTGACGTATCCGAACCGTTTCAAGACCCGATAGTGGGTCACGGCGTGTTTCCCCACCGGCCCGTCGGGCGGAAAGACGGCCATTCGCATCCGGTCGGTGGTGCTGCGGGCGATATTGCCCTCGATCGTCCCTTCATCCTCTTCGAAGTTGCCCCAGACCAGGGCGTGGTAGATGCGCCGAATGGAGTGGTCGTAGAATTGTCGGGCCAGAAAGGCGTGCGTCCGTTCGTCTTTGGCCACCACGAGGAGTCCGGAGGTGTTTTTGTCGATTCGGTGTACGAGTCCGGCGCGCATGTCGCCCTGCTCGAAGAGCGGAAGCCCCCGCAGGTGAAAGGTGAGGGCGTTGACCAAGGTGCCGGTGTAGTTGCCGTGGCCGGGATGGACGACCATCCCGGCGGCTTTGTTGACGACGATCAGGAAGTCGTCTTCGTAGACGATGTCGAGGGGGATCTCTTCGGCGATGATCTCCAGTTCGCGCGGCGGGTAGGGCAGCACGATCGAGATCCGGTCGAGGGGCTTGACTTTGTAGCTCGACTTGGCGGGCTGTCCGTTGACGAGGATGTTGCCGGCGTCGGCAGCGGCCTGTATTCGGTTCCGTGAGGTGTTTTCGAGCCGGGTGGCCAGAAATTTGTCGAGCCGCAGCAGGCCTTGTCCCTTGTCGGCCACGACGTTGAAGTGTTCGAAGAGTTCGTCTTCGCGTTCGTCGCCGATTTCGTCCGTGTCGGGCGCCGCGGGACGACCGGCCTCGAAGAGGGGCTCCGGCCTGCTCATCGGTGAGTTATTCGTTTTCTCCGTCATCGGCGTTTTCTTCTTCGTCAACGGCATACCGCCGGGCGGCGGTGTCCGAATTTTTGGACGACGAGGCGATCTTTTGCGTATCCAGGGTCAGCCACAGCGAGACTTTACCGCCGTAGTCCGTCCGGCTCTGCTGGTTGGGCTCCTGTCGGTAGACGCGGGCGTCTTCGGTGCCGTCGGCTCCGACGCCGGAGTCGAATTTGACGTTGCCGACGTTCAGGCCCACTTCCCACAGCCGGCTCTTGGCTTCGCGCAGGGTGAGACCGATGACTTTCGGAATCCGGGGCAGCGGCGAGGAGTGGTTCACGCCGACGACGAGGGTGATTCCCGATCCGAGTTCCGCTTTGGTGCGCGAGTCGTGAGTGATCGATCGGCCTTTGTAGAGTTCGTCGAGGACGTTGTTGGTGGCCATATCGGATCGGTAGACGAGCCGTTCGATCTCGAAGCCTTTGGTCTCGAGCATGTTCTTGGCCTGCCGCAAGGAGTAGCCGGTCACGAACGGAATCACATCGGTTCTGGGCCGGAAGGCGTTGACGGTCAGAAAGACACGACGCCCTTTCTTGACGCCCATCCCGGGTTTCGGACTCTGGTCGAGGATCTGGCCGGGCTTCTGCTTCGGCATGTAGAGGGAGTCGATGATCTCCAACCGCAGCTCGCCCTTTTCGCTCATCTTCTGCGCTTCGCCGAAGGTGTGGCCGATCAGGGTCGGTACGATGATCCGCTGACCGTGACGGGTGTAGATGTTCAGCACGAGGTTGACGACAAAATAGAGGATGATCCCGATACACAGGGCCATCACGACGTTGCGCAGGATAATGTTCCGGCGGATGGTGTCGAGCATGCGGTCGAACACGGGCGGAAGCTGTGTCCGCCGAACTCTCCGATTGTCGCCGTTGCGCCGTGGCGGGCGGGAAAATGGGGTCGTTGACATCATGTCACAAAGTTAGATATTTTTTATTCGTTCTTTTATTCGTACTTGCCTGGGAGGGTACTGTTCTCTTTGTGAACAAAGAGAACCAGAAAAACTTTAGAGGATGCTTCGCATCCTAAAGCTGCCGGCGGCCCAACTCCCGGACTTTCTTTGGGCCGGGAGTT
>NZ_CAJTMN010000092.1 GCF_910577125.1 uncultured Rikenella sp.
CAAAGAGCACATTCAAGGGGGACTCGCATCCCCCTTGAAAATCCCCCGGCGATTCTTTGTAACCATTTGCCCGCCCCGGGTTTCCGCTACGACACCTCGGGCGCGCTGTACTACGTCGGCAACGAGGGTTCCGTCTGGTCGGCTTCGGCCAGTGGAACGTACGGCGTCTGTCTGCGTTTCGTGATGAATGCGGCTCAACCCGGACACTCGAACCGCCGTGCCAACGGTTTTCAGTTGCGTTGCCTCTCGGAATAAACGGATGACTCGACTGATTGGGCACTTCGAACCCGGGCTTGGACTTGAAGTACTTCAAAGATTTTGCGCCCCAGCAGGGGCGCGCGGGCCGAGAGCCTCCCCCAGCGGGAGGCCCGCAACTCGCGTTGCTCGTTTGGGCCCCGCAGGCTCTGGCCCGCTCCGACTTCATCCAACTCACAGCCCAATTCTCCGCCCCCTTCGTCCTCAACGCGCCCCCCTCGCGCCGTAAGGTCGCAAGAGCACAGTCAATTTGTTTTCGGCCGCAGCCAGCGGAGAACGAATACGGAGCGTGAGCGAAGTATTTCGGCCCTCCGCATCCGGGGGGCTGCGGGCCGACCGTTGCCACGGGGACTTAGCTGTTCGCTCGCAGCCCAAAGAACAATCTCCGCCCAAAGCAAAGCCCAGTTCTCTGTCCGTCCCTGTATCCGCCTCACTGTGGCTCCGCTTTCGCTCCGCCACTTTTTCGTGCGCCTGCACGATTTACTCTATTTCGGCTCATTGCCGAAAGGATTGAATCGCTTCTTCAGGCGACGGCGCGCGGCTTTGAAGACAGGAGAGAACTGGCCTCAGGCCGGCCGGGCCCCGTTTAAATAAGGCAGTGATAACCCTAGTAAAAGCCCCTGTGGGGCCCCGCGGAGGGCAATGGGCTGCCTCGGCCCAATTCCGTCCGGGTTCCCTTATCCGTTGTTCCGCGCGTCCACCCCCCACAGGAGCTTGTCGCGGAGCGTCTTGTAGAACGAATTTCCCTCCGGCCGGATCACCCGCAGCACCTGTTCCGCGCGCGAGAGCGTGAAACTCGTACCGTTCGCCACCCGGTGTTCCCGGTTGTCGATCGTCGCGATCGCCTCCCCGCCGTTCCGCGTCACCACCCGCAGCGTCACCACGCTCGTGTCCGGCACCACCAGAGGCCTGATATTCAGGTTGTGCGGCGCGATCGGCGAGAGGATCCAGCACCGGCATCCCGGCGCCACAATCGCCCCGCCGACGCTCATCGAATAGGCCGTCGAACCCGTCGATGTCGAGACGATCACCCCGTCGGCCCAGTAGGTCGCCACATTGCCGCCGTCGATGCCGATCTCGACCGAAATCATCGACATCCCCTCTTTCTGGATCGTGAACTCGTTGACCGCCCGGCCGCAGGAGCCCCCGCTGACCGCCAGCAGCGTCCGTTCTTCGACGCTGTAACGGCCTTCGCACAACTTGTCCATCGCCGCTCCGATCTCGTCCGAAGCCACGGCGGCCATGAAACCCAGCCGACCGGAGTTGATCCCCAGAATCGGAATCTGACATTCGCCCATCTTCCGCACGGCGCTCAGAAACGTGCCGTCGCCGCCGAAACTCAAGGCCAGATCATACCCGGATGAGCTTTTGGGATTCAGGGTGTATGCGAAACCGCGCCGGTCGATCTCGCCGGTGACGGCGGACAAATCGGGATTCTCTTCGCGTGCGTAAAGGGCTATCTTCATAACGCTGCTTCAAAATTTATATCTTTGTATTTTTTGATGATCGTTTGTTGGGGTAGAGGCTGCCGATTCCGAGTGCCGGGAGGCACCGCCCGCGCGGCGTAAGCGCAGTACCCTCAAACCAATCGCGCGCCGCCGCCTAAAAGAGCGATTCACTATTTTCGGCGGTGAGCCGAATATAGGTGAATCGCGTCAGGCGCGCGAAGGAAGAGAGAAGCTATACTTTAGTCCGCGCGCTGGCGGGAATCTTATTCAAAGCGCAAGTCGCTTTGAATAAGATTCCCTTTTCCAGCAGTCGCGCGCGGGTCGAGTTTTGTCCCGTTTGAAACTGGCCTCAGGCCGGCCGGGCCCCGCGTGCCCGCGGTGGGCGATTGACAGCCTCTACCCCAATGAATGAAATCAGAACGATCGAAGAGCAAGACAAAAATAGGGAAAAATGACCAAGTTAAGTGTAAACATCAATAAGATCGCCACCCTGCGGAACTCGCGCGGCGGAAACATGCCCGATCTGTTGGAAGCCGCCCGGAACATCGAGCGGTTCGGCGCCCAGGGGATCACCGTGCATCCCCGTCCCGACGAGCGACATATCCGGTACACCGACGTGCGCGCCTTGAAACCCCTGTTGACCACCGAGTTCAACATCGAAGGCTACCCCGGCGAGCGATTTATCGAACTCGTCAACGAAGTGCGCCCCGCACAGGTCACCCTTGTGCCCGACGGGCCCGACGCCATCACCTCCAACGCCGGGTGGGATACGCTGAAAAACAAAGACCTATTGACCGAAATCACCGAAGGGTTCCGGCAGAACGGGATTCGTGTGTCGATTTTCGTGGACGCCGACCCCCGGATGGTCGAAGGCGCCGACCGCGTCGAGCTCTACACCGAAGCCTACGCCACCGGTTATCGCCACGACCGCGAAGCGGCCATCGCCCCCTTCGTGACCGCCGCCCAAACCGCCGCAGCGTGCGGACTCGGCCTGAACGCCGGGCACGACCTCAGCCTGGAGAACCTCGAATACTTCGCCGACCGCATTCCGGGGCTGTTGGAAGTCTCGATCGGCCACGCCCTGATCTCCGAAGCCCTCTACCTCGGGCTCGAAAACACCGTCCGGCTCTACCGCCAGAAACTGCGTAACACCGACCGATAGCACCATGGAGGCGACGATTCGAAAAGCCCTGGCCGACCCCCTCTTCCGCCGCATCGGCGCCATTGCCGACCGGCGCGGCGTACAGGCCTATGCGATAGGCGGTTATGTGCGCGATACCTTCCTCCTGCGGCCCTGCACCGACATCGACATCGTCGTCGTGGGGGGAGGCACCGGCGGCGGGATCGCCGTCGCCGAAGAGCTCGGGCGCGAAGTAGGCAGCCGGGTCAACGTGTTCCGGAACTTCGGCACCGCCATGCTGCGCGTCGGTGAGTGGGAAGTCGAATTCGTCGGCGCCCGGCGCGAATCCTACCGCGCCGACTCGCGCAAACCCATCGTCGAGGACGGCACCATGGAAGACGACCAGCGGCGCCGGGATTTTACCATCAACGCCATGGCCTTCGGGCTGAACGGCGACAACTTCGGCGAACTGGTCGATCCGTTCGGCGGGATGGAGGACATGGAGGCCCAGCTCATCCGCACGCCGCTCGACCCCGACACCACCTTCTCGGACGACCCCCTGCGGATGGTGCGTGCCATCCGGTTCGCCACCCAGCTCGACTTCCGGATCGACCCCGAGACCTTCGCCGCCATCCGGCGCAACCGCGAGCGGATCGGCATCATCTCCCGCGAGCGGATCGCCACCGAAGTCGAGAAGATCATGCGCTCGCCCCGGCCCTCGAAAGGGTGGCGGCTCTTCGACGAGAGCGGCCTGCTGGAGCTGATCTTTCCGCAGTTGGCGCGGCTCAAAGGGGTCGAGACCGTGCGCGGGCGGGGGCACAAGGACAATTTTTTGCACACCCTGCAAGTTTTAGATAATATCGTCCCCCGCACCGACCACCTCTGGTTGCGGTGGGCCGCCCTGTTGCACGACATCGGGAAACCCCGCACCAAAGCCTGGGACGACCGGGTGGGGTGGACCTTCCACGGACACGAAGTGGTCGGGTCGAAGATGATTCCGACCATCTTCCGCGAACAGAAACTCCCGATGGACGAGCGGATGAAATACGTCCAAAAGCTTGTTTTTCTCCATCTGCGGCCGATTATCCTGTCGGAAGACGAGGTGACCGACTCGGCCGTGCGGCGGCTGCTGTTCGAGGCCGGCGACGACATCGAAGAGCTCATGACCCTGTGCGAGGCCGACATCACCTCGAAAAACGATGCGAAAGTGCGGCGCTACCTCTCGAACTTCGCCCTCGTGCGGCGCAAGCTCAAGGAGATCGAGGAGAAAGACCACATCCGCAACTTCCAGCCGCCCATTACCGGCGAAATGATTATGGAGACCTACGGCATTCCGCCTTGTCGCACCGTGGGGGTCATTAAGGATGCCATTAAGAACGCCATCCTCGACGGCGAGATCCCCAACGAATACGAGGCGGCCCATGCCCTGATGGAGCGCCTGGCCGCGGCCGAGGGGCTGGTCGCCCGCGGGCGAAACGAGCAATAAACACAGAACCATGATACTACCGATTTACATTTACGGCTCCCCCGTGCTGCGCGAAGTGGCCCGGGAGATCGATCCGGCGACCTATCCCGATTTGCAGAAACTGATCGACGACATGTTCGAGACGATGCTCCAGGCGGACGGCGTGGGTCTGGCCGCACCTCAGATCGGCCTGCCGATCCGGCTCTTCTGCATCGATCTGACGCCCGTGGCGAAAGAGCTGCCCAAGGGGATGCCCCTGCGGCAGGTCTTCATCAACGCCGAGATCTACGAGCGCGGCGGGGCGAACGTCAAGATGAGCGAGGGCTGTCTGAGTCTTCCGGGGCTGAACGAGGATGTGGTGCGTCCGTCGAGCATCCGGATCCGCTACATCGACGAGCATCTCCAGCCGCGCGACGAGGCGTTCGACGGCTTTCCGGCGCGCGTGATCCAGCACGAGTACGACCATACGGACGGGATGGTCTTCACGGATCGTGTGGCGCCGCTGCGCAAGAATCTGCTGAAGTCGAAGCTGGCGGCTTTCGTGAAGGGGAAATACCGGGCTTCGTACCGGTGCAAGGCGGCGAAGTAGGCTGAGATAGTATGGCGTGTCCTTCACGCCGGTCGGCGGAGCGTTCCCGGAAAGGGGACGCTCCGCTTTTTTTGTCGCACAGTCGCAGACCGGGTTCTGCGGAGCGTGGGGCGCAATAGGGTAGAGGCTGCTAGTGGAAATGCGAAGCATTTCCACTTTTCAGTTCAACCCGATTATTCGTGTCATTCTCTGTCCGCGCGCCTTACGCGATTCATTCTATTTCGGCTTGCTCCGAAATAGTTGAATCGCTTCTTAAGGCGTGGCGCGCGGTCGAGTTTCGACTGCCCTCGGGCCGGGCGGGCCCCACGTCCCGTGGACGGGCAAAACTTCGTTTTGCTGCGGCAACCTCAGCCCAACTCCCTCGCCCCGTTCGCTGCCGCGCGCTTTGGTAAATCTTGTCAAAACGCACGAGTGCATTTTGACGATTTCCCCCTTAAGGCGTGGCGCGCGGTGCCTTCGGGCACTCCGAAATGGCCGCCTCGGCCCAAGACTCGACGATCGCCCTTCGGGTGTATTAAAAAAAAGACGGTTTGAAGAGGGTTGATTTTTAACGTTTTATGGGTGTCTTTCGGGAAAATTTCCGGAAGCGGAGCGAAATTGCACGCTCTTTGCAGTTCTGTGTCGCGAACCGACGGCGCCTCTGTTGCAAGTCCGCTCCCCGGCCCCTTAGAAAACCCGCCGCAGACTGCACAGCCCGCCCGTCACGGATACCCTATACGACGAAAGAATTATCGAACCGAAAACCAAGTTATTCATTCTTTAAAACCTATCCGATTATGGCAAGTTCTACCCCATCCACCGCGGTGAAACTCAGCGTGATGACCCTCGCCATCATGAACATCGCCGCCGTGGTGAGCCTCCGGGGGCTTCCCGCCGAAGCCACCTACGGACTCAGCTCCGCGTTTTACTACCTCTTCGCCGCCGTCGTCTTCCTGATCCCGACGGCCCTCGTGGCCGCCGAGTTGGCCGCCATGTTCTCCACCAAGCAGGGCGGCGTCTTCCGCTGGGTCGGCGAAGCCATGGGAACCCGCGCCGGATTCCTCGCCATCTTCCTCCAGTGGGTCGAAAGCACCATCTGGTTCCCCACCGTGCTCACCTTCGGAGCCGTCTCCATCGCCTTCATCGGCATGAACGAAGTACACGACATGGCCCTCGCCTCGAACAAGCTCTATACCCTGATCGTCGTGCTCGCCATCTACTGGATCGCCACCTTCATCTCGCTCAAAGGGCTCGGGTGGGTCGGCAAAGTCTCGAAAATCGGAGCCATGGTCGGAACCATCATCCCGGCCGGACTGCTGATCCTCTTCGGCGTGATCTACATCGCCACCGGAGGCCAGAACCACATGGACATGAGCCAGAGCTTCTTCCCCGACCTCTCGAAATTCGATAACCTCGTCCTCGCCTCCAGCATCTTCCTCTTCTATGCCGGGATGGAGATGATGGGCGTGCACGTGATGGACGTGAACAACCCGACCAAAAACTATCCCAAAGCGATCATGATCGGGGCCCTCGTGACCGTGCTGATCTTCGTCCTCGGCACCTTCGCGCTGGGGTTCGTGATTCCGGCCCAGGATATCAACCTCACCCAGTCGCTGCTGGTCGGCTTCGACGGCTACCTGAAGTATCTCCACCTGACGTGGGCGACCCCGGTGATCGCCGTGGCACTCGCATTCGGCGTGCTGGCCGGCGTGCTGACCTGGGTGGCCGGCCCCTCGAAAGGGATCTTTACCGTCGGACGCTCCGGCTACCTGCCGCCGTTCTTCCAGAAAACCAACAAATTGGGCGTCCAGAAAAACATCCTCTACGTACAGGGCGCCGTGGTGACCCTCCTGGGGCTCCTCTTCGTCATCATGCCCTCGGTGCAGTCCTTCTACCAGATCCTCTCGCAGTTGACCGTCCTGCTCTACCTCATCATGTACATGCTGATGTTCGCCTCGGCCATCGTGCTGCGCTACCGGATGCCCAAAACCGAACGCCCGTTCCGGATCGGACGGCGGGGCAACTTCCTGCTGTGGATCGTCGGCGGTGTCGGCTTCTGCGGCTCGCTGCTGGCCTTCGTGCTGAGCTTCGTCAAGCCGGGCTCCATCTCCGGAATCAGCGACGGCATGTGGTTCGGGGTGCTGATCGTCGGCGCCGTGATCGTGGTGGCCACTCCGTTCGTCATCTACGCGCTCCGCAAACCGGGCTGGCGTGACCCGAGCTCCGATTTCCAGCCTTTCCACTGGGAAACGGCCGCCTCGGCTCCGACGACGCCGGCCGCCGATTCGAAAACCCACTGATTCACTAATTTATAAACCTTTAAAACTATCAATCATGAAAACGAATGAAAGCAACGCAGCTGCCAAAGTAGCTTTGGCCGGAGCGAAAAGCAAACTCAAAGACGCCGGACAAGCGGTGAAAGAAGCGGCATCGGAAGCGGCTGCGGCCGTGTCGATCAAAGCCGGACAGGTCAAAGAGACGGTACAGGAAAAGGCGGCCCGGATGAAAGAGGCCATGAAAGAAAAGGTCGAACAGGCCAAAGAGGCGGCCGGCCAGATGAAGGAAACGGTCAAAGAGAAGGCGGATCAGGTCTCCGAAACGGTCAAGGAAAAGGTGAACAGCGGTGTGGCGACGGCTGCCACGGCGGTCTCGGCGGCGGCTCACAAGGTCGGCGAAAAGGCGGAGGAGGTCGGGGCCAATGCCAAGAAAAAAGGCACGTGCAAAAGCTGTAAAAAGTAATGCGTAATTGTCTGATCAATTATCTGTACCCTGTTCTTTGAGCTGGACGGAACCGTACCTTTTCTGAAGAAAAGGTACCCAAAAGACTTTTAGTTAGCT
>NZ_CAJTMN010000093.1 GCF_910577125.1 uncultured Rikenella sp.
GCCGCGGCGGTATCGGATGTCGTCGGCTACAGTTTCCCCTGCCGGTAGAGCTCCCTGCTCAGCTCGATCAGCTCTTCTTTCGTCTTGCCCGGATACAGTTCCCGTATCGTCTGTGCGGCCTGTTTGAATGCCATGTCCTGCGGTATCCCTTTCTGTTTGAGTTTCATCCACTCCATCACCACCAGCATCGGAACGTTGCGGTAAAAGACCATCGGTTTTTCCGTGTCCTCTCCCGGCAGGCTCGCCAGCCACACTGGAACTATATCCCTGTAACCTTTCTCTTTGTAAGGAAGCAATATTGATTCGAGGTCTTTGGTCGTCATAGCGGTTGGCTGTTTCAAGTATCGCCCGGATGGTCTCCGGAGTGATTCTTTGATTGAGGTCTACCGTCAAAGATAGCGGTTTTTCCCGTGTGAAGTAGGGCAGGTCTGAGTTCAGTTCCGTTGCGTATGCCAGTGCTTCGCGCCCCAATTGCCACTTCTTGTACTCGTCGGAAATCTCATATTCCTCTATTTCCCCGTTCAGTTCCTTTATTCCCCAGGCACGTAACCCGTCCAGTCCGATGTCGTCCACGATTGCCTCCCAGAGGGCGCCTTTTTCCGCAGCGGTCGCTATGGCATATTCGACATTCTGATGTCCTCCCACTTCGTGGATATAGGTACGTCGCGTCTGCTCCGCGTCCTGCATTTGCGGGGCGCAGATGTAGCTTTCGCGTCGCCAGGTGATGCCGTCGCGTTCGAACTCTTCGTCCAATCGCCCGCGCAATTCTTCGGGTAGTTCATCCACGTTATTGAAAACGTAGGCATTTGCTCCGGAGGCGCGGTTCATCTCGCCCACGATTTCGCCGACCGCCCGCAGCTTTTCCATGGGTGTCGCAGCTTCGCGCACCGGATCTGCTGTTTTGCTGTTTTTTTGCGTATCGACAAACCGTTTGAACTCCAACGCATCGTTGATGTCGCGGAATTGCGCGCCTCCTTCGTCGTCTATCCAGCTGCGCACCTCCGGCCGGTCGGCTTTATACGCGTCGTACATCGCTTCCAGCTCGTCCCAGTTTTCGGCGCGCCACGAGAACTCGTCCAGCCCGAAAGAGACCGGTTCCGTGTTGATGTTCGCCTCTATGTCATATATGCCGTACACCCCGCTCGGTTGCCCGTCGATGTCGTAACGTTGTATGAAATTGTTGTTCGCCTTCGGATCTGATTGTTCCCTGACCGTGATTGTCCCCGGGGCCCGCCTGTGCATCTCTTCCGTAATCAGGTCTCCCATTACGGGATCTAACGTCACGGAGGGTACATCCTGCGTTTCTGCAGCCTGTTCCGCCGTTTCGGTTTCCCGGGTCGGAGCGAGCGCGTCACAGACCTCTTCCCATTTGGTTACTTCGTTTTGAGCCTTGATCTGAGCGCGCCGCCGGTCGATCGCTTTGCGGATGTTCCCGGCCTGCTCCAATGCTTCGTGGGCTTCGTCGAGGCTTTCCCGGGCGACCTCTGCCGCCTCCTCTCCGAACTCCTCGTTCAACGCCGAGGCCACCGTGGTCGGGTCGTCGATCCGGTCGTAATCCGGCGTTCCGTCCTTTTTTCGGGGAATATTTTGCTCCGTCTCTTGCACATTCGGCCCGAAAGTTGTATCTTTGAACAAAGAGGTTTTTGGAGAGTTTCCCGCTGGCGCGGTTGCACCCGTCGAATGGCCGCTATTAACTTCGGAAGCATCGGTGTCAATGCTTTCTCCCACTGCGGGTACGGAATAGACCTCAGGTTTACGGCGCGAGTATCTCTTTTTAAAGATACCCGCGCTGTTTACATTCCAATAAGCTCCGTCTTTCGACAACTGGACGAACAGCGTGTTGTTATGGTTGTCCGGTAATTCAAGAAGATAAGTTTGGTTTTCGCCTATCTTTGCTCCTTCCCGGATATCTGTGTATTGTTTGCCGACAAGTTCTACGAACTGTTCTACGGAATCATACCCGGCATTTCTTATCTGATCGCCGTGTCCGGCTTCGATATGTGCTAATCCGTATCCGTGATTTTTACCGTCCGGGCCTACTCTGTTTTCTCCCGTGCTGAGTCTAATAGGTGCTGGTGTAAGCCCCGTTTCTTCGGCAATCTGTCCGAAATCGATACTTCCGTTCGAGGCAGTGACAAACGGCAGTCCGTTTTCGTCGATTTCGGGTTCAAGGTTTGCGGAACCGATTCTGTTTTGTGATTGTGTAGTTGTGTTGTCCGGTGTTCCTGTTAGCGTAGATTGAGAATTTTCCTGTGCCGCTTGTTCTTGCGTTGTTTGTGCAGATTGTTCTGCAGCGCTCAGCTCGGTTTCGCTTGGTGCCGGTTGTTCCGTCACCTGCGTCTCCTGGGTCGGGCTCTGTTCCGGAACGGCTGGCGTTGCCTCTTGCGTGTTTCCCTGCGTTTGTGCCTGTTGTTGCTGCTTGGGGGTAACGATGCTTCTCACGTCCAGCAGTGTGTGCGCCTCCTCTCCGTTCTCGTTCGTGAGGAGCTGACCCGTGGACGGGTCGATCGGCACGGCGTCGATCTCCACGAAACCGTTCCGGTTGGTGTAGACCTGATTGATATAAGCCTGCGATCCGTCTGCCAGCGTCACCGTCTGCCCGGCCAGCGTATTCAGGTCGATCGTCCTCGTCTCTTGCGCATTCGGCCCGGGATTTGTATCTTTGAAGTGAAAATCAGAGGGCGAATGGATACCGAGCGGGGTTGAGTTATTATCGGCATAGGTTGCAATCCGCGAATCGCTAAGGGGAACCGATTCTCCGTTCTGTGTTTCGGATACAGACCTTTGATTTTCTTGTTTTTGTGTAGTGTTCAGCCAGGTAGTCTTTCCTGTTTTTAGTAAGTTTTCGATGCGACTTGCTGATTTTTCCTGATTGGAGATAACGACTTCCTGTCCATCCTGACTGACCGTTACCGACGTGAAATAATAGATCCGTTCTCCGTTTTCGCCGGAGAACGTTTTTACGAATACGTACGACGAAGGCCTTTCGGTTTGTTGTCCGGGTGCGGCCTTGCTGGCATCTTCGATGATGATGTCCGGGTTGGTCAGAGTCGGTTTAATCATCCCGAGTTTGCCATTTCGCCCTTGGCGGCTCAGTTTGGCAAACTGGTTCTCACCCATTTTGACGGTGCCGATAGGCGTTTCCACAGTTCCCTCTGGACCAAACTCCCGATCCCAGTTTTCGATGGTGAGTTCCATCTCCGGAGCCGGTTCTGCCGTTTGTTGCATTTGGCGGACAAAGGCGTTCGCTTCGTCAGCTGTCATTGGTCGTCCGGTTGGAGGTACGGGTTGTTGGGCGGCCTGCATTGGTCCGTTGGGATTGATTTCTTGTATTTGGGTATCCCCGTTCGACAGTTTATCTTGGCTCTCTTCCTGCGGGATTGTCTCCGTAGTCGTTTCGGTCGGTGTGTTGGCGGTCACCCCTTCCTGCATGGGCCCGGTGGCTGGTACTTGCTCGGTCGCCTGTGCCTGTTCGGTGCCTGAGGTCGTCTGAACAGGCACCTGCTGTTGTTGCTGTCCGGCAGTCTGTTGCATCAGTGCTTGTTCCCGTTCGCTTCTCATCCGGATGTAGCCGTCCAGATCGTATTCCTCCTGCAACGTCAGCTCTTCTGCGTTGCATTGTTTCGTCTCTCCGGTTTCAGCATTTAGAACGAAGACCGTTGCGTCGGCCTCGGTTCCGTCCAACGATCCCGACCGGACGAAATACGTTGTTCCCTCCCGGTCGATAACAATTTGCGCCCGTCCGGTATCCCGATTAACGAATTGTCCGAATGTATGCGTCCAGCCCCGGATTTTTCGGCCCTGTTCCAAGGCCTGCTCCGCTCCTGCGCTAAGGTCGCCCCGGGTGTGCAGTTCCACATAATTGACGGCGGCTATCGCGTCCCGACGGTCGATGCCCCGCCAGTCGATTTGTGTCAGTTGTCGCACCCGCTCCTCGTTCTCTTCTGCCTCCATCGCCTGTCGTACCTTCTCTTTGATGGTCGGATCGGCGATCCTGTCGAGTTGTTCCTGCGCGGCGCGGCGCAGTTGTTCGGAACGAACGCCGTCCGCTATGGCCGCGGGAATGCGCACTGTTTCCATCATTCCGCCCATGATAGCGACAGACATGGCCGTTTGCCAAAGGTTCTCTTTTGAGAAATTTTCCGGAATTCGATCAAGTTCTCCGGTCAATACCGGTTCGATTAGGTTACCTGCCAGTTCTTCGCCGAATTCGCCCAGTGTTCCGTTGTATCCGGGAACTTTGCTCGCCCATCGATTGATTTGTTTGACCAAAGGGGATTCGAATTTTCCGATTCCCTCGGTCAGCCAGCCTCCGAGCGTCTTTCCGAGTGCTTTGGGAGCATTCCGTCGGACAAAGTTCCCGATGGCGGCTCCGGTCGGGAAGACGGTTCCGAGCCGTTCCGAGAATGTCTCCGTAAAACCCGAAGCAAAGGCTTTCCAGCTGCGTTCCCAGGGAGATGTCGGATCGGTTTTGATGACCGATAATTCTCCCGCAGGCTCTCGTGTGACGTAATATTGACCCTTCGTGCTATTGGCAAAATCGGCGTAAGCCGTACTCATCAGCGGCGTCTGGATAGCCGAGTTCGCGGCCATTTCCGCTGCTTTCAACGCGGCGCGTTTGGCGAGGGCCTTGGCTCCTTTTTTCGCGACGTTCGCCCCCAGCTTAACGACTCCTCCGGTACCTCCCGAGGCGGCCGTCTGTACCATGAACGGAATCGATTTCGATACGCTGGTGCCGATATTTCCCCATGTGGTTTTACCGCCCTGTTCATTCAGATACTGGTCGGCTTTTTGTCCGATCGCTGCCGAGAGCAGCAGGGCCTGTTCTTCGTCGGTCAGTTTTTCTCCGTTGGCTGATTTCTCCAACGCTCTCGTTTGTCGGAATTTTCTTCCGACTTCGTCCCAGCCGAGCGTCCCGAAAATGGAGAATGTCCATTCCTCATTCATAGGGATGCCGAGCCGGCGTTTTCCCGAAAACAGGGGATGGTTCTGATGCCGATCGGCAGCTATTTTTGTCTCCGCGAGGGGAGGAAATCGTTATCTTTGTCTCCCGTTATCTACCCTTATGGAAAACGAACCGATCTGTCGTCCCCTGTCGGAGCTCTCTACCTCCGAGAGCGGCGTCATCGTTAAAGTCCGCGGTCACGGATCGTTCCGCAAACGCATCTCCGAGATGGGCTTCGTGCGCGGCAAACGGGTGACTGTCATCAAGAATGCCCCGCTGATGGATCCCGTCGAGTACGAGATCATGGGGTATCATATCGCCCTGCGCCGCAGCGAAGCCGAGCAGATCGAAGTCTCTGCCGCTCCTGAAGAGGCCTTGAACATGGCGGCCAATGGAGCTTCTGCAGCCCAGGTGTTGCAGACCGACGAGATCGCCAACCGCTTTTTACACGAATCCGGGCATACGATTCAGGTTGCCTTGGTCGGTAATCCCAATTGCGGCAAAACCTCGCTCTTCAATCTGGCCAGCGGTTCACACGAACGCGTCGGAAACTACAGCGGTGTGACCGTCGAAGCCAAAGAGGCCACCGCCCGGCATGCCGGCTATACGCTCCGGCTCTCCGACCTGCCCGGAACCTACTCCATCACCGAATACACCCCCGAAGAGCTCTACGTGCGGCGGCACATCCTGGAGCAGATGCCCGACGTGGTGATCAATGTCGTCGATGCCTCGAATCTGGAGCGCAACCTCTTTCTGACCACCCAGCTGATCGACATGAACCTCAAGGTGGTGATCGCCCTGAACATGTACGACGAGTTGGAGCGGAGCGGCGCCCGGTTCGACTACGAGGCCTTGGGGCGGATGATCGGGATTCCGATCGTGCCGACCGTGGCGTCGAAAGGCGAGGGGATCGATGCGCTGTTCGACCGCGTCATCGCCGTTTTTGAGGACAACGAGCCGATGGTGCGTCACATCCATATCCATTACGGCGAGGAGATCGAACGCAGCATCCGGGCGCTTCAGACCCTGATCTGGCAGAATTGCGACATCGTGGCGCGCTATTCGTCACGTTATCTGGCTATCAAACTGTTGGAGGGGGATCGTGAGACCCTCTCCCTGTTGGACGGCGCGGCCAACTACGACGAGATTTGCCAGACGATCGGGCGGGAGACGGCCCGGTTGGAGCGGCTCTACAATGATTCGGTCGAAACGGTGATAGCGGATGCCCGATACGGTTTTATCGCGGGGGCTTTGGAGGAGACTTTCACGCCCGGGACGGGGGACAAGAACCGGAAAGCGACGCGGATCGACCGCATTATGACCCACCGTTTCTGGGGGTTCCCGATCTTCTTCCTGCTGATGTGGCTGATGTTCGAGGCGACGTTTACGCTGGGCGGAATCCCGGCCGAGTGGATGGAGAACGGCGTGGAGTGGCTCGGTCAGTGGGTCTCGGAAGCGATGCCCGAGGGGCCGCTGCGCGAATTGCTGGTGGACGGCGTGATCAGCGGGGTGGGAGGGGTGATCGTCTTTCTTCCCAACATCCTGATTCTCTTCTTCTTCATCTCGCTGATGGAGGATACGGGCTATATGGCACGGACGGCTTTCCTGATGGACCGCTTCATGCACCGCATCGGGCTGCACGGCAAGTCGTTCATCCCGCTCCTGATGGGATTCGGGTGCAACGTGCCGGCTATCATGGCCACGCGGACGCTGGAGAGCCGCAAAGACCGCATACTGACGATGCTGATTCTGCCGTTTATGTCGTGTTCGGCCCGGCTGCCGGTCTATGTCCTCCTGATCTCGGCCTTCTTCCCCAAGGGGCAGGGGTTGGTGTTGATGTCGATCTACGTGATCGGAATTGTGGTGGCGGTGCTTTCGTCGCTGGTACTCAAACGGTTGCTGTTTCATCGGGCCGAGGCGCCTTTCGTGATGGAGCTGCCGCCGTATCGGGTGCCGACGGCGCGGAGTGTCGTGCGGCACATGTGGAACAAGGGGTCGCAGTATCTGCGGAAGATGGGGACGGTGATTCTGGTGGCTTCGGTGCTGATCTGGGCGCTGGGGCACTATCCGAGGCCGAAGGAGGAGCAGGTGGCGGCGCTCTCGCCGTCGGAGCTGACGGAATGGCAGGCCGAACACTCCTATATCGGACGGCTGGGACATGTCGTGGAACCGGCGATGAGGCCTCTGGGTTTTGACTGGAAGATCGGTGTGAGCCTGTTGAGCGGTCTGGCGGCGAAGGAGATCGTGGTGAGCACGATGGCGGTATTGAACCGGCCGGCGGAGGTGCAGGCAGCCGGCGGAACGGCTGGCACCGACGAGGAGGTGTGGCAAGCGGAAGAGGAGGCTTTGACTCAGGATGCGGGCGAGGTCGATCGACAGCTGGTGCGGAGTCTGCGGGCGCAGCGGCATATGTCGGGGACTTTGGCGGGGCAGCCGGTCTATACGCCGCTGGTGGCCTACACGATGATGCTTTTCATCTTGCTCTATTTTCCTTGCGTGGCGGCGGTGGCGGCGATCCGAAAGGAGGCGGGAGGACGATGGGCGTTGTTCTCGGTGCTCTATACGACGGGGTTGGCGTGGCTGGTCTCGTTCGCGGTCTACCAGATCGGCTCGCGTTTCTTTTAATAATTGGATGCGTTTTCTACATTCGCTCTTTAGGTTTGAGGGAACTGTTCTTTTTCTGAAGAACCGAGCGGCGTTACGCGAGCAGAGACCGCTTGCGGGCTATGCC
>NZ_CAJTMN010000094.1 GCF_910577125.1 uncultured Rikenella sp.
AAAACGAGCTCCGTCGAGTTGCAGGCCTACGCCTGGGGTGGCTCCGGCCCGCGCGGCTCTTCGAGCCACAGGGGTTCGACCTTGTTTCTTGTTCGCGGTTCTTGTCCGCGCGCCTTTGGGAAATCTTGTCAAAACACGCCAGCGAGTTTTGACGATTTCCCTTTTTAGGCGTGGCGCGCGGTCGAGCATTGCCCCGCCTGAAACTGGCCTCGGGCCGGCCGGGCCCCGCGTGCCCGCGGTGGGCAATTGGCTGTGTCAGCCCAATCTACGGATGGGGTAGAGGCTGCCGATTAAGGCCGAGGCTGCCAATAAAACACCCTGTGGGTTCGAGAGGCAACGCAACTGAAGACCAAGGGCGCGGCTGTTTGCATCGCTGGGACCGAGGCCCGCCACGAGGAAACCCAAGTACAAACCGTTCGTACTACTGACAGCCGAAGACCAGCTGTGTCCGCTGTTGCCGACGATCACCGGAGCGCCCGAGTTCGAAACGCGGTAGCCCGGGGCGGGGTACCAGGCCAGCGGGGTTCCCGTTCCCGAGGTGCTTACCTTGTACAACCGACCGTTGGTCGCCTTGTAATTACCTGTTCCGTATTTTTCACCGGCTACGCCGTCCGAGTAGTACGGGAAGGTACCCAGCAACGGCTGTTCAACATCATCCGTACGCGTAAAGTCAGACCAAGTGAAATCACGTCTCAGTATCGGAAGCCTGCCTGTCGCTGTACGTTCGTGCTGCTCCGCAGCGGAACCAGCGTGAAGCCCCACGTGTAATCCCGATTCGCCGGCAGACGGTATTGCTCGTACGGCTGAGACCACCAGCTGTCGTCCCCGCCCAAACCCAGCATCCGGTAGTCGAGACACAGCTCCACGAAGTCACGCGGTGTGATGTCGTCGATGTGCGTCTGCTTCGGCTTGATGTTCCGCCCCGCAGCCTCCGAATGGTCTTCGTCCGGCCGGTAGTTGTTCCACTGGTACGGCTTGTCGCTCTCCTGACCGTCGAAATCCTCCACCGCGTTCCGCAAGGCGTTGAACTCCAGCAGCGAGTCCGCCTCCACCAGCAGCCCCTGGCCGCGCAGCCGCGTGAGCGCCAGCCACCGCGTGTCGGTGTGGTGTCCCGTCTCCTGAGGCCGCACGTAGTCGAAGTTCTCCAACGCCGCATTGCTGCGGTAGAGTCCCACGTTCGTGCCGTAGTTGCGATCCTGATAATTCTCCTCCGGCCCCCGTCCGAAGTATTGCAGCGTCGCCATATCCGCCGGCAGCCGCATCCGCATCCCCACGCGAGGCAGCTCGCTCTTCGACTGCGGATTGCCCTTGAACGCATACCCCACGTGCACCGCCCCCGTCGGATAGACCCGATAGGTCACCGTCAGGCCGCATCCCTCCGGCAGGTCGTACCGCACCGTCACCACAGCTGTATTCCCCTCGGACTCAGCCGCCACCGATGCAGCCGTCGGCTCCTGCGAAGCCCCTTTCCACACCTGCATCCGGCTCGGCATCCGGCTGCCGTAGTCGTTGTCGGTCGGCGCCCGCCAGAAGTTGGGTTGCAGGCCGAACCCGTCTTGCATGTATTCCACGCTCCCGACGCGATACGAGACGATCGTGCCGGTCGTTTTGTTGATCGTCAGACCGAAGCCCGAACCGACCACCTCGATTTCGTTCTGTCCCGCGTCGACGATCACCTGTCCCGGCGCCGAGTAGGTGCGTTTCGCCCCCCGCAGGTGGTCGAGGGCGAACTGTTCGGTCGCCACCACGTCGCCCGCCTTCAACGGCCCGTCCGCCGCCTTGAGGGCTACCGTGAAGTTCACGAAGTACTCCGTCCCCGGCTGCACCGCCAAGCCGTTCAACGGCACCGTCACGATCTTCTTTTCGCCCGGCGCGAGGTTCAGGTTGGTCAGCGTCCCCTGCCGCACCGTCCGCTCATTGGCCGTCACGGTGTATTTGACTGTGTATTTCGACAGCGGCGTGAAGTCGTACCGGTTCTCCACCTCGAACTGCCCGGTCGCCAGATCCACCGGTCGGAACCAGACGTACTGGTACATCTTCTTCACCTCGGCGATCCCGGGATGCGGCGTCCGGTCGGGATTGACCAGCCCGTTGCAGAGGAAGTTCCCGT
Organism: uncultured Rikenella sp.; assembly: GCF_910577125.1. Classification (GTDB taxonomy): domain Bacteria; phylum Bacteroidota; class Bacteroidia; order Bacteroidales; family Rikenellaceae; genus Rikenella. Next base: position 2,111 of record NZ_CAJTMN010000094.1, read on the forward strand.
CCGACGGCCGGTCGGTGCCGAAGTCGCCCCCGTAGGCCCAATAGCTGTTGCCCGTAGCCGTATCCTCGACCAGCAGTCCCTGGTCGACCCAGTCCCAGATGAAGCCCCCCTGAAGGTTGGGCGAGCCGTAGATCGCCTCCCACATATCCCGGAACCCGCCTGTCGAGTTCCCCATCGCATGGGCATACTCCGATGCGATGTACGGCCGGTCGGTCTCCGACCGCCCCCACTGGGCGAAGGTCGCCGCCGAGGGATACTGCGGGCAGAAGATGTCCGTGTTCCACTCTAAAATCGCCCGTTCGTACTGCACCGGACGAAGCGTGTCCATCCCCTTGAGCCACAGGTAGGTCTCGTAGAAGTTGTAGCCGTTCCCGGCCTCGTTCCCCAGGCTCCAGAACATCACGCTCGGGAAGTTCTTGGTCTGGTGGTACATGTTCTGCGTCCGATCCATGTGTTTCGTGAGCCACAGCGGATTATTGCCCAAGGTCTTTCCCTGCGCCAGGTCGTATCCCATCCCGTGCGACTCGATGTTGGCCTCGTTGCAGAGGTAGAAACCGTATTCGTCGGCCAGCTCGTAGAACCGCCGCTGCTGCGGGTAGTGGCACAAACGTATCGCATTGATATTATTGGCCTTCATCAGCCGGAAGTCTTCGCGGATCGTCGCCTCGTCGAGCACGTGGCCGTTCTTCTCGTGGTGCTCGTGGTAGTTGACCCCCTTGATATAGACCGGCCGGCCGTTCACATAGTATTTGTTCCCCTTGATCTCGCTGGTACGGAACCCGATCCGCGCGCTGGTATACTCCACGAATCGCCCGTTGTGCCGGATCTTCAGCACGAGGTTATAGAGGTACGGATCCTCGGCGCTCCACCGGCGGACGTTCCGGAAGGCGTCGGCGTTGTTTCGCGCCGTCCGCCGGAACCGCACCGTGTCGCGTCCGTAGCCGTCGAGTTCGATCTCCTGATACGAGTAGTCGACCATCCGCCCCTGGGCGTCCTCCAGCTCGAACCAGACTTGTACCGGCCCCGACGGCCGGATGAAGTTGTTGACCATCGCCACATCCACGTTCAGTATCCCGTCGGTGTAGGTCGAGTCGAGGGTCGAGACGATGTAGAAGTCTTCGATGTGCGTCTTGGGCTGCGAGTAGATGTAGACGCCGCGTTCGATCCCGCTGAGCCGCCAGAAGTCCTGACACTCCAGATACGACCCCGTGCTCCAGCGGTAGATTTCCAGCGCCAGGACGTTGGTTCCCTCGCGCAGGTAGCGGTTGAGTTTGAACTCCGCGGCGTCCTTCGAGTCTTCGCTGTATCCGACCTTGTGGCCGTTGAGGTAGACGATCACGCCGGACTTGGCCCCGCCGATGTGCAGGTAGACGTCGCGGTCTTTCAGCACGAGCGGCGCCTCGAAGGTCGTCCGGTAGAGCCCCACTTCATTGGCCGCCGGCAGCTGCGGCGGGGTCGGTTTGTACGGCGCGAACTCGTAAGGCTGGTTGGTGTAGATCGCGTCTCCGTACCCATTGACCTCCCACGTGGCCGGCACGGCCAGCGTGTCCCAGCCCGAGGCGTCGAACTCCGGTTTGTAGAAGTCCGCGGGCCGCTCCCGGTGATCCGGCAGCCACTTGAACTGCCACGGCCGGTTGAGCGAGATGTAATGTTCCGAGGTGGTGTAGTCGTTCGCCGCGGCGAGGTCGCGGTTGTGGTAGGACATGAAGTATGCCCGCGGCGTCTCCCGCCCCACGTGTGCGATTTCGGGGTTCTGCCACTCCGGCACGGCAGCCGTGGCGGTCGCGTTTTCGCGGTCGTTTTCGCCGAATTGCCACCGGGTCGGCGGCAGCTGGCCGTAAGCCGTGCCGAAAGTCGAAAGGCCGACCGCGGCCGACAAGATGAACAGTTGGGTCTTCAGGGTCATAGGTGTCTGGGTTCGTTGTGCATGGATAAAATACGAGGGGCTATCGATCGTTTCGGTAGCAGTAGCTGGTCGCGCAAGGCCGTGCGCCGCGCCGCACGACAACGGTGCGGTCGCATCCCCGGTGGTAGTGTCCGTCGCATCCGTAGCGGTGCACGCGGTATCCGCGCCGATTCACCGGTCGCGTTTCTGCAGTTCGGTTGTCGTAGCGGCAACGGTCTGCGGGACAATTATAACCCGCCGGGCATGCTGCTCCGTTCTGGACGGCGCACTGTTCCCGCCGGTAGCAGCTGTCGGCCAGAGGGCAATATTTGTTTCCCGGGCGGCATGCAGCTCCGTTCCGGACGGCGCACTGTTCCCGCCGGTAGCAGCTGTCGGCCAGAGGGCAATATTCGTTTCCCGGGCGGCATGCAGCTCCGTTCCGGACGGCGCACTGCTCCCGCCGGTAGCAGCTGTCGGCCAGAGGACAATATTTGTTTCCCGGGCGGCATGCAGCTCCGTTCCGGACAGCGCACTGCTCCCGCCGGTAGCAACTGTCGGTCAAAGGGTAATATTTGTTTCCCGGGCGGCATGCTGCCTGTCTCTCCGGCGTGCATCTGTAGTAAGGGCAGGCGTCTGCCGTCCGCCGTTCCGTGTTCTGTCGTTGAACGGTAGTCTGCCGCCAGCCGTTTCCGCCGCAGCAGCCGCGTCCTCCCCGTGCCTGAACGGTCAGGGTGCCGGTCAGCAGGAGCAGTCCGGCGAGGGTTCCGATTCGTAAGGTTTTCATAACGGTATGTGAAATTATTTAATTTTTCTTTTAGTGCGGTGTTTTCGGTCTTCCGTTTATTCCGAGAGGCAACGCAACTGAAAACCGTGACCGCGGGTGTTCGTGTTGATGGGGTCGATATCCCGCGCGCTGAACCACAAGAACCGCCCGTTGATACCGCTCACTGCAGACGACCAGCTATAGCCGTTGCTGCTGACGTACACCAGACTGCCTAATCGCCCATCGTTGCCTGCGCCGCGGAAGCCCGGGGCGGGGTTTGTCGGGTCGGAGCCAGCGAGGCTGGAAACAAGCCCCGCGAAGTTGCAGGCCTACGCCTGGGTGGTTCCGGCCCGCGTGACTCTTCGAGTCGCAAGAGCCCCGTTCAAACAAAGCTTTTACCCAATTCTCCTCCCCGTGTTCGCCTCATTGCGGTTCCGCTGCCTTTTCCCGCGCGCCTTGGAAAATCATATTCAAAAGCGAGAAACGCTTTTGAATGATTTTCCTGTTAAGGCGACGGCGCGCGATTGGTTTGAGGGTACTGCCCTCGGGCCGGGCGGGCCCCACGTCCCGTGGACGGGCGAAACAGCGTTTCGCTGCGGTAGTCTCGCCCGATTCTTGTGCGCCTGCAGAGCCACTGTTAACCAGTTCCATCTATTTCTGCCGGAAGTAGATCTGCATCGGCACGCCGGTGAAATCCCACTCCCCCCGGATCCGGTTCTCGAGGAAACGCCGGTACGAGTCCTTCACGTACTGCGGCAGGTTGACGAAAAAGGCGAACTGCGGCGTCGGCGTCGGCAGCATCATTGCATACTTGATCCGGATGTACTTCCCCTTGATGCTCGGCGGCGGCGTCTGTTCGATGATCGGCAGGATGAATTCGTTGAGCACGGCCGTCGGAATCCTCCGGTGCCGGTTTTCGCACACCCGCAGCGCTGTCTTGAGGACATCGAAAATGCGCTGTTTCTCGGTCACCGACGTGAAGACGATCGGCACGTCGTCGAACGGTGCCAGTTTCCGGCGGATCTGTTCCGTGTACTCCTTCATCGTGTTGGCCTGCTTGTCCGGCACCGTGTCCCACTTGTTGACCGCGATGACGCATCCCTTGCGGTTTTTCACGATCAGGTGGAAGATGTTCATGTCCTGCGCGTCGACCCCCTGCGACGCGTCGAGCATCAGGATGGCCGTGTCGCAATCCTCGATGGCCCGGATCGTCCGCATCACCGAGTAGAACTCCAGGTCGTCCGTCACCTTCTGTTTTTTGCGCAGCCCGGCGGTGTCGACTAGGTGGAACTCCATCCCGTACTTATTATAATAGGTATGGATGGAGTCGCGTGTCGTTCCGGCGATCGGCGTGACGATGTTCCGCTCCTCGCCCAGCAAGGCATTGGTCAGCGACGATTTTCCGACGTTCGGCCGTCCGACGATGGCGATTTTCGGCACCGCCGTATCCGCTTCGTCCGCAGCTGTTTCGGTGTCGGTCTCCGGAGGCAGCAAAGCCACCACGGCGTCGAGCAGTTCTCCCGTTCCCGATCCGGTCATCGAGCTGATGGTGATCGGCTCGCCGAGTCCCAGGGAATAAAATTCGTAAGCCTCGGTCTGCCGCATGGTGTTGTCCACCTTGTTGACCGTCAGGTGCACCGGTTTGGATTGCCTCCGCAACATTTCGGCCATCCGCAGGTCGAGATCCGTCACTCCCGTCTCGACGTCCACCATGAAGATCAGTTCGTCGGCCTCTTCGATCGCCAGCTTCACCTGCCGGCAGATGGCTTGTTCGAAGACATCCTCCGAGTTGACCGTGAAACCGCCGGTGTCGATCACCGTGAATTCGCGTCCGTTCCAGTCGGTGGTTCCGTAGTGCCGGTCTCGGGTGGTGCCTTCGGTGGCGTCGACAATGGCCTGCCGCATCCCCACGAGCCGGTTGAAGAGGGTGCTTTTGCCCACATTCGGCCGTCCGACGATGGCTACGATATTTCCCATAACGATTTTTCGGTTGTGATTATTCCGTCCGGCGGGCCGTACATTCGGCATCGGTCGGGTATGTATGCAAAGGTACGGAAAATTTTCTTACCGGGCGGGTGAATTGTAAGTTGCTGGTAATCAATGCAGGTTCGATGTGTTATTAAAATTTTTTAAAAAATTACAAAAATAATTTTGTAATTCGGAATCGGTGTTTTACCTTTGTGGCATCGATTTAGGGAGGTGGCAGTTTGGTAACAGATTGCTTCTTTTCATAAAAAGAGTTTGGGTTAGTAGCTTTCGGGGTGGTTCCCGGAAGCGGGAAGCAGGACAGGCCGTGACGGACTGTCCTGCTTTTGTTTTGTGAGTGGGGGTAGGGTAGTGAGTTCGCCCCGCCCCGGGCTACGGCGAGAGAGCCAATGGCGGGCTGAGCAGCGTCGGCTACGGCGGTTATAGCTGGTCTTCGACGGTCAACGGTACCTATGGCATATACTTGAGTTTCAACGTGACGTGGCTCGATCCCAGCGGCGTGAACAGCCGTAGCTACGGTTTTCAGTTGCGTTGCCTCTCGGAATAAACGCGCCCGCAGGGCGTTTTACTGGCCGTGTCTACCCCATATTTGCCCACCGCGGGCACGCGGGGCCCGCCCGGCCCGAGGGCAGTACCCTCAAACCAACCGCGCGCGACTGCTGGAAAAGGAAATCGTTCAAAGCGACTTGCGCTTTGAACAAGATTTCCGCCAGCGCGCGGACAAAGAACAGCACCAAGCTCGACCGCGCGCCACGCCTAAAAAGGGAAATCGTCAAAACTCGCTTGCGTGTTTTGACTATATTTCCCTAGGCGCGCGGACAAAGAATGGGGCCAAGCAAACCAGTAAGCGATACGCAGTATCGCTCTGTCCCGCCGGGGTCACCCGGACGCCGCCCGCGCAGGGCAGTTCT
>NZ_CAJTMN010000095.1 GCF_910577125.1 uncultured Rikenella sp.
CCCGTGGACGGGAAATGCTTCGCATTTCTGCGGCTGTGTCGGTAAAATGGGGTAGAGGCTGCCTTAGTTGGGGTAGACACAGCCAGTAAAACACCCTGTGGGTGCGAGAGGCAACGCAACTGAAGACCGTGGCCGCAGATACTTGCGTTGCCGGAATCGAGGTATTGTGAGTTGAAATACAAGCATATCCCGCTATTCCCCTTAATAGCGGAAGACCGGTTGAGCCCATCGTAGCCGACACCCGTCAGATCCCCTAATCGTCTATTGTTACCTCCGTCGCGGTAGCCCGGGGCGGGCGAGACGCAAACCAAACACCGAACCGCCACTCCCATCCGTCCGATCGAAGATAACAACCTGCGTTAAAATCCCTATCTTTGTGAAAACCGAGCAGATAAATATGGTACTCGCACTGATTTACGACTTCGACGGCACCCTCTCGCCGGGAAATATGCAGGAATACGACTTCATTCCTGCCATCGGCAAAGACAACCGCGAGTTCTGGGACAACTGCAACCGCGTGGCCGAGGTGAACGACGCCGACCCGATCCTGACCTACATGAACGAAATGATCCGGCAGGCTACGGTCAGCGGCGTTTCGCTGCGGCGCGAGGCTTTTGCCGAATCGGGCCGCAAAGTCGAGCTCTACGAAGGAGTCGAAGGGTGGTTCACGCGCATCAACCGTTACGGACAATCGAAGGGGATTCGGGTCGAACACTACATCAACTCCTCCGGCCTGCGCGAGATGATCGAAGGAACGTCGATCGCCAAACATTTCAAGAAGATTTTCGCCAGCTCGTTTCTCTACTCGGTGGACGGAGTAGCCTATTGGCCGGGCGTGGCGGTGAACTATACGAACAAGACCCAGTTCATTTTCAAGATCAGCAAAGGGATCGACAGCGTGTACGACTCCAAGGCGGTGAACCGGTATCAACCCGAAGAGCAGCGCCCGGTGCCTTTCACGCACATGATTTACATCGGCGACGGGACGACCGACATCCCGTGCATGCGGTTAGTGAAGGAGAAACAGGGGCATGCCATCGCCGTTTATAATCCGGCCGACCGGGAAGTGGGTCATTCGCTGCGCCAGCTGGTGCAGGAGCATCGGGTGAACTTCGTCGCTCCGGCAGACTATTCGCCGGGCAGCCGTCTGGATGAGATCGTCAAGGCGATCGTGGATAAAGTGTCGGCCGACGACCGCCTGAAACGGCTGGAGTTGTGACGCGAGCACGCCTTTGGCCTAAGAGGCGCGCCGCGAAAAATGATCAAAAGCTGTTGGCGCAGAACGATTTCACCAGTTCGCGCTCAAAGTCTGCGTCTTGCGGAGCTTAAGGCGTAGCGTAGCTATCTAAAAGTTTACCTTGGGTTTCCTCCTCGCCGCTCGGCAATTCGCAAACTGCGTTTGCATTGCTCTCGCTGGCAGCGTCGGTTTTGGTGCCGCTTGTTTCAACCGAGCAGCGTTCCGAGACCAAAGCCGCTTGCGAGCTTTGGCGAGGTAGCGCGAGGAAGGCGAAGCCAACAAGCGGCAGTTCCAGGCGGGACAAAGCTCGACTGTCGCCCGCCCGCTTAAAGAGGGATTTCACTCGTTTTGCGGTGAGCAAAATCGAGATGAAATCCCTGCGGGCGACGGTTGAAATGCTCCGCGCGCCGACGCCTAAGGAGGCAATTCAACTCTTTCGGCGATGAGCCGAAAGAGAATGAACCGCCCAGGCGCGCGAAACGCGGCGGAGCAATAGCGGAGCCGCAGTGAGGCGAATACGGGACGGTGCTTGAGGCTGAACTGTTGCGACCCTTTGAGGTCGTCGGCCTCGTCGCCCAGCGGCTTTGCCGCTCGGGGGGATGGGCGACAGGCCGAATAGGGATGGAGAATTGGGCTGTGTCTGCTGCGGGCCGAAGCCTGCGGGTGCCCGAACGAGCGTAGTGAGTTGCGGGCCTCCCGCTGGGGGAGGCTTTCGGCCCGCGCGGCTCTGCGAGCCGCAGGATTTAGGGTAGTGGCTACCGATTATTGGGGTAGACCCGGCCAGTTTTCGAGTGCCGGGCGGCCCCGTTTATTCTGAGAGGCAACGCAACAGAAAACCGCCGGCACGGTTGCTCGCATGGTCGGGGCCGAGGCTCTGCGTGAGAGACCACAGGAATCGTCCGCGGATGTCGCTAATCGTAGAAGCCCACTGATATCCGCCGTTACCGACGTAGGTCAGTGCCCCCGTCCCGTAGTCGCGGTTGCCCGGGGCGGGGTGATTGGGTTTGCTTTCGCGCGCCATGGGAAATCCTGTCAAAACGCACAGGTGCATTTTGACGATTTCCCTTTTAAGGCGTGGCGCGCGGTGCCTTCGGGCACTCCGACAGGGCCATCTCTACCCCACAGGATAGAACCGCCCTTGGGCCGGGCAGGCCCCGCTTAAGTAAGGCAATGACAACCCCATCAAAAGCCCCTGTGGGGCCCCGCGGTGGGCGAATGGCTGGGTCAGCCCAATCCATTGCTCGCACGCTACATGCCTCAGGCTCCGCAAGACTTAAGCGTCAGCGCGTACCGCTAAAACTGCCTCGCCAAAAACAGAAAACAACGACTGTCATGCTTCACCGCGCCATGCTCTCCCTCGGCAGCAACGCCGGCGACCGCAGCCGACTGCTCGAAACCGCCCGGCAAAACATTGCCGAGGCCGTCGGGCCGATCCGTCTCGCCTCGCGCGAGTACCGGACCGAACCGTGGGGCAACTTTGCCGACACCCGGCCCGTGGAACCCTTTCTGAACCAAGTGCTTGTGGTCGAGACCCTCCAGAGCCCCCTCGAACTGCTGGACACCCTCCAGCAGATCGAACACCGGCTCGGCCGGCCCGTCCATACCCCCGAATACACCCCCGGCGGACAACGCATCTACCGGTCGCGCCCCATTGACCTCGACATCCTTTTCTACGACTCCCTCGTTCTCGACACCCCCCGCCTCACCATTCCCCACCCACAGCTCGCCCGACGGCGGTTCGTCCTCGAACCCGCCGCCGAAATCTGCCCCGAATTCCGGCATCCCGTTCTGAAAATCAGCCTCCAAGAACTATTAAATTCAATTTTGTAGAACGATTCTCGATTATTTACCCTATATTTGCAATCCGTTTTGGATGTAATCGAATCATAATCATACAAATAAATAAAACGACACTCGTCATGACAAAAGCGGATATCGTAGGCGAAATCGCAAAAAGCACCGGCATCGAAAAGGTACAGGTGCAGCAAGTTGTGGAATCTTTCATGGAAAATATCAAAGACTCCATGATGGCAGGCAATAACGTCTACCTGCGCGGTTTCGGCAGCTTTATCATCAAACGGCGCGCACAGAAAGTGGCCCGCAATATCTCCAAAAACACCACCATCACCATCCCGGCGCACAACATTCCGGCTTTCAAACCGTCGAAAACCTTTGCCGGCGAGGTGAAAGCCAAATCCATCGCCAAGAAATAATTAACCCGATTGTCAAACCTTAATCCACTGTAGTTATGCCAAGCGGAAAGAAAAGAAAACGGCACAAAATATCTACCCACAAGCGCAAGAAACGGCTCCGCAAGAACCGCCATAAAAAGAAAAAGTAGGTAGATGATTTACTTTGGCGGGGCGGGAATCGTGTGCGTGCCGAGACGAACGGCCCTTCGGTCGGATGGATCTCTTCCGGCACGACGCGCTTCCCGCTCCGGCGAAGACCGACACTCGAAAACCTAAAGTCCCCCGGACTATTCAGCGCGGCGGTCTTTAGGTTTCTTTATTTTGTCCCATTCCCGGCTCGTCCGATCCACCGGCGGCATCCTCCGCGGATACCAAACGGACGGACGACCCGTTTATCATATATATACGACACACGACATGACAAAAGAGTTAGTCATCCACTCGACCGGCAGCGAGATCGAAATCGCCCTCCTCGAAGACGGACAGCTCGTCGAACTCAACCGCGAGAAGACCAAAAGTTCCTTCACCGTTGGCGACATCTATCTCGGCAAAGTGCACAAAGTGATGGGGGGGCTCAACGCCGCCTTCGTCGACGTGGGCAACCAGAAAGACGCCTTTCTGCACTACCTCGACCTCGGGAGCGCCTTCAACTCGCTGAACGACCTCGTCAAACAGGTGAACGGACGCCACCAGAAGATCGACTTCTCCTCCCTGAAAGTCCAGAACGACCTCGGCAAAGAGGGGAAGATCGCCGGCGTGCTCAATAACGGCCAGCATATCATCGTCCAGATCGCCAAGGAGCCGATTTCGACCAAAGGGCCCCGCGTGACCAGCGACATCTCGATCGCCGGGCGACACCTCGTGCTGATTCCGCTCTCCAACAAAGTGCACATATCGCAGAAGATACGCTCCAACGAAGAGAAAAAGCGACTCAAAGGGATTGTGGAGGGGATTCTGCCCCGGAACTACGGCGCCATCGTGCGCACCGCCGCCGAAGGGAAATCGGCCGAAGATATCGAAGCCGACATCACCCACCTCATCTCGAAATGGGAAGGAGCTCTGTCCGCCTTGCAACATGCCCAGCCCCCTTACCTGCTGCTGGGCGAAGAGAGCCGGACGACCACCATCCTGCGGGATTTGCTCAACGACTCCTTCACCCACATCCACGTGGACAACGAACAGGTGTTCCACGAAGTGAAGGAATACATCTCCGCCATCGAGCCGGAGGCGGAGAAGATCGTCAAGCTCTACAAAGGGAACATCCCCATCTTCGACCAGTTCGACATCACCAAACAGATCAAACAGCTCTTCGGGCGAACAGTGGTCTTCAAGCGGGGGGCATACCTCATCGTGGAGCATACCGAAGCGCTGCACGTGATCGACGTCAACAGCGGCAAGCGCGCCAAGAGCGACGAGACCCAGGAGGCCAATGCGCTGGAATGCAACCTGAACGCCGTGCCGGAGATCGCGCGTCAGCTGCGGTTGAAGGATATGGGGGGGATTATCGTGATCGACTTCATCGACCTGCACACCGCCCAGAACCGGAACGCCGTGTTAGAGGCGATGCGGAAAGCGATGGCCACCGACCGGGCCAAACACAACATCCTGCCGCTGACGAAGTTCGGCCTGATGCAGATCACCCGGCAGCGGGTGCGGCCGGAGACCCAGATCGTCATCAACGAAAAGTGTCCGACATGCCACGGGACGGGCGAGATCGCACCCTCGGTGCTGCTCGACGCCCAGATCGAAAACCAGGTGGCCTATTACGCGAAAGAGAAACACTACAAACTGCTGACCGTTCACGTGCATCCGTACGTGGCGGCCTACATCAACCGGGGCGGGCTGTTCAGCAAGCGGGCCAAGTGGTGCGTGAAATACGGCGCGGTGATCAAGGTGATTCCGAACGACTCGCTGGGGATGATCGAATATAAGTTCTACAACGCGCTGGGGGATGCCATCTGATGGAAGAAGAGGTCGCGGAATCCACCTGGCACCAGGAGCCGATCGAGTTGTTCGAAATCGCATCGTGGGAAGAACTTCACCGCGGAGTGCGGGACGCATCGGCCTCTGTGATCGATTTTTCGGTGGGGCCCAATGACGGGCGGGTTTACTGCCTGTTCCGCCATTCGCTGGCGGCCGAAGAGGAGCCGCCCCGTTACTATTATGCCGTGGCGGTACTCGATGTCGACTGGGAGGCGAGACGGTATCTGGGGAAGCAAGTGTACGAGTTGGGAGACGATTATCGGACGGAGTACAATTGGATTCGCGTGCTGGGCGACGATTTTTTGTTGGTAGGTCGTTGGAGCGACTACAACGGCGGAAAGCCGGAGCGAAACGGCCTGTTGGTCGGTCGGGACGGGACGGCCAAGCGGGATTATTGTTTCGGGAGTAGTATCGATGCCTGTCTGGTTATGGCGGACGGTACTATCGTGATGGGGTACGACGATACGGAATCCTTTGCGGACGCTCATGGCTTGGATCTGGATCATCCGTATTTCAGTTTGGATGGGATCGTCGCTTTCAGACCGGATGGAACTCAATTTTGGAATTCGGGCAAGCATGGCTATGCTTTCCTGCACATGTGTACTGCGCTGAGTCAGGATGTGCAGGGATGCATGTGGGCCTTTTACAAAACGTGGAGGTGTGATCCCGAGTTGGATCGGGATCGGAAGCTCTACGACTATCTCGAAGAGTGGGAGTGGAACACGGATGAGATCACCGATTCATGCGAACTGGCGAAGACCGATTTTCAGGGAGAGTGCGAGATTTTTCTCCGCTGTTCCAATAAAATCACGCTGAGTTCGGGTTTCGCCGTCGCGCCGTCTCAACGGAAAATGTTGTTTCGAGGCGGGGTTTTTCATGAGTCCGGTTTTTTTCTGGTGACTCGTAAGGGCAATGCGTGGGTGGCCGAAGCGGGTGTGGTACCGCAACTGAACGGACAGCCTTTCAGCAGGAAGGAGCGTTGGTGGTGCCAATTTACGGACTATCGGACGTTATGGATGGGGAGTGAAGGTTTGTACGGTTACCGGTTTGTCTGAGTCTGGGTTTGTCTGAAACGGAAGCGGTCGGCGCGAATCTTTTCGCGCCGACCGCTGTTTTTCCGGCCCGCTCTCCGAGAGGTCAGCAATAAGAGTTATTTCCGAACCCGTTGATCGGCGGCGTATCCGGCGTATGCATCTCGATTTTTCCCACGATGCTCTCATACCGCGCCACATTCTCCTGAAGCGACAGGAGTAGCCGTTTCGCATGCTCCGGCGTGAGAATCACCCGGCTTTTGACCTGCGCCTTGGGCATTCCCGGCATCATGCGGATAAAGTCCAGCACGAACTCCGAGGTCGAATGCGAAATCACCGCGAGATTGGCATACGTTCCCTGCGCCACCTCTTCATTGAGTTCGATATCCAGTTCTACTTTGTGATCGGTCATAGACAACTTGTTCTTTATCTGCGGACAAAGATAGATGAAAAAAGAGGCTGTCCGTCTCTTCTATTTTTATGTTTTTTCAACAATTCGTCCACACTCCGCCCTCTCTCGGAGCCCCGGGCGCGCGAACGCACCCACAAGGTGTTTTATTGGCAGCCTCTAACCCATTTGCCCACCGCGGGGTAAGCGAAACTTGAGTCTTGCGGAGCCTAAGGCGTAGCGTAGCTATCACAAAAGTTTTTGGTGCCGCTTTTTTCAAAAAGCGGCAGTTCCGTCCAGCACAGAGCTCGAAAGTCGCCCGCTCGCCTAAAAGGGCATATTTTGTTGGTTGGCGCTTGGCCAACCAACGAGAATTGCCGCGGGCGACGGAAACAAGGCGCGCGAAACAAGTCCTCCCCGCGCGCTAGCGGAAAACGCGCAAAGTGGCGGAGCGATAGCGGAGCCGCAGTGAGGCGGACACGGGACGGAGAATTAGGCTGGGCTTGGGGCTGTATTGGGGCAAAGCTTTTGTGACCCGTAGGGTCGCGCAGTTCGCCGCCACCCCCGGCGGCGGGCTGCAACTCGACGGAGCTCGTTGCGCCTCCGCTGGCGTCGAACTGAGGTGGGTCGAGGACGAGTAGGGCAGAGAATAGGGTTTCGGTACGAAGGAAGAGATCCGCAATCCGTTCAAAATAAGTCGGGGGATTTTCAAGGAGGATGCGAGTCCCCCTTGAATGTGCTCTTTGCCTACTTTCTACCACATAGTAGAA
>NZ_CAJTMN010000096.1 GCF_910577125.1 uncultured Rikenella sp.
GAACCAGAAAAACTTTAGAGGATGCTTACGCATCCTAAAGCTGCCGGCGGCCCAGTTCTCGGATGATTTGTTGGGCCGAGGATTCTTCCGGGGCGCGATAATGCGGGAATTACCCTACGCGCCCCGGAGAACCCCGACCCAAAAGCAATCTCGAAGACTGAGGATTGCGGAGCCTGAGGAGTAGCGTAGCTAACTAAAAGTTTTTGGTGCCGCTTTTTTCAAAAAGCGGCAGTTCTCTGCGGGTAGACACAGACAAACGAACGGTTACAGTCATCAAAACGAGCGACCGGCACCTCCGCCCCCCGTTCTCCCGCCCCCGAAACCGCCGAAGCCACCGAGACCGCCGCCATGTCCACCGCCGAAGATCGGCGGAAACATCATCGGTCGTCCCCGATAAACCCTTCGGCCGCCGCTACCGCCACCTCCCCACGTATTCGAATCGTCATCGTCCGAGCCGCCCTTTCGGTAAGCACGAACCAATATAACCACCATCCAAACCACCACCCCGATCGTCAAAAGCCACGTCACCCCATCGAGCAGACCGAGTTTTTCTCCCGTTTCCCGCTCCGGCGCCGTGTATTCTCCACGCACCGCCGCCCGGATCGCCTCCGTACCCGCCGCTACCGCCGCATAATAATCCGGCGGATCGAGCTGCAGATACGGGATCATCTCGTCATCGATGATCCGCCCCGCCGTGATATCCGGCAGCGCCCCCTCCAGTCCATACCCCACCGCGATAAAGGCCTCGCCCCGACCGTACCGGTTCCGCGGTTTGACCAACAGCACCACCCCGTTGTCATGCTCCCGGCTTCCGACCCCCCACTGCTCCAGAATCCGCGTGGCATACTCCGCCGCCGGCCAGCCGTCGAGATCGGTGACCGTCACGACCGCAATCTGGGTCGAAGTCGCCGCATCGAAAGCCACCAGACTATCCTCCAACACACGCTGTTGCTCCGGCGAAAAGAGGTGGGCATAGTCGTTCACCAGCCGCGGCGGTGACATCGGCTGCGGAATCGCCTGCCCCCGCACACCGCCGCACACCCACAGCAACACTCCCGCCAGCAGCAGCCTCCATCGCTTGATACAACGACCCGTCATCCTGCGAAACACCCGAAAAAACGGTTAAAACTCCACCTTGGGCGCCCGTTCCGCCCCCGCTTCCGCCGCAAAGAACGTCTTCGGCGTAAAGCCGAACATGCCGGCAATCAGATTGCGCGGAAACTGCTGTACATACACATTATAAGCCTGCACCGCATCGTTGTAGCGTCTCCGTTCCGTCGCAATCCGGTTTTCGGTTCCCTCCAGCTGAGTCTGCAGATCGGTAAAGTTCCGGTTCGCCTTGAGATCGGGATAGGCTTCCGAAACCGCCATCAACCGGCTCAGCGCCGACGAGAGTTCGCCCTGCACCTGGGCATATTTGGCCAAGGTTTCCTCGTTCAAATCGTCGAAATCGATCCGTACCTGCGTCGCCCGGGCCCGCGCATCGATCACCCCTTCGAGCGTCGCCTGTTCATGCGCGGCATATCCCTTGACCGTCGCCACCAGATTCGGAATCAGGTCGGCCCGCCGCTGATACTGGTTCTCCACGTTGGCCCACTGCGCCGCAACCTCCTGACTGCGTTCCACCAGCCCGTTGTAATTGCCTTTGATCCAGCTGTAAATCCCCGCCGCTATCGCCACGATCGCCACCAGCACGATAATCAGTATCCAATGTCCTTTCTTCATCGTTTGTTTTCGTTTTTTGAGTTCTACAAATATAATCATTCTAAATTATATTTGTTCTGTCGAAAAATCAGCCCGCCATATGCCCCACCACCTGCGCCGAGTCATTGCCATCGGAATCTGCCTGTTTTTCCTTCGCTGCACACCCGGCTCCGGGCAGCGCTGGGGCGAAGAGCGGTGGGACACAACAACGAATTACCGGCTGACTGCCGAAACCGTGTCGTGGGACCGGCCGATCTACGGGGAGGGTGATTTCCTGTTCGCCGACGACCTCCTGATTTTCGAGGGAGCGACCGACGACGCTCTGTTCTCGGTCTACCGTTCGAAACACGACTCTCTGCTGTTTCTCGGTTCGTTTCTGCAACAGGGGCGCGGCCCGTGGGAGGCGACCGATGCGGAGGCGTTCTATTTTCCGAACTCCCGAACACTCGTCGCAGTCGCTTACAATCCGCTGGGACATTCGATCCGCATCCCGCTGGATTCGTCGGCACGGCTGTTCGACCTATCGAGCTGGAAGAAAGAACGTTATGGCGAAACGAATCCTATCCCGGCCTACGAACTCGTGCCGATCGACGACACCCTCTGCATCGCCCAGGCGTTCGACGGGCACAACGGCCTCTTCTCGCTGTACGACACCCGCCGCGAGGCGTGGGAAGCGCTGGATATTCCCTATCCGGACGACCGCGGTTCCATGCCCTATGGGCAACGGGCAGAAACCTATATGGGCAGTGTCGCGAAGCATCCGACACGGAATCGGTTCGCCTATTCCAATGCCAATTCGAAATTGGTCTTGTTGTTTGAGGTCGAAGAGGGAAAAGCGCAGCAAATCGAGCAGCCTTTCTGCCAGATTCCCGAATATGAACCGCAGGGGCGCGACCGGGTTCGTTTTACGGCGAACCACGACAACGGCTATCAATTGAGCGTCACCGAGAGAAGGGTCTACTGTGCAGACCCGCGGATCGACCGCCTCAACCGGGAGGCGTCGATCGCGCGGAACGGCTACGGCGCAGGCTACGTCCGGGAAATCTTCGTGATGGATTGGAACGGTCGGCCACTGGCGACCTATTCGTTGGATCGTCCGGTCTGTTTTCCGACGGTCTCGCCGGACGACCGCTATCTGTATGCCTTCGCGCTGGATGACAAGACGTTGGAGGGGTATTTCGTTCGCTTCCGGTTACCGGAACTTCCGCAATAAAACGCGCGCCGACCTCTTCTTGTCCCGAAGAGGCCGGCGCGCATATTTTCCCCGAGCCGCAGCTACAACTTGAGCAGCGCCTCCAAGTTGTTGAACCGGTTGTGATAGTCCTGCATCGACCGCCGGATCACCTCTTTCGCCTCGTCGGCCCCGTAGATGTGGGTAATCTCGACATTCCGCTTGGCGCCCGGCAAGTCCTTATAGGTCAGGAAGTAGTGCCGCAACCTCTCCACCACCAGCGGGGGCAGCTGCGACACGTCATCGATATTGCCGTAGACCGCATCGTGCTTCAACACGGCAATAATCTTGTCGTCGGCTTCGTCGTGGTCGATCATCCGAATGCCGCCCACCGGCTTAGCGTGAACGAGGATATCGCCGTGCGTAATGGTCTTCTCGGTCAACACGCACACGTCCACCGGGTCGCCGTCGCCGTGGATGTCGGTACGCTGCAAGGCTTCGTTGCTGAGCTGGGCCACGAGCTCGCCGCTATAGCTCTGGGGCAGAAACCCATACAGGGCAGGGACGGTATTGGAGTATTTCTGCGGCCGATCGATGAAAAGATATCCGGATTCCTTATCGACTTCGTACTTGACGGTGTCGGTCGAGACGATCTCGATAAAACAGGTCACCTTATCGGGCGCTTCATCGCCGATATTCACGCCGTGCCACGGATGGGACTTGTAACGCAATCCCATCAACTGACCCACAATCGGGTCCATCAATTTCGACATATCTCTCTGTCTTTATATTCGTTCTATTATCCGTGTCTACCCGCAGAGAACTGCCGCTTTTTGGAAAAAGCGGCACCAAAAACTTTTAGTTAGCTACGCTACTCCTTAGGCTCCGCAGTCCTCAGTCTCTGCGATTGCTTTTGGGTCGGGGTTCTCCGGGGCGCGATAATGCGGGAATTACCCCACGCGCCCCGGAAGAATCCCCGGCCCAAAGAAAGTCCGAGAACTGGGCCGCCGGCAGCTTTAGGATGCGTAGCATCCTCCAAAAGTCTTTTGGGTACCTTTTCTTCAGAAAAGGTACAGTTCCATACAGGGCAAAGAACGATAATCGAACAATTAAATTACAATGTATGTTCCGCGAGGAATCGTTCGCACTCCAGCGCCGCGATGCACCCCGAACCCGCCGCCGTGATCGCCTGACGGTAATGCGGGTCTTGTACGTCCCCCGCCGCGAACACCCCCGGCACATTCGTCCGTCCGTGATGCGTGAGGATGTACCCCTGCTCGTCGAGGTCGAGCTGTCCTTTGACGATTTCCGTATTCGGATGGTGGCCGATCGCCAGGAATATACCGTCCACATCGACCCGCCGTTCCGCTCCGTCGTTGGAAGCCAGCAGCATGCCCGTGACCCCGCTCTCGTCGCCCAGCACCTCTTTCGTGTTGTGTTCGAAAATCACCTCGATGTTCGGCGTCGTGAAGACCCTCTCCTGCATCGCCTTCGATGCCCGGAGATAGTTCTTGCGCACCACCAGATAGACCTGCCGGCACAGCGAAGCCAGATAAGTCGCCTCCTCGCACGCCGTGTCGCCCCCGCCGATCACCGCCACATCCTTCTTGCGGTAGAAAAACCCGTCGCACGTGGCGCACGCCGAGACCCCCATCCCCCGGAATTTCTGTTCCGACGGCAGCCCGAGGTACTTCGCCGACGCCCCCGTCGCGATGATGATCGATTCGGCCCGCAACGTCGTCGTTCCGCCGTCGATCTCCACCGCGAACGGGCGCGCGCTCAGGTCGAGCTTCGTCACCACCCCGAAGCGCACCTCCGTACCGAACCGTTCGGCCTGTTTCCTGAGGTCTTCCATCATCGCCGTTCCGGCTATTCCCTCCGGATAGCCCGGAAAATTCTCGATCTCGGTCGTCGTGGTCAGCTGTCCGCCCGGTTCGATCCCCTCATAGACCACCGGCGCGAGGTTCGCCCGGGCCGCGTAGATCGCCGCCGTATAGCCCGCCGGCCCACTGCCGACAATCAGACACTTAATAAGTTCGCTCATATATCGCATTTTTGAATTTACACGCCACCGACCCGCCGTTTTCTCCGGACGTTCGCAATCGCAAAGTTAATGATTTCGCCCGGGTTTCACTATCTTTGCAACGTGGAAAGATTTTCTCATAGAAATCCGAAAGGCATCCGACCGGTTCGGTGGCTGATCGGCGCCGTGTGTATCGGGCTCACGAGTTGTACCCCGAAACTGGCTCCGGTGACGACCACCGGACTGCTGACCCGTTCGTTCGACAACTACTCGCAATCGACCGTCGTGCGCAGCGAGCGGCTGATGACCGAGACCCGGAGCGAAGCACCCACCCCGAGCCGCATCCCGAAACAGGAGTACACCCGGGGGCCGCGCAGCAACAGCGAAGGCACCGTCGCCCGGTCGCAGGCCGAAGTGATCGCCCCGAGAAACTACGTCACCCAGTCGATTCCGTCGGCTGCGCCATCGGTTCCGGTACCCAAGCAGACCCGGAGTCAGGCGCGGCAGCAGGCCCGGCTCCGGGCCCAGGAGCAGCGGGCGGCCGCCGAACGGGAAAACGAACCGGTACGGCCGGTGCGAGGCGGCCTGGGGATTCCGAAAGCCACCGAAGCGTCGGCGGCTCAGATGAAGAACATTTCGTTCGTCACACGGCGGGCCGCTTCGCCGGAACCGACACCGCAGCCGGCACCCAAGCAGGAAGAAACAGCTCCGCAACCCGTTCCGGAAGCTGCGGCACCACAGCAGGTACAAGCCTCTGTGCAGACTGCGACAACCCCTCAGGCTTCCGTCCGACCGCCCCGGCAGCAACAGGTATCGGGCGCGGTGACACAAGTGTCGGAGGTCACGCCGATGATGACGGCCAAGGAGCAGCGGGCCTTGGACAAACGGCGAAAAGCCGAAGCCCGGCGCCTGCTGGCCGAGCGTCAGGCACAAGCCAAAGCGGCGGAAGCGGCCAAGGCGGAACAGCAGCGGACGATGGCAGCAGCGACGACGCGCCGAGCGCAATCGGCTGAGACAGAAACGGAGAGCGAAAATACCTACCCGGAAGAGCCGGCTACACAGGAGAACAGCACAGAATCGCAGCCTGAACAAGCTTTACAGGGCGTCCCGGCCCAAGGCGAAACGCAAAATTCGGACGACTCGGAGCTTTCGGCTTTAGCCCGGGCATTGACCATGCCGGACGCGACGGTGCGAGACAAACCGACACCGGCCTTCATCAACACGCCGAAAGAGGAAAATACGGTCGTCGACGAGGCGGAAGCGGCGGCAGCCAAGGAGGGGACGGTCACAGCAATCGCTCCGCCAGTGCACCAGTTCCAGCCGAACGAGACGGAACACGTCAAGTTCTCGTACTACGACCCGTTCGGCAAGGGAAACAACCGCTTCGTCGTGGTACTCAACGAGCAACGTTTCTGCTATCCCTATCCGGGCCGTTTCCTTTCGGGATATGGGCCGCGGGGACGGGGCGTGCACACGGGGGTAGACATCAAAGGGGTGAAAAACGACACGGTTCGGGCGGCTTTCGCAGGGACGGTGCGCATGTCGAAGCTCTACAGCGGATACGGCAACTGCGTGGTGATCCGCCACAAGAACGGGCTGGAGACGCTCTATGCGCACAACACGCGCAACCTGGTTCAGGTGGGCGACGTGGTGCGAGCGGGCGATCCGATCGGCCTCATCGGACGCACGGGACGGGCGACGACGGAACATTGCCACTTCGAAGTCCGGATCCAGGGACAACACATCAACCCGGCCTTAGTGATCGACTACCACAATCACCGGTTACAAGACGGGGTGCTCTCGGTGACGAAACAGGCCAACGGACGCATCGTGGCGCAAAACCGGGCGAGCGGTCTGGCACCGTCTCAGGCGACGGATCGCGAGGATACCGGTTCCGGCGATTCTGCGGGCGCTTCGGGCGGCAGCAAGACGAGCTCGACGACTTCGACAACGACTACTTATACGGTGCGGTCGGGAGATACGCTGTGGGGCATCGCACGGCGGTTCGGCACGACGGTGGCCAACCTCTGCGCACTGAACAACCTGAACCGCGAGGCGACGCTGCCCTTAGGCAAACGGCTGAAGATTCGGTAACCTCGACACCCTAAAATCAGACGGGAGCTGCGGCGGTGTTTCAGCACCGGCCGCAGCTCCCGTTTTCTCCGGACTTCTTCGCGGCAGAGCACCCCTCGCAACCGCAGCCGCAGCCCGATTTCTTCCCTCGCAACCTCCGTAGCACCCACACAAGCCCTATAACGGCACACAATCCGACGACTATCCAAACTATCGTATCCTGACTCATTTCTCTATTCAATGATTTAATCTGTTTTCCATACCATTCTTTGAGCTGGACAGAACCGTACCTTTCTTGAAAGAAAGGTACCCAAAGAACTTTCAGATAGCTACGCTACTCCTCAGGCTCCGCAGTCCTCAGTCTTCGAGAATCTCTTGGGTCGGGGTTATAGCGCGCCAAAGGTTGTGATTGCATTAAGCGCGCTACAACTCCCGGCCCAAAGA
>NZ_CAJTMN010000097.1 GCF_910577125.1 uncultured Rikenella sp.
CGCGGGCCCCACGTCCCGTGGACGGGAAATGCTTCGCATTTCCACTTTTCTGCTCTGCCCAACTCCCTCGCCCCGTTCTCTGTTTGCGTGCTTGCGCTCCACACACCTCACGTACCCTTTCGGATCCGCATAAAAAAAAGGGAGGCTCTGCAGAGCCTCCCCCTGAAATGCCGTTTCCAGCCGACGAAACACTCCCTTACACCAGCGCCAGCTTCAAGACCTCGTCCAGCGTCGTCACATAGTGGAACGTCAGCCCCTTGACATACTCCGGTTTGATCTCCTCGATATCCTTCCGGTTCTCCGCGCTGAGGATGATATCCGTAATCCCCGCCCGTTTCGCCGCCAGAATCTTCTCCTTGACCCCGCCCACCGGCAGCACCTTTCCCCGGAGCGTCGTTTCTCCCGTCATCGCATATCGCGCCTGCACCTTCCGTCCCGAGAAGACCGACGCCAGCGCCGTGACCATCGTGATCCCCGCCGACGGCCCGTCCTTCGGAATCGCCCCCTCCGGGACATGGATGTGAATGTCGTACTCCTCGAACATCTCCTGCGGGATACCCAGCTGTTCCGCGTGCGCCTTCACCCAGCCCAGCGCGATCGACGCCGACTCCTTCATCACATCCCCCAGGTTTCCCGTGATAATCAGGTTTCCCTTGCCCCGGTTGAGCGACGACTCGATGTAGAGAATGTCTCCCCCCACCTCTGTCCAGGCCAGCCCCGTCACCACCCCCACATGCTCGTTCCCCTCGTACATCTCGTTCAGGAACCTCGGCACCCCGAGAATCTTTTCCACCCCCTCCGGCGAGACAGTCACCTCGAACGGTTCCTCCATCCCGATCTCCTTCGCCCGGTAGCGGACGATCTTGGCGATCAGCTTGTCCAGCGTCCTGACCCCCGACTCCCGCGTGTACTCCGAAATAATCTTCTCGATCGACCTCTTGCCCAGCTTGAGCTTGTCCTCCGGCACCCCGTGCGCCTCCAGCTGCTTCGGCAGCAGATGGCGTTTGACGATCTCCACCTTTTCTTCCAGCAGATAGCCCGACACATTGATCATCTCCATCCGGTCGCGCAGCGCCGACGAGATATTCCCGATGTTGTTCGCCGTCGCGATGAAGAGCACCTTCGAGAGGTCGTACTCCGTGTCCAGGTAGTTGTCGTGGAACGTACTGTTCTGCTCCGGATCCAGCACCTCCAGGAGCGCCGACGCCGGATCCCCGTGGTTCGACTGACCCACCTTGTCGATCTCGTCCAGAATGATCACCGGATTCGATGACCCCGCCCGGCGAATCGTCTGCAGGATCCGCCCCGGCATCGCCCCGATATACGTCCGCCGGTGCCCCCTGATCTCCGCCTCATCGTGCATCCCCCCCAGCGAGATCCGGCCGAACTTCCGTTTGAGCGACGCCGCCACCGACTTTCCGAGCGACGTTTTTCCCACCCCCGGAGGCCCGTACAGACACAGGATCGGCGACTTCAAATCCCCCTTCAGCTTCAGCACCGCCAAGTGCTCCAATATCCGGTCTTTGACATCGTCCAGCCCGAAATGATCCGCATCCAGCAGCCGCTTCGCCCGCTTCAGGTCGAGATTGTCCTTCGTCACCTCCTCCCACGGCAGCTCCAGCATCAGTTGCAGGTAATTCATCTGCACCGAATACTCCGCCACCGCCGGATTCATCCGATCCAGCTTGTCCAGCTCCTTGAAGAACAGCTCTTTGACCTCCTCGCTCCACTTTTTCGTCTGCGCCTTTTCGCGCAGCTCCTCCACCTCCCGCTCCGCCGGATTTCCCCCCAGCTCGTCCTGAATCGTCCGGATCTGCTGCTGCAGGAAATACTCCCTCTGCTGCTGGTCGATATCCTCCTTCACCTTGCTTTGAATCTCGTTTTTGAGCTCGATCAGCTGCTGCTCCCTCACCAGAATCTCCAGCAGCTTCCGCGCCCGCGCAATCAGCCCCGGCGCCTCTAAGAGCGCCTGCCGATCCGCATCCGGCAGCTCGATATTCGAGCTGATGAAATTGATCAGCCCCCTTCTGCTGTCGATATTTTTGATCGCGAAGGTCGCCTCCTGCGGGATATTCGACGACAGACCGATAATCCGGAGCGCCACCTCCTTGACCGACTCGATCAGCGCATCCAGCTCGATATTGGCCTTATCCGGCGTCAGATCCTTGAGCGGCCGGACACTCGCCCTGAAGAACGGCTCCGAGCTGACGAACTCCTTGATTTCGAACTTCTCCACCCCGTGCAGGATCACCGTCAGATTTCCGTTCGGCATCTCCAGCACCTTCAGGATCCGTGCCGCCGTTCCCACCGCGTAGAGATCCTCCGGCCCCGGATTTTCCACCTCCGCATCCTTCTGGAGCAGCGCCCCCAGCATTCCCCCGTTCTGTTCCACCTCTTTGACCAGCTTCATCGACTTTTCGCGCCCCACCGTAATCGGCGTGATCGCCCCCGGGAAGAGCACCGAACTGCGCAGCGTCAGAATCGGCAACAACTCCGGCAGCGTCCCCCCCTGCGGTTCGTCATCCTCCGCCGCCACGATCGGAATCACCTGGCTCTTTCCGTCCAACACATCCGAGATACCCGACAACCGGTCGATCCACGTATTTTGTTTCTTGCTCATAATCAAACCTTTCTGTGCTATTTGGCCCACTGCCGCGCAGCGAGGCATTCTGCAAAAATATTAAAAAAACGCCGAACCCCTCCGCTTTATTTTTTGCCACCCCCTCCCCGAAGCGTTCGGTTAATCGGAAACAGTTTTGTAATTTTGTCCCTCTGCGTGCTTTGCAAAAAGCATGCAAAACGAAGGGAATCTTAAAAAACCGGACAAAATGACAGAGATACCTGCCAAATACGACCCCGCCCAGAAAGAAGACAAATGGTACGCCTACTGGATGGCGAACGGCTTCTTCCACTCCGAACCCGACGCCCGCCAGCCCTATACCATCGTGATCCCGCCGCCCAACGTGACCGGCGTGCTGCACATGGGCCACATGCTGAACAACACCATCCAGGACGTCCTCGTGCGCCGCGCCCGGATGCAGGGCTTCAACGCCTGCTGGGTTCCCGGCACCGACCACGCCTCCATCGCCACCGAAGCCAAAGTCGTCCAGAAACTCGCCAACGAAGGGATCAAGAAGAGCGACCTCACCCGCGAAGAGTTCCTTCGCCACGCCTGGGAATGGAAAGAGAAACACGGCGGCATCATCCTCGAACAGCTCAAGAAACTCGGCGCCTCCTGCGACTGGGCCCGCACCAAATTCACCATGGACGAACGGCTGAGCGACGCCGTCATCCACGTCTTCGTCGACCTCTATAATAAAGGGAAGATCTACCGCGGCGTCCGGATGGTCAACTGGGATCCCGCCGCTCTGACCGCCATCTCCGACGAAGAAGTCATCTATAAGGAAGA
The DNA here is from genome assembly GCF_910577125.1 of uncultured Rikenella sp. Classification (GTDB taxonomy): domain Bacteria; phylum Bacteroidota; class Bacteroidia; order Bacteroidales; family Rikenellaceae; genus Rikenella. Next base: position 3,410 of record NZ_CAJTMN010000097.1, read on the forward strand.
GCACGGGAAACTCTACTACCTGCGCTACATGGTCGAAAATCCGGACTCGGATTCCTCCGCGCCCCAATACGCCGTTGTCGCTACCACGCGTCCCGAGACCATTATGGGCGACACCGCCATGTGCATCAACCCCAACGACCCGAAAAACGCCTGGCTCAAGGGGCGGCGAGTGATCGTGCCCCTCGTCGGGCGGTCGATTCCCGTGATCGAAGACGAGTACGTCGACATCGAATTCGGGACAGGGTGCTTGAAAGTGACCCCCGCGCATGACGTGAACGACTACATGCTCGGCGAAAAGCACGGCCTGCCCAGCATCGACATCTTCAACGACAACGGCACCCTCAGCGAAGCCGCCGGGCTTTATGTCGGGATGGATCGCTTCGCCGTGCGTCAGCAGATCGAAACCGATTTACAAGAGGCCGGTCTGCTCGAAAAAGTCGAAGCCTACACCAACAAAGTCGGCACCTCCGAGCGGAGCGGCGCCGTCATCGAGCCGAAACTCTCCATGCAGTGGTTCCTTCGGATGGACCAACTCGCCCAACCTGCGTTGCGGGCAGTGATGGAGGATGTCATTAAGTTGGTTCCTGCCAAGTTCAAGAACACCTACCGCCACTGGATGGAAAACGTCAAAGACTGGTGCGTCAGCCGGCAGTTGTGGTGGGGGCAGCAGATACCTGCGTATTATATTCCGCAACAGTTCGGCGGCGGCTTTGTCGTTGCCGAGACCGCGTCAGAGGCGGTGGCTTTGGCCCGCGCCAAGAGCGGGAACGACACCTTGACCGAAGCCGACCTGACCCGCGATCCCGACGTGCTGGATACCTGGTTCAGCTCGTGGCTGTGGCCGCAATCGGTCTTCGACGGGATTTTGAACCCCGGGAACCCCGAGATCAGCTATTACTACCCGACCAACGACCTGGTTACGGCGCCCGAAATCCTCTTTTTCTGGGTCGCCCGGATGATTATCGCCGGCTACGAATATCAGGGCGAACGCCCCTTCAGCAACGTCTATCTGACCGGCATCGTGCGCGACAAACTGCGTCGGAAGATGAGCAAATCGCTCGGCAACTCGCCCGACCCGCTGGATTTGATCGCCAAGTACGGCGCCGACAGCGTGCGCGTGGCCATGATGCTCTGCTCCTCGGCCGGGAACGACATTATTTGGGACGAATCCCTGATCGAACAGGGCCGGAACTTCGGGAACAAAATCTGGAACTCCTTCCGTCTCATCAAGATGTGGGACACCCCCGAGGGCGCCTCTTTGCCCCAGCCCGAATCCGCCCGCGTCGCCGTCGAATGGTTCGGCGCGAAGCTCGCCGCCACCGTGGCCGAGATCGACGAACATTTTGCCGCGTTCCGTATTTCGGACGCCCTGATGAGCCTGTATCGACTCTTCTGGGACGACTTCTCCGGGTGGTACCTCGAGATGGTGAAACCCGCCTACGGCACCCCGATGGACGCCGTCACCTATCGCGCCACCATCGGCTACTTCGAGCAGCTCCTCCAGCAGCTCCACCCCTACATGCCCTTTATTACCGAAGAGATATGGCACTACATCGCCGATCGGGGGCCTCAGGAATCCATTATGGTGAGCCGCTACGTCCCGCAGTCGGTTACCGCCTCCGGCGCCCGCCTCGTCGACCGCTTCGAACTCGTGAAAGAGATCGTCGGCGGGATTCGTAACGTGCGGAAGAGCAAGAACATCGCCCCAAAAGAGCCCTTGGCGATGCTGTATGTTTCCGACGAGAACTACCCCTCGGAATTCGCCTCCATCCTCACGAAGATGGGGAACCTTTCCTCCGTCGCCGCTTTGGCTTCCGGCTCAGAGAAACCGACCGGCGCCTCGACCTTTATCGTGAAGACCACCGAATACCTCCTGCCCTTAGGCGATTTGGTACAAGTCGACGCCACCGCCGAGCGCGCGCGGATCGAGAAAGAGTTGGAGTATATGCGCGGTTTTTTGTCCAGCGTCGAGAAGAAGTTGTCGAACGAACGTTTCGTTCAGAACGCCCCCGCCTCGGTGATCGCCAACGAGCGCGCCAAGCAGGCCGATGCCTTGGCGAAGATCCGCGCCTTGGAAGCCCAGTTATCCACCCTTTCTTAGAGAGATGAGGATTGGAACGCAGCACACAGAGACGGCGACCCGTACCGGGTCGCCGTCTCTGTATTGCCTCGGAGAAAACGCTGATGAAACGGGCACCCCTATATCACGTTCCGCGATTTATCGTTATTTTTGCTCGCTGAAACGCGAAGTGAAACAGAGACCCATGGAAATGGAGCCTATCATCGCCCCGGTGGCACGCGAGCTGCTCGAAGCGGAGCTGACCCCTGCTCGCGAATGGCGCAAAACAAACAAAGGGGGAAATATTCTGTACACGCTCACGGCCGAGGAGTGTCCGAATGTCATGCGGGAGATCGGACGGCTTCGGGAGCTGTCGTTCCGCGAAGGGGGAGGAGGTACGGGAAAAGCGCTCGACATCGACGAGCTGGACACGGTTCGGGGTGGATACACGCAGCTGATCGCCTGGGATCCGGTGGCGCGGGAAATTATGGGGGGATACCGGTATATCCTCCCGCGTTCGACCCATCCGAAATACCTCTCGACGGAGCACTATTTCGAATTCAGCGACACGTTCCGGGAAAAGTATCTCCCGTACACGCTGGAGCTCGGGCGGTCGTTCGTGCAGCCGGCCTACCAGTCGAGAAACAATTCGAAGAGCCTCTTTGCGCTGGACAACCTGTGGGACGGTCTGGGTGCGATCGTCGTGCGGAATCCCGATGTGAAGTACTGTTTCGGGAAGGTGACGATGTACGGCGACTATGACAGGGAGGCGCGGAATATGCTGCTCTTTTTCCTCAAAAAGCACTTCCCGGATCGGGAACAGCTGATCCGGTCGAAGTATCCGGTGGAGTTGGATATGGATCCGGAAAAAATGGAGGCGCTGTTCGTGGGGAGGGACTATGCGGAGGATTACAAGATCCTTTCGCGCAAAATCCGCGAGATCAATGAGACGATTCCGCCGCTGATCAATGCGTACATGAGCCTCTCGCCGACGATGAAGGTGTTCGACACAGCGCTGAATCCGGACTTCGGAAACGTGGAGGAGACAGGCATTCTCATCACGCTGAGCGAGTTGTACGTCCAGAAGGTCGAGAGACATCTGTCGAATATCGAGTAGGGGCCTCGCTGCGGGCAGTTGAACCTTGAGTTCTGCGGAGCGTGAGGCGCGCGGTCAAAGAGTGGGGTAGAGGCTGTCTCGTTGGTTAAGGCCGCCGGCAGTTTGAGGATGCGTTAGCATCCGTCTAAAGTTTTTTCGGTTCCTTTTGTTCACAAAAGGAACAGTTCCAGCCGGGGCAATGACCGGATCGCGCGCCGCCGACAAAAGAAGCGATTCAACTATTTCGGCGATGAGCCGAAATAGTTGAATCGCCCAAGGCGCGCGGGAAAAGAGTGGGGTAGAGGCTGCCTCGTGGGTTAAGGCCGCCGGCAGTTTGAGGATGCGTTAGCATCCGTCTAAAGTTTTTTCGGTTCCTTTTGTTCACAAAAGGAACAGTTCCAGCCGGGGCAATGACCGGATCGCGCGCCGCCGACAAAAGAAGCGATTCAACTATTTCGGCGACGAGCCGAAAGAGTTGAATCGCCCAAGGCGCGCGAAAAGACATTGGGGTAGAGGCTGCCAATTGGGAGTGCGGCACGCACCGCCCGCCTGCCAAAAGAGGGATTTCGCTCGTTTTGCGGCGAGCAAAACCGAGATGAAATCCCAGCGGGCGACGGAAGCGGCGAAGCGATAGCGGAGCTGCAGTAAGGCGGACACGGGGGCCGGGAATTGGGCGAGGCTGTAGGCGGGCCGGGGCCAGCGAGGCCGGAAACGAGCTCCGCCGAGTTGCCGGCCTACGCCTGGGGTGGC
>NZ_CAJTMN010000098.1 GCF_910577125.1 uncultured Rikenella sp.
AACCAGAAAAACTTTAGAGGATGCTTACGCATCCTAAAGCTGCCGGCGGCCCAATCCTCGGACTTTTCTTTGGGCCGGGGATTCTTCCGGGGCGCGCGGGCACTCTTAGGGTAGAGGCGGCCATCTCGGAGTGCCCGCGGCACCGCCCCGGAGAACCCCGACCCAAAAGACTTTCGAAGACTGAGGACTGCGGAGCCTAAGGAGTAGCGTAGCTAACTAAAAGTCTTTTGGGTACCTTTTCTTCAGAAAAGGTACGGTTCCATGCGGGTAGACACGAAAAACAAACAATCACTGCGGCCGCTCGGAACGGATAAAGAGCCGCAGAGCCAGCCCCAGCAACAAGACCGCCATTCCCCCCAATATCCCCAGCGGCACCGCCACATCCGCCACCGGCTGTCCCTTGAGCATCAGCCCCTTGACCCCCTCGATAAACCACGTCGCCGGCACACACCGGCAGATCCACTGCAACACCTGCGGCATGTTGGTGATCGGATAGATAAAGCCCGACAGCAGCATCGTCGGCAGGAAGAGCCCCAGCAGCGAGCTCGTGAGCGCCGACTGCTGCGTCCGCACCAGCGACGAAATCAGTACCCCCAGCCCGATCGCCGCCAGAATGAACAGACCGCACAGCAACGCCACCCCCCATCCGCTTCCGTAGCACGGCATGTCGAACACCCAAATTCCCAGACACATAATCATCGCCGTATTGATCGCCGTCAGCAGAAAATAAGGCACCACTTTTCCCAGCACGATCGTCCGCCCGCGCAGCGGCGAGACCGTCAGCATCCGGAGCGTTCCCGTCTCCGTCTCGCGCGCCAGCGTCACCGAAGTCATCATCGCCGCCACGATCATCACGATCAGCGCGATCACCCCCGGCACGAACATATAGGCCGACTTCAGCTCCGGATTGTACATCATCCGCACGTTCGTCCGCACAGCCCCTCCGGCCGAAACACCCCCCGCCGCCGCAACCGCCGCGTTGAGTTCCGCATTCAAATCCGCGACCACCGCCGTCGCATAGCCGATCACCGTCGTCGCCATGTTCACATCCGACGCATCCGTCACCAACTGCACCGTCGTCCCCCCGTACCGCCGCACCTCCGAGCCGAAATCCGCCGGAATCACCACCACCATCCGCACCACCCCCCGTTTGAAGACCTCGTCGATCTCGCCGTCGCCCCGCACCTCGGCCACCACCCGGAATCGGTCGGCCGCCTGCAGTTTGTCCACCAGCCTGCAGGCTAGCGGATCGCCGTGCGACGCATCCTGCACCGCGATCGGCGTGTGGTCGATATCGGTCGAGATGACGTACCCGAACAGCAGCACCAGGGCCAGCGGAATGACGAACAGCATGACCAGCGTCCTGCGCTCGCGCAGGATGTGACGCCACTCTTTGGCCACGAAACTCCAGAAAACGCCGTTTTTCATCGCCGTCGGGTCAGTTTTTCAAACAAATCGTCCATGTCCGTCGCCCCGTGCTCCCGCATCAGCACTCCCGGGCGATCCAGGGCCTTCATCTCGCCGTCGGCCATGATGAGCGTCCGGTCGCAGTAGAGCGCCTCGTCCAGGTAGTGCGTCGTCACGAGCACCGTGGTCCCCTCGGCCGCCGCTTCGAGAATCAGCTCCCAGAACCGCCGCCGTTCGAGCGGGTCTACCCCTCCGGTCGGCTCGTCGAGGAAGAGCACCTCCGGCCGGTGGAGCATGGCGGCCGCCAGCGCCGTCTTCTGTTTCCACCCCGGCGGCAATCCCCGGACCAGCTGGTGCCGCAATTCGTTCATGCCGAGCCCGTCGCAAAGTTCATCCGTCCGGGCCCGCAGCGCCCGCCGTCCGAGGCCGTAGATCGCTCCGAACAGCTGCAGGTTCTCGCCCACCGTCAGATCGTCGTAGAGCGAGAACCGCTGGCTCATGTATCCGATCCGCCGTTTGACCTGTTCCGGTTCCCGCACCGCATCGTACCCCGCCACCACGGCCCGCCCCGATGTCGGCTGCAGCAATCCGCACAGCATCCGGATGGCTGTCGTCTTGCCCGCCCCGTTGGCCCCCAGAAAACCGAACACTTCGCCCCGCGCGACGTCGAACGAGAGGTCGTCCACCGCCGTGAAGTCGCCGAAACGACGCGTCAGTTTTTCCGCTATGATGGTCTGCTGTTCCATGATGATCACACCTCCTGCTCCTCTTCATCGTCCTCCGACACCGAGGTGAGCCGGATAAAAAGGTCTTCGACCGTCGGCGCGGCCACCCTGACCGATACCCGTCCCGCCTCGACTCCCTGCGCCCGCAGGTAGCTCTCCACCGTCTCGCTCCGCAGCCCCGGCAGCACCACATTCAGGTGGATCCGATCGCCGACCGAGTAGCAGCCGCCGGCAAGCGACCAGCCGCGCAGGATCTGCAACAGCTGTGCGTTGAGCGCCCGGTCGCCCCCGTCGATCTCGTAGAGCGTTCCGCGGTAGTGGCCGGCCACTTCGTCCGGCGCCAGCTCGTCGAGCACCACCCCCTCGTGGAGCAGCGTAATCCGGTCGCACCGCGCCGCCTCGTCCATATAGGAGGTCGAGACCAGCACCGTCTTCTCCCGCTCCTCCGCCAGCGTGCGCAGCGCTTCCCAGAACTCGCGCCGCGACACCGGGTCGACTCCGGTCGTCGGTTCGTCGAGCATCAGCACCGCCGGATCGTGCACCATGGCGCAGCACAGCGCCAGCTTCTGTTTCATCCCTCCCGACAGCTGTGCCGCCGGCCGCCCCTCGAAGGGCTCCAGCTGCCGCCAAATATCTCCCATCGATGCTTCGATATCACCCGCCGACCGCCCGTAGATGCGGGCGAAAAAGTTCAGGTTCTCGCGCACCGAGAGGTCGCCGTACAGCGAGAAGTTCGACGGCATATAACCCACCGTCCGCCGCACCGCCCGCCACTCCGACCGGATGTCGTAGCCGCCCACCGCCGCCTCGCCCTCGTCCGGCCGCACGAGGGTCACCAGAATATCGAACAGCGTGCTCTTCCCCGCTCCGTCCGCGCCGATCAGGCCGTGGATCGTCCCCCGTTCGACCCGCAGCGACACCTCTTCCAGGGCGACCGTTCCGTCGCCCCAGGTTTTCGATATGTCGCGCACCTCGATCATGCCTATTTCCCGTTTTTCGCCACCGGCCGGGCCAACGGATCCCGCCGGCTCCTGGTCACCACGAAATCTTTCAGATAATAAGGCTCATAGTAAGCCACGTCGGCGAACTCACCCGCCTGATACGCCGCCTCGGCCAGCGCCACCAGCCCGCGGGCCGACGAGGCGATCCGCACGAAAGTCGCCTCGGGCAACAGCTCGGCACACTTCTGCGCCCCGTTCCCGAAGACCAGCAGTTCGCGCCCCGCCGCCAGAATGTCGGCAAAGCTCTCTCCGGTCAGGATATGCGCCCCGGTCTCGCCCAGCGGCCGCAGCCCGGTGTCGAACAGCCGGGTATAGACCTCCATCCGCCGGGCGTCGATCATCGGTGCGAGCACCGCCGTCTCCGGATTTCCGATGTGCACGATTCCCGCCTGCACCTCCTCCATGGCGATCGAGGCCAAGGCCTGCAGCGAATCGACCGCAATCAGCGGCTTCCCCAAGGCGTAACACATCCCCTTGGCCGTCGAAACCCCGATCCGGAGCCCCGTATAAGAGCCCGGCCCGCCGCCTACGGCCACGGCATCCAGTTCGTCGGCGTCCATATCGTTCCCGCGGAGCACCTCCTCGATGTACAGCGCGAGATGATTGGCATGGGCGCGCCCCTCGCCGCTGCTCTCGCGCAACGAGATCATCTCGCCGTCCTTGGCCAGAGCCACCGAACAGACCTCCGTCCCCGTCTCGATGGATAGAATCAATGCCATAATTACAACTATATATCTTTCCGAACTACTTGTCCGCCACCGCATCCGCCGCCAGCGAAGCGGTCGTCCGCACCGTCATCCCGTCGTTCAGTTTTTTAGAGATTGCTAAGAACGGCGCGCTCACCACCCAAACCGTCGTATCCAGCCCATCGGCCTCCACTTCGATGAACTGGCGATCCTGAATGCCCGTCTTCACCGGTTTCATCCACACCCGCGAACTGTCAACCTCGTAGAGGAAAACCACCTCTTTGTTCTCCGCCCGCGAGGTGACCGCCTGAATGGGCACCGAGAGTGCCCGCCGGGTCTCGGTCCGGATATCCACCGAGGCCGACATCCCCGGCCGGAAAGGCGAGCCGCCCTCCTCCGTCACCAGGTCGGCATACGACTCCGGAAGGATATAAATCCGCACCTCGAAATTGGTGGCCTGTCCCGAAGCCGCCGTTCCGGTGGCCGTATTGGCGATCCGGGTCACCACTCCCTGGAACTGCCGCCCCAGATAGGCATCCACCTCGACGACCGCCGTGTCGCCCAGTTCGACCCGCACAATGTCGTTTTCGTTCACATCGGCGCGCACCTCCATCTGCGACAGGTCGGCGATCCGGAGCATCTCCGTCCCGGCCATGGTCGCCGTCCCCACGACCCGCTCGCCGAGCTCGACGTTCAGCTTGGAGACCGTCCCGCCGCTCGGCGCGAAAATAGTGGTCTTATAGAGGTTCTCGGCGGCCTCCTTGAGCGAAGCCTCGGCACTCCGGATGTTGAACTCTGCGGTTCTCACCTGTGCCTGCAAGGCGCGATACTGCGCCTCGGCGCTCTGGAAGTCGGCTTCCGAAATCGCCTTCTGTTCGAACAGCTGCCGCTGCCGCTCATAGGTCTGCCCGGCCAGCACCAGCTGGGCCCGGATCTGTTCCAGCTGCGCCTTCGAGGAGTTGAGCGTAGCTTCGGCCCGCTCCTGCATCGACTGGTAGGTGTCCGGCTTGATCTTCAACAAGAGCCTCCCCTTTTCGATCCGCTGCCCCTCCTCGACGTTGAGCTCCACGATTTCGCCCGACACATCGGGCGAAATCTTCACCTCGCTGACCGGCTGCACGCGGCCGTTGGCCGAGATCAGCTCGACGATCGTCCGCACCTCCGGCCGCTCGACCGTCACCGCCTCGGGCAGCGGACGGCCCCACCATCCGCTCTTCTTGCCGACCACCCAGAAGATAATCACCAGCAGCAGGCCGCCCCAAATGATCAGCCGCCGTTTCCGTTTGTTTTTCTTCGCCATATCCTGTGTTCCGTTTGTATCGTTTTCGCTCTGTGCTCCGCCGCCGGTTTAGAGCGTGATCTCCACGCCGCGGTAGAAGTCCAGAATCTTCATCTTGAAAATATAGTCGTACCGGGCCTGCAACATCAAGGACTGGGCCTCGGCCAGGTTGTTCTGAGCCACGTTGTAGTCCACCGCCGTCGCCGCCCCGGCGTCGAATTTCTGTTCGGTGTTCCGGAATGCTTCGGCACTCGACGCCACGCTACTTTCGGCCGAGCGGTAGCGTTCCCACGCCCCTCTGGCATCGGTCCATGCCTGCTGAATCTCTTTGTAGAGCCGGTCTTCGGCCTGTTTGACCGCCAGATCGGCATTCCGCAGCCCGATTTTCGCCTTCCGCACCCCGTTCCGCACGTTCAACCCGCCGAAAATCGGTACCGAGAGGCTGAACTGCAGGGCCGACGAGGCGTTGTCGTCCAACTGTTCGAAGAAGGGATATTTCGTGTAGTACGGCTTCCCGTCCGTCCCCAGCTGGGGTTTGAGCCGCGCGTCCGACCAGCTGCTCCCGTAGCTGGCGCCGAAGCCGAGCGACGGATAGTAGCGGGCCCGTGCCAGCGCGACGTCCTGCTCGGCGACTTTCCGCTGCCATTTGACGACTTCGATCCGGGGCAGACTCAATGCCATGCCGTAGATCTCTCCGACTTCGCGCAGCTGCTGCCCCTCCATCGCGGCTGCCAGCACGGCGCTGTCCGGCACCGCCACCTCGAATTCGGGCACGTCGCGCAGCTCCAACAGCTGGGTCAGGGTCAGCACGGAGTTGACCCGCTGGTTCCGATAGTTCACGAGATTATACTGCTCGGCCGCCAGCTGCGCCTCGAGCTCCAGCCGATTTCCGATCGGCAGGGAGCCGGCATCGACCAGTTTGGCCGTCCGTTCGATCTGCCGTTCGATGGTCGCCACCCGGTTCTCCGAAACGGCGACCTGCTCTCTGTTGTACAGCACTTGCAGGTAAGCGGCCGCCACGGCGATGGTAATCTCGTCCTTGATCCGCTCGACCTCCTGCACGGATGCGGCGAGATTGAACTCGGCCCGCCGCAGGTTATGGAGTTTCTGCATCCCGGCAAACAGGGTGGTGCTCAGCGACAAGTTCCCGCTGGCGTTCTGCACGGTCTGCCCCGAGACGTAGTTATAGGTGGTCGGGTCGAGCGACCGGCCGAACGAGGCGTTATACCCGAGTCCGGCATTGAGGTTGGGGAGGTAGTTGAGCCGGGTCTGCTGACGATCGACGCGTGCGCTCTCAACGACATTCCAGCCCTGTCTGACCTGAATATTGTGTTCCACGGCATGGCGGATACACTGCGCGATATCCCACACTTCTCCTCCGCACACAGGCGTTTCCCCCACCAGCATGATTCCGGCGGCGGCCGCTATCATTCCACAACGAATTTTCATCTTCCGACAGCGATTATAATTATGCAAGATAGGCATTTTTATCGTTCCGACGGCACAAAAAACGGATTTCGCCGAAAAATCGGACACTTCGTCCGGTTCCGACAGACCGCGGCCCCGCCCCGGGCAGCCGCAGTGGCAATGCGGGTACATTGTGGGGCATCGACAACGCCGGGTATAGTTGGTCGTCCACATCCTACGATTCGGGCGACCACTACCGTAGTTTGTACTTGGGTTTCAGCGTGGCGAGCCTCACCCCCAGCACCGCGGACTACCGCGGCCACGCTCTTCAGTTGCGTTACCTCTCGGAATAAACGGACGCACAGCGTCTTTTGCTGACAGCCTCTACCCTATCCGTTACACTGAGAGTTGGGCTGCCCCGGCTATCTGCCCACCGCGGGCACGCGGGGCCCGGCCGGCCCGAGGCCAGTCGAAGCTCAGCAGTCGCCCGCCCGCGTAAAGAGGGATTTCACTCGTTTTGCGGTGAGCAAAATCGAGATGAAATTCCTGCGGGCGACTGAAACAAAATTTACCAAGGCGCGCGACACAAACAAGACTGCGACCCGCAGGATCACGCGGGCCGAAGCCTGCGGGAGTACCGAACGAGCGTAGCGAAATGCGGGCCTCCCGCGGGGGGAGGCGTACGGCCCGC
>NZ_CAJTMN010000099.1 GCF_910577125.1 uncultured Rikenella sp.
TAGCCCGGGGCGGGGCTTTCCGTTTATTCCGAGAGGCAACGCAACTGAAAACCGTAGGCGCGGCTGTCCGAGTTGCTGGCGTAGAAGTGTTGCGAATAGAAATACAAGTCCAAACTGCGGATACTGCTCGTGGTGGAAGACCAACTGAAACCATAGTTGCCGACGTACCACAACGCTCCCTCGCCATCGCCGCGGAAGCCCGGGGCGGGGTTTGTTTTTTCGCGCGCCTTTGGGAAATCTTGTCAAAACGCACAAGTGCATTTTGACGATTTCCCTCTTAAGGCGTGGCGCGCGGTGCCTTCGGGCACTCCGACAGGGCCGCCTCTACCCTAACAGGATAGAACTGCCCTCGGGCCGGGCAGGCCCCGCGTGCCCGCGGTGGGCAATTGGCCGGGTCTGCCCAACTCTTCACATCGTTCTCCGTTCGCGCGCCTTGGGAAATCCAGTCAAAACACGCAAGCGAGTTTTGACGATTTCCCTCCTTAGGCATGGCGCGCGGGCTTGTCAACGCTTATTTCAGTCGCCCGCGGCAATTCTTGTTGGTTGGCCGAGTGCCAACCAACAGAATATGCCCTTTTAAGCGGGCGGGCGACTGTCCTACGGGAGGGGACTGCGCTCGGGCCGCGCGGGCCCCACGTCCCGTGGACGGGAAATGCTTACGCATTTCTACTTTTCAACTCAGCCCAATTCTCTGTTCGCGCACTGCCCTCCCCCTACAATCCGCTCAACTTCTTGATCTCGTTCAACTTATTGAGCGCCTCGATGGGAGTCAGAGAGTTGATATCCAAATCCTTGATCTGATCCCGAATCTCTTTCAACACCGGGTCGTCCAACTGGAAGAAACTCAGCTGCATGGACTTCTCACCCCCCGCCGACGCACTGCCAGACGCTGGAGCGGTCGCTGCCGACACGGCGGTCGTATCCGGAGAATCGGCCGACAAGGAAGGAGTGCCGCCTGCCGCCGCACCGTCCGCCGCATGAGCCGAAGAGCCGTTGCGCCGCTGGCGTTCCAGATCCTCCAGCACCGTCTTGGCCCGGTCGATCACCCGCGGAGGCATCCCCGCCATCTTCGCCACATGGATCCCGAACGAGTGCTCCGTACCGCCCGGAACCAGCTTCCGCAGGAAAATCACCCGCCGATCCACCTCCCGCACCTGGACGTTGAAATTCCGGATGCGTTCGAACCGCGACTCCATCTCGTTCAGCTCGTGGTAGTGGGTCGCGAAAAGGGTCTTGGCCCGCCCCTCCGGATGTTCGTGGAGGTATTCGACCATCGCCCAGGCGATCGAAATCCCGTCGTAGGTGCTCGTCCCGCGGCCGATCTCGTCCAGCAGCACCAGACTCCGCCCCGAGATGTTGTTCAGGATGTTGGCCGACTCCAGCATCTCGACCATAAAGGTCGATTCGCCCTGCGAGATATTGTCCGACGCCCCCACACGCGTGAAAATCCGGTCGACCAGCCCGATCCGGGCCGAAGAGGCCGGCACGAAACAGCCGATCTGAGCCAACAAAACAATCAGGGCCGTCTGCCGCAACAGCGCCGATTTACCGGCCATATTGGGCCCCGTGATAATGATGATCTGCTGCGACGAAGAGTCCAGATAGAGGTCGTTCGGGATGTACGGTTCGCCGATCGGGAGCCGCTGTTCGATCACCGGATGGCGTCCGTCCTTGATCTCCAGCACGTCGTCTTCCGTAATCTCCGGCCGGCAGTAGTTGTGCTCGATGGCGTCGTGGGCGAAGGACTGGAGGCAGTCGAGTTCGGCCACGGCCATGGCATTCCCCTGAATCCCCGCCACGCTCGGCTGGAGAGCCGACACGAGTTCGCCGTACAGACGCACCTCGATGGCGTTGATCTTGTCCTCTGCCCCCAGAATCTTCTCTTCGTACTCCTTGAGCTCCTCGGTGATATAGCGTTCGGCATTCACCAGGGTCTGTTTCCGGATCCATCCTTCGGGCACCTTGTCGCGGTGGGCGTTGCGGACTTCGATGTAGTAGCCGAAGACGTTGTTGTAGCTGATTTTGAGCGGGATTCCGACGGCTTCGCTCTCGCGCTGCTGCAAGGCAAGGAGGTAGTCTTTCCCGCCGGTGGCGATCTCGCGCAGCTGGTCGAGTTCGTCGTGCACGCCGTAAGCGATCACGGGCCCGCGCCCCGGAATCAGGGCCGGCTCGGCCAGGATGCACTGTTCGACGGCGGTCCGCGCCGAGGAGCAGTCGGCAAAGCGTTCGGCGAATTTCCGCACTTCGGCGTTCGGGCTCTCGGCACACAGCGTCCGAATACGTTCCGCGGCGGCCAGCCCCTTGGCCAACTGCACGAGCTCGCGCGGGTTGACGCGGCCGACGGCGAGTTTCGAGACAATCCGTTCCATGTCGCCGATATCGGCCAGCTCGGCGCTCAAAGCGTCCCGCAGTTTGGTGTCGCGCATCAGGTGGCCGACCACCTCCAGACGGGTGTCGATCGCGGTTTTGTCCTTGAGGGGCAGCGAGATCCACCGCCGCAAGAGCCGCGCTCCCATCGGCGAGAGTGTCTGATCGATGACGTCGGTGAGCGAGGTACCGTTCTCGCTCAGCGGGTGGAAGAGTTCGAGGTTGCGGATCGAGAAGCGGTCGATCCAGACGTATTTGTCCTGATCGAGTCTGGAAATCCCCCGCACATGGCTGAGGTCTTTGTGTTCGGTGTATTCGAGGTAGTAGATCACGGCTCCTGCGGCGCTCACGGCCAGCGGCAGAAGGTCGATGCCGAAGCCTTTCAGGGAGGTGGTGTCGAACTGTTTGAGGAGCTTCTCGCGGTTGCTGTCGTAGTTGAAGGCCCACTCGTCGAGTTTGTAGGTGTAGTAGCGGTCGCCGAAGGCCTGCCGGAAGTCGTTTTCGTCGCCTTTTTTGAAAATGACCTCCTTGGGCATCAGGTTGGCCAGGAGTTTGTCGATGTAGTCGTGGGCTCCTTCGGCGGCGTAGAATTCGCCGGTGGAGATGTCGATGAAGGCGACCCCTGCCCTCCCCTTAGTTCCGAGCGAAACGGCGGCGAGGTAGGTATTCTCCTTATGATCCAAGATGTTGTCGTCGAAGGTGATACCGGGGGTCACGAGCTCCGTGACGCCGCGTTTCACGATCCCTTTGGCCTGTTTGGGGTCTTCGAGCTGTTCGCAGACGGCGACGCGCTGACCGGCCCGCACGAGCTTGGGCAGGTAGACGTCCAGGGCGTGGTACGGAAAGCCGGCGAGTTCGACGCTGGCGGCGGATCCGTTGGCACGCTTGGTGAGTGTAATGCCGAGTATCTTGCTGGTGATGATGGCGTCGGGGCCGAAGGTCTCGTAGAAGTCGCCGGCGCGGAAAAGGAGAATGGCGTCGGGGTGCTGGTCTTTGATGGAGTAGTATTGCTTCATCAAAGGGGTGAGGACATATTTTTTCTCGGTTCCCGGCTGCTGTTCTTCGGTCTTGGCCATAGGGGTTTCGGTTTGTGGTTCACAAAGATAGGGCAAAAAACCGTTTTTCGACGTATCGGGCGCGGGTTCTTTGCGAAAGGGGGAGAGGATATGCGCCCCGGGCTACCGCGACGCGGGAAATTACAGGAATCCGGGCAATCTGATCAATGTCGGACGCGATGGGTTCAGTCGGTCAGGCACGCCCAATACGAACAACATCGAGATGCTGTATTTGGGTTTCTACACGCAGGGTCTCAACCCTACTTCGTCGGATTTTCGCGCCCACGGTTTTCAGTTGCGTTGCCTCTCGGAATAAACGGTGCGTGCCGCACTCACAAATGGCCGGGTCTACCCTAACAGGCAGCCTCTACCCCACCCGCAGATTGGGCCGACACAGCCGCAGAAATGCGAAGCATTTCCCGTCCACGGGACGTGGGGCCCGCCCGGCCCGAGGGCAGTTCCGTCCGCCTCGAACTGTTCCTTTTAACTTCGCTCCGCTCGTTTTCCTCCTCGCCGCTCGGCAATGTACAAACTCTGTTTGCATTGCGCTCACTGGCTGCGTCGGTTGTGAACAAAAGGAACCGAAAAAACTTTAGACGGATGCTAACGCATCCTCAAACTGCCGGCACCTTAACCAACGAGGCAGCCTCTACCCCGACAAACCGTCCGCTACGCCGAGACGCCGAAGTCTCGCAAAGCCTCGTTCAGCGATGTCTTGCGATCCGTCGAAGCCTTGCGCTGGCCGATAATCAGTGCGCACGGCACCTGATACTCGCCCGCCGGATAGTGCCGCGTGTAGGAACCCGGGATCACCACCGACCGCGGAGGCACGTATCCCTTGTATTCCACCGGCTCGCTGCCCGTCACGTCGATGATCTTCGTCGAACCCGTGATGACCACGTTCGCCCCTAAGACCGCCTCGGTTCCGATGTGCGCCCCTTCGACCAGGATGCACCGCGAGCCGATGAAGCAGTGGTCTTCGACGATCACCGGAGCGGCCTGCACCGGTTCCAGCACCCCACCGATTCCCACTCCGCCCGACAAATGCACCCCCCGGCCGATCTGGGCGCACGACCCCACCGTCGCCCACGTGTCGACCATCGTGCCCGAATCGACATAGGCCCCGATGTTCACGTACGACGGCATCATGATCACCCCCGGAGCCAGATAGGAGCCGTAGCGCGCCACCCCGTTCGGCACGACCCGAACCCCCAGCGATTCGAAATCCTGCTTCGTCTCCATCTTGTCGAAGAACTCGATGTCGCCGCTGCTCATCCGGCGCATCTTCTGGATCGGGAAGTAGAGGATCACCGCCTTTTTGACCCACTCGTTCACCCGCCACTCCCCGCCCTCTCCGGTCGGTTCGGCACACCGCAGGGTGCCCTTGTCCAGCCGGTCGATCACCTCCCGGATGGCATGTCGGGTCTCCGGTCGGTCGAGCAAAGCGCGGTCGCTCCAAGCCGATTCGATAAGTGCTTGGATTTCGTTTATTTCCATGATGGTGTGTGAATGAAAGAAGAGAAAAACGATTATTTCTGTTTTTGTCTGGCCGCCCCGTCGGCCGGCGACAGACCGATCCGGACGAAGACCGGATTGTGATCCGACCACGGCAGCGCGTCGGAGCGGTATTCGAGCGTCTCGAACCCCGGGGCGTGAAAGATGTAGTCGATCCGGAGCATCGAGAAGAGCCGGTTGTAGGTGTAGGCGAATCCGCTGCCGGCATTGACGAAGGTGTCGTCCAGTCCGCCGCGCATCTTGCGGTAGGTGTACGAGACCGGCGTGTCGTTGAAGTCGCCCGTGACGATCGCCGGATAGGGCGACGTGCCGATCATCCGCGAGATGGTGTCGACCTGTACGGCCCGGCGGCGATAGTTGTCGCGCAGCCGTCCCGCGAGGCTCCGGACGAACTGTTCGGTCTCCTTGTCTCCCCGCATGTCGAGCCGTTCGACGCGGTCGCGGCTCCATTCGTCCACCTGGGTGGACTGGAGGTGGTTGTTGAAAATCCGCAGGGTGTCGCGCCCCGGGAGCAGGTCGGCCCGGAGCATGGTGTTCCGCGACCCTTCGAACAGGGTGCCGCTCGCTTTGAGGATCGGTATCCGGCTGAAGATCGCCACGCCGTACCCCACGTCTCCCTCACCGCCAGAGACGAAGTGGTAGGCCCGATAGGGCCACTCGCGGTAGAGGCTGTCGATCAGCCGCACGTCGTCGCGGTTCATCGTCTCGTACTCCTGGAAGCAGACGATGTCGGGCTGCAGGCGCTGCACGTAGGCGGCCACGCTGTCCACCACCCGCCGGTATCCGTCGTGCCGGGTCTGTCCGTAGGCGAAGCCGTGGACGTTGTAGGTGAGGATCGAGAGCCGCTGGGGATCTTTCTTGGCGGATTGCCGTGCGGCCGTGTTCTCTGTCGGGTATGCTTTGCGGAAGTCGAAGCGGACGAGGGTGCCGAGGTGTCCGAGTCCGATCAGCAGGGTGACGGCCGGCACCAGCGCCCACCACCGCCACCGGATCATCCACACGAGCAACAGGATAAAGTTGCCGAAGAAGAGGAACGGGGCGCCGAGGCCGAAGAAGGCGAAAATCCAGCTCCGCTCCGGGCTGATGCCGGTGCTGAGATAGGCCATCACGAGTGCGCCGGCGAACAGGACGGTCACCAGAACGAGCAGCAGGTGGAGCAGGGTGCGCCACCACCGTTTCGGCTGGCTCTGGTCGATGTAGTAGTAATTGCTTCCGGTGTTGTAACGGTTGGCGCTCATCGGAGGGAGAGGGGGGGTATCAGTAATAAATTTTGCCGGTTCGTTTCCAGATCCGGAGCAGGATGAAGCCGAAGAGCATCCCGCCGACGTGTGCGAAGTGGGCGATGTTCGACCCCTGCTGGGTCACGCCGAGGAAGAGCTCCAGCACGCCGTATGCGACGACGAACCACTTGGCTTTCATCGGAATCGGGGGGATGAGGAGCATGATTCGGTCGTTCGGATGGAACATGCCGAAGGCGAGCAGCACGCCGAACACGGCTCCCGAGGCGCCGATGGTGACGATGCGGTCGGCCCATGCTTGCAATTGGGCGGGCATGGTTTCGGCATAGCCGAGTCCGACGAAATGGTTGTATTCGATCCAGTTGACTCCCAGGTTGCACAGCCCGGCCCCCACGCCGCAGATCAGGTAGTAGGCCAGAAATCGTCCCGACCCCATGTCGTATTCGAGCACGCGGCCGAACATCCAGAGGGCGAACATGTTGAAGAACAGGTGGTCGAATCCTCCGTGGAGAAAGAGGTAGGTGAGGGGTTGCCAGATATGGAAGTCGGCCGATTTCCAGAAGTGGAGTCCGAAGAGGTCGATCATGCGTTCGCCGCCGACTCCTTCGGGCAGTAGGATCTGGGCCAGAAAGACGACGACGGTCAGGATGATGAGGTTCATGACCACGCTGCTGCGGGGCGCTCCGGCGCGTGGGCCGAAGATGTTGCTGTTGTTCATTCGTTTCCGATTTCTTGTATGTGGTGAGGATCGGGCTTATGCGGTTCTTTGTGTCGTTTTTTTTGAGTGGCGGGCGGCTGCTTTGGGGCAGCGACAGTCTCGTTCGGGGTAGTCTCCGGATAGCGGCTGCCATTGGGGTAGACCGGGCCAACGTTGGGGTAGCGGCTGCCGATTAAGGCCGAGGCTGCCAATAAAACACCCTGTGGGTGCCGTTTATTCCGAGAGGCAACGCAAC
>NZ_CAJTMN010000100.1 GCF_910577125.1 uncultured Rikenella sp.
GCATCCTCTAAAGTTTTTCTGGTTCTCTTTGTTCACAAAGAGAACAGTACCCTCCGGTTAGGGACAGAAAGAACGAGTTAAAAGATGGGAAAATGTGGTTAGTCTTTGTAGTTGCGTTGAGCGAGGTGAACCGTTTCGAAGACCAGTTTTTCTTTGTGGAGTTCCGGTTCCGCGTCCGGGCCCTTGTATTCCCAGACTGCGACGTAGGCATAGTTGTCGTCGTCGCGCAGCGCTTCGCCTTCCGGCGTCTGGAACTCTTCGCGGAAGTGGCCGCCGCAGGATTCGTTGCGGTTCAGGGCGTCGCGCGCCATGAGTTCGCCCATCTCCATGAAGTCCGCCACGCGGAGCGCCTTTTCGATCTCCTGGTTGAATTCGCCTTCGACGCCCGGTACCCGGACATTCGACCAGAACTCTTTCCGGAGCCGTTGGATCTCCGTGATCGCCTTTTCGAGGCTCTCTTTGGTGCGGCCCATGCCGACGTATTCCCACATGATGTTCCCCAGCTCTTTGTGCAGGTCGTCTACGGAGCGTTTCCCGTTGATGGAGAACAGTTTGTTGATCTTGTCCGTCACGGCCTTTTCCGCTTCGGCGAATGCCGGATGGTTGGTGTCGATCTTCGGCGTCTGGATGTCGTGCGAGAGGTAGTCGCCCAGGGTGTACGGAATCACGAAGTAGCCGTCCGCCAGGCCCTGCATCAGCGCGGATGCCCCCAAGCGGTTGGCCCCGTGATCCGAGAAGTTGGCTTCGCCCAATGCGTACAGCCCCGGAATGGTGGTCATCAGGTTGTAGTCGACCCAGATGCCTCCCATCGTATAGTGCACGGCCGGATAGATCATCATCGGTTCTTCGTACGGATTCACGTCGACGATCTTTTCGTACATCTGGAACAGGTTCCCGTAGCGTTGTGCGATGACCTCTTTACCCAAGCGTTTGATGGCGGTCGAGAAGTCGAGGAAGACGGCGAGACCTGTTTCATTCACCCCGAACCCTGCGTCGCACCGCTCTTTGGCTGCCCGCGATGCCACGTCGCGCGGAACGAGGTTCCCGAAGGCCGGATAACGGCGTTCCAGGTAGTAGTCGCGATCTTCTTCCGGAATCTGAGAGGCTTTCTTGGCGCCCGAGCGTACCGCTTCGACGTCTTCCATCTTCTTCGGTACCCAGATGCGGCCGTCGTTCCGCAGCGATTCCGACATGAGGGTCAGTTTCGACTGCTGTTCGCCGTGTTTCGGGATACAGGTCGGGTGGATCTGGGTGAAGCACGGGTTGGCGAACATGGCTCCTTTCTTATAGCACTGCCAGGCGGCCGATCCGTTGGAGTTCATGGCGTTGGTCGAGAGGAAGAAGACGTTGCCGTAGCCTCCGGAGCAGATCAGCACGGCGTGTGCTCCGTGCCGTTCGATCTCGCCGGTCACGAGGTTCCGGGTGATGATCCCGCGTGCTTTGCCGTCGATCAGCACGACGTCGAGCATCTCATGCCGCGGGTATGACTTGACGGAGCCTTTCTGGATCTGCCGGTTCAGCGCGGCATAAGCTCCCAGCAACAGCTGCTGCCCGGTTTGGCCGCGTGCATAGAAGGTGCGCGAAACTTGTGCGCCGCCGAACGAGCGGTTGTCGAGCAGTCCGCCGTAGTCGCGCGCAAAGGGCACGCCTTGTGCCACGCACTGGTCGATGATGGAGTTGGCTACTTCGGCGAGTCGGTAGACGTTGGCTTCGCGTGCCCGGTAGTCGCCCCCTTTGATGGTGTCGTAGAAGAGGCGGTAGACGGAGTCGTTGTCGTTCTGGTAGTTCTTGGCTGCGTTGATCCCCCCTTGTGCGGCGATGGAGTGTGCGCGCCGCGGCGAGTCGCTGATGCAGAAGACTTTGACGTTGTATCCCAGCTCGCCGAGCGAGGCGGCGGCGGAGGCTCCGGCAAGGCCGGTCCCGACGACGATCACGTCCAGTTTGCGTTTGTTGGCCGGGCTGACGACTTTGATGTCTGCTTTATGTTTGCTCCACTTCTGGGCCAACGGCCCTTCGGGAATCTTGGAGTCGAGTTTGTTGCTCATGTGTTTTTCGGAATGATTGGGTTCTGAAAAATAGTGGGTGGATGGCTCTCGCCGTATCGGACGGCTACTTGCCGAAGATGGCGAGAATCAGTACGGCGATCGGAATCGAGATGAAGCCGACGGCTACGATCAGGGCGTAGACTCGTGCCGCGCACTGCCACCGGCGGATCCAGATCTGGTTGTCGAGGCCGATGGTCTGGAAGGCGCTCCAGAAGCCGTGGCGCAGGTGGAACCACAGGGCGATGATCCAGACCATGTAGAGGATCGAGACGATCGGGTTGGCGAAGGTCTGGATGAGCAGTTCGTACGGGTTGTTCACGGCTTCGCCGCCGATGAAGTGCTGGAGCTGCATGTGGCTCCAGAAGTCGGTCAGGTGCCAGGCGAGGATCCCGAGGATGATGATGCCCAGTACGTACATGTTCCGAGATTCCCAGGTCGAGGAGGCGCTCAGGTCTTGTACTTTGTACTTCACGGGCCGTGCGGTCCGGTTCTTCAGGGTGATGACGGTGGCCCACGCGATGTGGATCACGAAGCCGGCGGCGAGCACGGGTACCATGACTTGGATCACGGGGTTGGTGTCCATGAATTCGCACATGGCGTTGTAGGCGTCTTCCCCTCCGTAGAAGAAGAGGTTGGCCACGAGGTGGACGAGCAGGAAGATGAGCAGGAACAGGCCTGAGAGGCTCATTACGAGTTTCTTCCCGATGGAGGAGCTCCAGAGTTTACTCATAGGTTTGGTTGTTTTGAATGATTTGTATTTTGTAAGCCGAGTCGTGTGTCGTGCGGTGTCGGGGAAAAGGGAACCGCCGGAGCCGGGAGGCGAAGCCTCGGGCCGGCTTCTGTGCGCATTGTTTTCCTGCTAACAAAGATATTTCCCTTTTTCGTATTACACAAATTTTTGGTGTCCGGCGCGGGTTGTGGCCGAAAAAAAGACTGCCGCAAGCGATCGGGTGTCGGTTGCGGCGGTTCGTTTGGTTTGCGGGGCGGGCAGAAGCGGGCGCTTATTGCGGCAGGGTGCCGCCGTTGGCGACGAGGCGGGAGATGGTGCTCTTATACAGCTCCCACATCTTGGGGTTCCCGATCGGGGAGCCGACGAGCACGACGCGGTTCTCCCGATCCAAAAGGAAGGTGTGGAACACAGGGTTCGCCGGCAGGCCGGGGTTCGAGCGCTCGAAAACCCCGGCGGTGTCGAGAAATACTGGATAATCGAAACGGCTGCCATAAAGAGCAACTTCAATTTCATCGACGGTCGTAGCACTCGTGTTCAGCAGATACAAAAACCGACACGTGCTATCTGCTGCCCCCAAGTCCTGCATCAATGCATGCCACTCGAACAGTTGCTTGAGCCGACACGGAGTGCATCCTTCGGCATTGTAATAGACCAAAACTTTGGCCGACGCGGAGGTGTCGCGACAGGAAAGCATGGTGTCGCGATCCATGGTTCGAGCGGCCAAACGGGTCGGAAATTCCAACCGAGAGCCGATTGTCTGCTGCAACTGCTCTGCACCCGATCGGGAGGCGCAAGAATAGGCCAGCGGCCAGCAGAGTACAGGCAAACAGAATCGTAAAAACAGGCTTCTTTTAATAAACATACCGATAAACATGCGAATTCCCGTCTTCTTCATACGACAAAACATAGATCGTCCGACTCTCCGGGTCGACGTCGAACGAAAGAACCGGACGGTCGACGGTGAATTTCATCCGGGGTGTGCCCTCCCAGTCGAAAGCATAGATGTGCTGTACGGGCTGAATCTCGTCTGATACCGGGTGGCCGGAGTACGAGGCCCAGATCAAGCCGCCGCGAGAGACGCCGACGAAGTAGGCGTCGCGGGTCTCGCCGTCGATCGAAAAGGCCGGATAGGTATTTCCCTGTCGCTCGCACCGGAATTTCGGATAAAAGCCTGCCGGGCCGTGCAGCCGGTGCAGACGTTCGCCGGTCGCGAGGTCGTAGATGTCGAGCAGGTCGGTGTTCTGATACAAAACGGCCATCCGGCCGGCGGCGGAATCGACGACGGCGTTGCAGGCGAAAATCTGTGACCAGTAGACCGGATCGACTGCGTCGGGCAATTCGGGATGCGCTCCGCAAGACCGGAGGAGCGTTCCGTTCGGATCGGTCGTGATGATCCACGGCCGGTCGCCTTCGGAGAGGGTCAGAGAGACCGTTTCGCCGTTTCGGGCAGGGAAACTGCGCCAGCAGGCGGTTTCATCCAAACGAATCTCCTCCTGGGGACGAATCACAATCCCGTCCCGATCCGCACCGCCGGCCAAACGGGAGAGGTTGTTTTCCAAGGTGTCCACATCATACAGCAGGACTTTCTGCTGTACGTAGTCGGTGTGAACGAGGGCGTTCCGTTGCGGGGCATAATAAAGGTAGCGGCCGCTCAGCGCTTCGCCGGGGCCCCGACCGCGGCTCAGCATGTCGCACAACCGGCGGCCGTCGGTCGTGTAGACGGAAATCCGGCTCTTCATCCGGTCGCTGTTGACCAGATAGATATAGCCGTTCTGCTGAACGAGGGCCAGGGGCTCCATGAGTTCCGGAAATGGCAATTTTTCGCCGGTCAGGGAGCGCACTTCGGGAACGAGGCTGTCGGTAAAGGTCTCGGCACCGGGGTATTGTGAATCGCTTTTCGGGTTTTTCGGGCCGGCGCAGGAAAAAACGATACACAACAGGCCTAAGATAGGTACAAAATAGGGCTTCATAAACTATCTGACAAATGAAAGAGCTGATATGGGGTAGTATACCAGCTCTTTGAGTTACACAAATTGAATCGAATCATTTGCGCCAGCTATCACAAGTATAAGTATGTTGACTTTCATTAATGATAACCGGAACCCGACAAGCTCTATACGGATCCCGAGTGCAAAATTGATTACAATCCAACGTAATTTCGAGTTCATCCCATTTATCCATTTCATCAGGCGGTAAAGCCATGGCTTCCAAATTTTGAAGGGTCAGGTCGGACAGCTCCGATTGTTGGGTTTGTGCTTTGAGGTAGGTCATTGCCGACGCACCGCAAATCAGGGCTGCGCCGCCGGCAGCCAACAGGATTTTGGTTAATTTCTTCATGACAACATGAATTTAAAAAGTGAAAAAATAGTTTTACTGCTCGATCTGAAATCGAACCGCACCTCAAATATAAACATCGCAATCGAATATTTCTAAATTTCGATGAATTGTTTTATTTTTAAAATTATTCGATAATAATTGCGCTGCTTTAATGTGCGTTGCAATCTTTGTGCGGGAGGATGGACGGGGCTTCTGTTGAAGTTGGATAAAGATAATTATTTCGGAGAAAAAGCGAAAGAAAATTTTGGAGAACTCGATAAAATAGTTTTACTTTGTACTCGTTATAGATTTGTAATCATTACAAATTATGAAGCGAATCGATGAGGATGCGGCGGCGGTGTTGCGGCGGTGCGGGGTGCGGCCTTCGGTGCAGCGGGTGGCGGTGATGGACTACCTCTTGAAGCATCGTACGCATCCGACGGCGGAGGAGGTCTACGGGGCTTTGGTGCCGCAGATGCCGACGCTGTCGAAAACGACGGTCTACAATACGCTCAATCTGCTGGTGGAGCGGGGGGCGGCGGCGCACCTTACGATCGAGCCGGGGTGTTCGAGGTTCGACGGGGATATGTCGGTGCACGGGCACCTATACTGTACGGCTTGCGGGGGGGTGTACGATATATGCTTGTCCGAAGCGCCGCGGCTGCCGGTGGCGGAGGGGCATCGGATCGAGGCGGTGCAGCTCTATTGTCGGGGGATTTGCCGGGAGTGCGCAAAGAAAAACGTTCAGAACAACTAATAATCATTTCCAAACCAAAACAAACCATTCACAGTTATGAAAAAGAAATTCATTTGTACGGTGTGCGGCTACATTCACGAAGGGGACGAAGCGCCGGAATTCTGCCCGCAGTGCAAACAGCCGAAAAGCAAATTCAAGGAGTATGTGGAACAGACCGGTGGGTTGACTTTTGTGGACGAGCATGTGATCGGGGTGGCCAAAGGGGTCGATGCGGAGGTGCTCGACGGGCTCAAGGCGCACTTCACGGGTGAGTGTACGGAGGTGGGGATGTATCTGGCGATGAGCCGGCAGGCGGATCGCGAGGGGTATCCGGAAATTGCGGAGGCTTTCAAACGCTATGCGTGGGAGGAGGCCGAACATGCGGCGAAGTTCTGCGAACTGCTGGGTGAGGTGGTCTGGGATACCAAGACCAACGTGAAGGCCCGTATGGAAGCCGAAGCCGGCGCTTGCGAAGACAAAAAACGCATCGCGACGCGGGCTAAGGAGCTGGGGCTGGATGCGATCCACGACACGGTGCACGAAATGTGCAAGGATGAGGCTCGGCATGGCAAGGGCTTCGAAGGGTTGTACAACCGCTACTTTAAGAAATAGGCGGCGGACTGGCTTGCAAAATTCCTCGGGCTGCGTCTCTGTTGAGGCGCAGCCCGGTTTGTTTTCGGGGCATATGTCTGCAGTCTCGCGGGGCGGCGTGTAGTGTGCGAGTAGCGGGTTGGGCTGACACGGCCAATTGCCCGCCGCGGGGCCCCACAGGGGCTTTTACTGGGGTTATCCCTGCCTTATTTGGCGGGGCCCGGCCGGTTGACGCATTCGCGTTATGGCGCGCGGACAAAGAACGAGGCGAGGAGTTGGGCTACTCCAGCCAATTGCCCACCGCGGGCACGCGGGGCCTGCCCGGCCCGAGGGCAGTTCCGTCCTGTTAGGGTAGAGGCTGCCCATTGGGAGTGCGGCACGCACCGCCCGCCCGCGTAAGAGGGATTTCACTCGTTTTGCGGTGAGCAAAATCGAGATGAAATCCCAGCGGGCGACTTCAACGCGCGCCGCCGCCAAAAGAGGCGATTCAACTATTTCGGCGATGAGCCGAAAGAGAATGAATCGCCAGGCGCGCGAAATGTGGCGGAGCGGGAGCGGAGCCGCAGTGAGGCGGACACGGGGCGGTGCTTGGGGCTGCGACTGTTCTT
>NZ_CAJTMN010000101.1 GCF_910577125.1 uncultured Rikenella sp.
CCACATAGTAGAAAGTAGGGGCCCCCGCGGCCTAAGCGGAACAGAGAGAAGAGATTGACTTAGAACTCAAGACGGACCGCCGCCCGAAACTTATCGGATAAACGAGCTTTTTCCGCGCGCCTAGGGAAATCTTGTCAAAACGCCCAGGTGCATTTTGCCGATTTCCCTTTTTAAGGCGTGGCGCGCGGTCGAGCTTGGTGCTGTTCTTTGTCCGTGCGCTGGCGGAAATCTTGTTAGAACCATTCACTATGGTTCTAACGATTTCCTACTCCAGCAGTCGCGCGCGGTCGAGCTTTGAGCCGGACGGAACTGCCCTACGCGGGCGGCGTCCGGGTGACCCCGGCGGGACGGAGCGAAACTACGTTTCGCTAAGGCTGTGTCAGTCCAATAGGGTAGAGGCTGCCAGTAAGACGCCCTGTGGGCGCGTTTATTCCGAGAGGCAACGCAACTGAAAACCGTAGGCACGGCTGTCCGAAGTGCTGGAACGAAGCCACGTCACACTGAAATTCATGTTCATGCCATTCGTGTGGCTGACCGTCGAAGCCCAACTGATTCCATTGCTGCCGACGACCCCCAGTGCCCCGTTACTCCTCTCGTGACAGCCCGGGGCGGGGTACTCCTCGCCAAGAAACACGCAGAAACGAATGATGCGTAGAGTAGTTATCAGTTTGTTTTTCAGTCTGCTGAGCGTTCTTGTCTCCGCCCAGTCCCACCGGCGGCTCGTCGTGACCGCCGGCGATGCCGCCACGATGGATTTCGATCCCGTAACCGGCAGATATCGGGCCGGTTCGCTGACAGCCGTCGCCCGTTTTGTCGAGACCTGGCAGGCAGAACTCGGCGAAGCGTCGGTCTTTGCCGTGGACATCCCCCGGAGGAAGATGCCGTTAGGCGACGCGGTTTATGCGGCGCTTGTGGATAGCACTTTGCGACCAAGAGTGATGCAGGCAGCCGGATATCTTTCCGCCGCCGCAGGAGATTCGCTGGCCGCACAATTCGGCGTGACCCCCGCCGCAGTGGATTCGCTCGGCGAACACGAGTGGCTCGTCGCCGACCGGTATGAAATCGACGGACATACTGCCGTGCGTGTCAGGCGGTACGACTTTTCGGATATCCGGCCCTCGAAATCCCTGAAAGAGCGATTTGCCGCAGATGAGAAGCGGATGCGGCGCTTTTTTCTGGAGCTTGTGGCGAAGCTCGACACCGCGATTACCACACGGGACGGATTTTTCGGCCCTTCCGCCTTTGCCGACCTCTTTCACCGTTTTCAGCTCTCGTCGGCTCCCGGAGCCGACGTTTCGTTTTTTGCGCCGCCCGCGATGGATGTGACACTGCCCGCCGGCGACTTGTCGTTGAGCGACATTTTACCCCTCTTTCGATTCGACAACCGCTTGGTGGTCGTTCGGTTGCCCGGGCGGAGGTTGAAAGAGTGGATCGAAAAGATTTTCGGGATGCGCTTTTTCCGGATCGCCGGGCCACAGTCGGACTTGGTGCGTTTGAAAGTGCCCTATTATCTGCACGACGATGTGGCTGGCCTTCGGTTCCGGGTCGACCTGACCGCCCGGCCCGGACACCGCGTGACGATCTACGAGACCGAATGCGGCGAACCGTTCGACCCCGATCGCACTTATACCCTCGTGCTCAACTCCTTTCGGGCCCGGGAACTTCAGAACGAAGGGTGGCCTGTGACCGTTGTGGCCGAAGACTATCGAGTCGCCTTGGCCGCCTGGCTGACTGCGCAGGAGACCTTGTCGCCTCGGGCACGCGACAACTGGTCGGCCGGGCCGGAACGGTGGGTGCGGGCGATCGCAGTCCGTGAACGTCGAACGATTTTCTCCGAGAAATAATAGCCCGGGAAAGAAAAATTCCGTATCTTTAGGAATACTTTTTGCAAACTATTCGGGATTATGACGACACGCCCCATACAGATTTACTGCGAGAACAACGATACGACCCTTTATGTCGAAGAGGGCTCCACGCTGGAGCAGGCCTTGGAGATGCTGGCCCTGCGCACCGAATCGCCCGTAATCGCCTGTTTTGCCGACAACCGGATGAAAGAGCTCAACACGCGGATCTACTCGCCGAAGAGTCTGCGGTTTGTCGAGATGGTCTCGTCCGACGGCATGCGGGTCTATGCCCGGTCGCTCTTTTTCCTGCTGCACAAAGCCGTCTCCGACCTCTATCCGAAAGCCCGGCTGCGCGTGCTTTATACGGCAGCCCGGGGATACTATTGCGAGATCGAGGGAGCCGGGTCGATCGGTGCCGAACAGGTCGAAGAGATTAAGAAACGGATGCGGACACTCGTTGAGCTCAACCTGCCGATCGTACGCGAAAAACTGCTCTTCTCCGACGTCGAGAAACTCTACCGCAGCTGCGGGTTCGAGGATAAGGTAGCCTTGCTCGGCACGTGGCCCCAGTGCTTCGTGACAGTCTATAACCTCGGCGGTCTGCCCGGTTATTTTTACGGAGCGATGGCCGTTTCGACCGGTGTGCTGACGACTTTCGACCTGCACGCATTCGGCGGTGGCTTCGTGCTGCAGATGCCCCGGCGCGACGACTGGACCAAGGTCGAACCCATGCGTCTCGAACCGAAACTCTTCTCCGTCTTCCAGCAAAATCAGGAGTGGTCTGATATCCTGCGCATTGCGGACGTCGGGTCGCTCAATTCGCGCGTGCTGGCCGGCGAGGCGGGCGAACTCATCAAGGTCGGCGAGGCCTTGCAGGAGAAGACCCTCGCCCGGATTGCCGACGTCATCGCCGAACGCCACCGGAAGAGCGGCGTTAAGATCGTGCTGGTGGCCGGCCCGTCGTCGAGCGGCAAGACTACGCTGGCCAAACGGCTCTCCATCCAGCTGCGGGTGCTGGGGCTCGAACCGCAGACCATCTCGATGGACAACTATTTCGTCGACCGGGAGCACACCCCGCGGGACGAGAACGGCGATTACGATTTCGAATCGCTCGGCGCGGTCGATGTCGAGGCTTTCAACTCCGATCTGAACCGTCTTTTCTCAGGCGAACAGGTCGAGATGCCCAAGTTCCGTTTTACGGACGGCAAACGCTATTACGACGGGACGACCCTGCAGCTCAACGACCGGAGCATCGTGATCGTAGAGGGGATTCACGGCCTGAATCCGGCTCTGACGCCCCATATCGAAGAGCACCTCAAGTACAAGATTTACGCCTCGGCCCTGACCACCCTTTCGCTGGACGACATGACCGTCATTTCGACGACCGACAACCGGCTGTTGCGGCGGATCGTGCGGGACAGCAAGTATCGGGGGCGTTCGGCTTATGATACGATCCGGGGGTGGGGGAGTGTCCGGCGCGGCGAGGACAAATACATCTTTCCGTTCCAGGAACAGGCCGACGTGATGGTGAACACCGCTTTGTTTTTCGAGATTTCGATTCTGAAGAGGTACGCCCAGCCGTTGTTGGGGCGTGTTCCGGCCAATACGCCGGAGTTTGCCGAAGCGTTGCGGCTGTCGCGGTTTTTGGACTATTTCGTCGAGATTCCGGATCGGGATCTTCCGCCGACATCGATCCTTCGGGAGTTCTTGGGCGGCAGCAGTTTCAGCTATTAGGCGCGCGGACGGGAATTGGGCTGAAATGAAAAGTGGAAATGCTTATGCATTTCCACTTTACGGGGCATGGGCTCGCGCGACCGGGTATCGGACGGAAAACCGTTGGCCGGAATTTTATCGATTCTCCGTCCGGGATGCTGTGTCTCAGCGTAGTTCGGCCAACCTGGCTTCGGCTTCCTGAAATCCTTGTTCGGCCGCCCGACGCCACCACTTCACGGCTTCCACCGCATCCAGTTTGACCCCTCTGCCGTGTTTATAGCAGAGCCCGAGGTTGTATTGCGCATCGGCATCTCCTTGTTCCGCCGCGAGGCGGTACCACTTCACGGCTTCGGCATCGTTCTGGTCGGTTCCGAAACCGAAATAGTAGCAGTTGCCAAAGTTGCATTGTGCTTCGGCAAATCCTTGTTCCGCCGCGAGACGGAACCATTCGCACGCATCCGCAGCA
Organism: uncultured Rikenella sp.; assembly: GCF_910577125.1. Lineage (GTDB taxonomy): Bacteria > Bacteroidota > Bacteroidia > Bacteroidales > Rikenellaceae > Rikenella. Next base: position 4,024 of record NZ_CAJTMN010000101.1, read on the forward strand.
TCTGATTTTACGCCTTCTCCGTTCATATAGCAGAGACCGAGTCTGAACTGCGCATCCGCATCTCCCTGTTCGGCTGCCAGTCGGTACCATTTCGCTGCTTTCTTGTAGCTCTGTCTGACGCCCCGCCCATTTTTATAGCAGATGCCGAGGTTGTATTGCGCATCGGCATATCCTTGTCCGGCTGCTTTGCGATACCATTTCACGGCTTCCTTGTAATCCAGTTCGACTCCCACCCCGTTCGCATAACAGACTCCGAGGTTGTATTGCGCGTCAGGCAGTCCCTGTTCGGCTGCGAGACGAAACCACTCCGCTGCTTTCGTGTAGTCCTGTTCGACCCCCAGTCCGTCCTTATAACAGTCCCCGAGATTGAAGCGAGCCTCGGCATGATCTTGTTCCGCCGCGAGACGGTACCATTTGACAGCTTCGGTGTAGTCCTGGTCAACGCCCCATCCCTGGTCATAGCAGACTCCGAGCTTGAATTGCGCTCTGGCGTCGCCGGCCTCGGCGAGTTGTACGATCTCGTTTCGTGCCTGTGCATCTCCCTCTTGGAAACGCTGAAACAAGCTTTCAAATCGATGATCCATCATGGCAAAACCAAAGATTTTTCGTTTCCCTGTATCAAAGTTCGAACAGCCCCTCCGGCAGCTCCCCGGCCAGCCGCTTCTTCCGGACGCTGACCACTTCGATCATCCCGTCCGACGCGGGAACCAGCACCTCGCGGCCGTCGAAATCGACGCCCAGCAAAGGATTGCCCGGGTAGTCGTAAAATTCCCGTACAATCCCCGTCCGGCCCGAAACCCGGTCGGTCAGTTCATACCCGATCAGCGTGCTCAAATCCGCCTCTCCGGTCTCTTCGCGCTCTGCGGAAACAGGAGGGAAATAGAGGGTTTTCCCGATTAACAACTTCACCTCCGCCGGCGTTTCGAAATCATCGAAAACCATAACGCCCCGACTGCTGCCCTGCCGCTCGAACGAGGCGACGTAAAGCGGTACGGCCAGCGAGTCGATCACCGTCCACAGCGGAGTCCCTTCCTCCAAATCTTCCGGAAAATCGTCATAGAGCGACACCAGCAGCGTTCCGTTCCCGTCGGCCGCATTTCCGTACTCTTTTTTGATCCGCCCGACGATCCATTCACCGCGCTGCGCCGCCGTTTCGATCGCCGAAGCGCGGGCTGCATAAGTCGAGTCGTTTGATTTTCCCATTTTGCTGCGTACCGTTTTATGTGAAAAAGAAAACCCCGCTCCGCAACGAAGCAAGGTTTTCCCGATGTTGTTCGAATAGAAATAAGGGGGGGGCTGTCCCCGGAAATTTATTCCGCAGCAGCTTCTTCTGCCGCAGCCGTATCCCCTTCGGCCGTTTCAGCCGCAGCTTCGGCAGCTTCTTCCGATGCTTCAGCCGCCTTTGCCGCAGCAGCGGCTTCCGCCAGTTTTGCTGCCAAAGCAGCCGCCTTGGCCTCTTTCACTTTCGTTTCAGCTTCCAGGCGTTCCTTAGCGGTCTTTGCCTTAGCGGCATCCAGGGCAGCTTTGGTCGATGCCGTTTTGGCCTCTTTTTCAGCTTTCCATTTCGCGAACTTCTGTTCGGCCACCTCTTCGGTGAATGCGCCTTTCTTTACCCCGCCGTTCAGGTGATGACGGTACATCACCCCTTCTTTCGAAAGAATCGAGCGGGCGGTATCGGTCGGTTGTGCCCCCACGCCGATCCACCGTACAGCACTTTCGAAGTTAAGCACCACCGTAGCCGGATTGGTGTTCGGGTTGTAGGTTCCCAGTTTTTCGATAAAACGTCCGTTGCGCGGCGCACGGCTGTCTGCCACCACGATGTGATAAAAAGCGTACCCTTTCTTCCCGTGCCGCGACAGTCTGATTTTGGTTGACATGTTTGGATGAATTTATTGATTGTCAATCCCTTGTCTTCCCACAACGTTCTTGAAAAACGAACCGCGAAGAGCGAATCTTCCCCGTTCCCTGGTTTGTGCAAAACCGCCGTTGTTTCGGACAAGTGGCGCAAAGGTATGAAAAATGTTTATCTTTACCTAAAAGTTTGCACGAAGTTTCATGGACATGGAGAAAAAAGCCATCTTCGCCGGGTCTTTCGATCCGTTTACGGCCGGTCACGAAAATATCGTGCGGCGGGCGCTCGCTCTGTTCGACGAAGTTGTCGTGGGGGTGGGCTACAACATCAAGAAAAAGGGGCTCCTGACGATGGAAAACCGTGTCCGGCTGATCCGCGATGTGTTTCGCGCGGAGCCGCGGGTGCGGGTGGAGACCTATGACGGACTGACGGCGGATTTCTGTCACCGACAGGGAATCAATATCTTGCTGCGGGGGTTGCGGTCGGTGGATGATTTCGAGAGCGACCGCACGATCGATGCGATCAACAAGCGGCTGGATCCGGGAATCGAGACCTTTTATCTGTTGACGGATCCGTATCTGGGAGCCATCTCGTCGGCGGTGGTCAAGGAGCTGTATGTCCACAAGGCTGATCTCGAACGGTTTCTGCCGACGGGGATCGATCTCGAAAAATACTTGTAATCCTTTTCTTCTGCAGTATCCTGTCCCGCCCCGGGCTACCGCGGCAGCGGCGAGGGCGCGTTGTGGTACGTCGGCAGCTTCGGGTACAGCTGGTCGTCCACGTCCTACGATTCGGGCGACCACTACCGTGGCATGTACTTGTACTTCTACGCGACGGTACTCTACCCCAGCTACGCGGCGTACCGGGCCAGCGGTTTTCAGTTGCGTTGCCTCTCGGAATAAAGTGCCTTCGGGCACTCCGAAATAGCCGGGTCTACCCTAACAGGCAACCTCTACCCTATTGGGCTGACCCAGCCGCAGCGAAACGTAGTTTCGCTCCGTCCCGCCGGGGTCACCCGGACGCCGCCCGCGTAGGGCAGTTCCGTCCGGCTCGAAGCTCGACAGTCGCCCGCCCCGCTTAAAGAGGA
>NZ_CAJTMN010000102.1 GCF_910577125.1 uncultured Rikenella sp.
GCGGTGCCTTCGGGCACTCCGACAGGGCCGCCTCTACCCCAACCGGATAGAACTGGCCTCGGGCCGGCCGGGCCCCACGTCCCGTGGACGGGAAATGCTACGCATTTCCACTTTTCTGCTCAGCCCAATTCTTCGCACCGTTCTTTGTTCGCGCGCCGGCGGACGCTCCAAAACAAAGGCCTCGCCCTCGCTGCTGCTGCACGAGGACGAGGCGCGAAAAATCACAGCACTCTCAAAACTCAATCGATCCGAAGAAAGTCGCCGCGAAGGTCGAATTCCAGATCGGTCTTGTCCGAAAGTTCGACTTCATATTTGTCCGATTCGCGCTCGATGGAGACAACGAACAACCGGGGATAATGGTCGGATACGTAACGGGCGATCCGCTCCGGAAGCACGGAGGTCGGAACGGCGGTGCGGCCGCAATCGACCTGAGTCCATTCGCCCCGGTGGTTGAAGTCGATCTCACACCCGCCGGCGAGTTTCACGTCGTACGACCGGCCGTCGGCGTCATCTTCAACTTTGATCTGACGAAGGCTCAGGGTCGAGAAGTGTTTGCGAAGAAAGGTCTGGGCCTGCGGAGGCAGGGTGGTCGGGTCGGTGGTGTAGACGGTTCTCTCGCCGGGGGAGGCCTCTTTCTCACTGACCGAAACGGATTTCTCGCCGGCAAAGGCGAAGGTGCCGAGGGCGGCGCCGAACAGCAGGCTGAAGAATAACTTTTTCATAGCTTTACCTGATAGATGATTGATTCGATAAAAACTTCGACGGGGTTATCTGCAAATTTCGTGCAAATAACCCCGTCGGGGTCAAAGATTCCAGCCCGAAAAAGGAGGTCGGTGCCGGAATGCTATGTGTGCGCCGGATCAGGCTTCTTTGAGAATCGCGAGCGCTTTGTCCAGAATCGTCCGGTCGTCGAGCATAACAATCCCCCCGTCCGGTCCTTGTTCGATATGCAATCCCGAAGGATTCCCTTCGCCCGATTTGTAGTGTGTGCCACCGAAGTAGTTGCGAACGGTGTCCACATCGATCCCCAATTCATCCGCGATCCGCTGCATGCTCCCGCTGGGCAGGCTGTCTTTGATCCGCCGCAGTTCGTTGAAAGTGATGGTATTCATTGGCGTGAGGTTTTAAATTCTCTATAAAGTAACGCAATTTTCCGGTGATTTCAAAATCGGGGCGGAAATTTTCACCGGGCGGGAGAGGATTCGGAGATTACCGGTTCTGGATCAGTCGGCGCAAGGTGCCGGAAATCTGAGTGTTATCCTGACGGCCGCGGAACTGTTCGGAGCCGACGCCGAGGGCGAAGACGGGCACGTAGGTGGCCGAATGGCTGCCGGTCGTCCAGCCGGCGCCGGAATAACGGGCCAGCAGGTCGACGGCCCGGTCGGCACAACGGGAGGGCCGTTCGCCGTAGGCTTTTTCGAGGTCGGCCCAGTCGGCTTCGCTCAGCGAAACGAGGCTGCCGAAGCCCATCTTTTCGCTCAGCAGGGCTTTGGCGGCGGCCCAGTCGGCAGTCTGGCCGATGGCGTGTTTCAGGGCGCCGCGGGAGCATTTCTGGGCGTTCAAAAGGCCGAAATAGGTATCGTATCCGAGGTTGCCGCGCCCCAAGGCGAGGCCGCCGGTCTCGTGGTCGGCGGTGACGACGATGAGGGTCTCTTCGGGGTGGCGGAGGTAGAATTCGACGGCGACGTGGATGGCATCGTCGAAGTCTTTGACCTCCTGAACGAGCGAGGCGGCATCGTTGTCATGGGCGGCCCAGTCGATCTGGCCGCCTTCGACCATCAGAAAGAAGCCGTTCCGGGCGCCGCCGTCGCGCATCAGAAAGTCGATGGAGCGGCGGGTGATGGCGGAAAGGGTCAGGTCGCCGGGCTGACGGTCGATGGCCAGCGGCAGTTTCGAGGGGTCGGCGGCGGTGTCCTGAACGAGCACGGCGCGTTTGCCATTGAGTTTGCCGTCGCCGCGGGCGATGCTGTAGCCGGCGTCGGTCAGGGCGTCGTAGACGGAGCGCTGATCGGCGGCATCGGCCGGGGCGGCGGGTTTCAGGAACCCGGCGCCGGCATAGAGGTCAAGGCCGGTCTCAGGGGCGTCCATGCCGATCTCGTGGTACATGCCGCGATCGGGCCGGTGGCCGAAAAAGGCGGCGGGGGTGGCGTGGTCGATGCTCACGGAGGTGGCGACGCCGCTCCGCATACCCTGCTCTTTGGCGGCGACGGCAATACTATAGACCGGCTCGGTGTGGTCGGCGTTCATACCGATGGTGCCGACGGAGGTCTTCTCGCCGGAGGCGAGAGCGGTGCCGGCGGCGGCGGAGTCGGTCATCCGGCGGTTGGCACACCAGGTGGTGGCGAAACCGACGACGGGAAAGCGGGTGAAGCGCAGGGAGCCGAAGGCGACGGGGTCGTCCTGTTCATCGGCGAGGCAGGCTTCGGTCAATGCCAGCGCGTTATGGCCCATGCCGTCGCCGATGAAATAAAAGATATACTTGGGTTGTTCGTCGGCGCGGCTCACGAGGATGCCGACGAGCAGAAAAAGGAGAATAAGGATCCTTTTCATGGAATAATAAAAAGTTTGGTTATTTCAGTTAAAAAGCACCCAAAGATAACGATTCGAAAGGAATTTCAAGGGCACTCGGGAAGGAAGAAAACACGAAGAAACGTACGGGGTTTCCGGCAAAATAAGAGTGGCGAGCCGGGTTATCCGCAGAGGGGCCTGTTCATGTTTCTCCTGGAGAAAAAGGAGCGCCGCGGCCCGGTAGGTCGCGGCGCTCCCGTTCGCTGAACAGAGGCAGGTCGCCCTTACTCTTCCTCTTTCACGAGGTTGAATTTGGCGGAGATCTCCTTCTGTTCGATGGCCTGACGGAGGTTGAACCGGCGGCGCTGGGTGATGTAGCCTGCCTTCTCGCAGACCACTTCGACCTGGACGTTGCCGGAGTTATTGAAGGTCAAGCCCTTGACATCGAAGGTCTCGGTGGTCTCGTAGGGGGTCGAACCGACGAAGTTCTGGTTGGTGTTCTTCACTTCGGGGGTGGACGACACGATGCGGAGCGAAACGTCGGCACCTTTGGGCGAGGAGTCGATGTACCACCGGATGACGGTCGATTCGAGGGCGGTGTTGCCGGCACCGGTCACCTGTTTGTTCTTCTCCTGCCCGGGCGAGGCGGAACGCTTGAGAAAGAAGGCGATCCGATCCCAGTCGATATCACGAAGAGCATAGGCGTAGGCGGTGTTCAGGGCTCGCGAGCCGGCGAGAAAATCGCTGCCGCTGCCTCCGACACTGGCGCGGCCTACGGCCACGACGCTGGGATAGACGAGCTTCCCGCTCTGGTCGTGCACCTGGACGTTGAGCTGCACGGTACCCGACCAGCCGACGCCGGAGAGGTAGCTGAGGTTGAACTCGCGAATGGCGAGGGTCAGCAGGTAGTCGGTCGAGATGTCGGCGTCGAGGTTGAAGCCCATCGTGCGCATGTAACGCCGGGCGTTCTCCGATACGAACGACAGGACTTCGGGGTTGACGGAGACCTGGGGCAGGCTGGTGGCGCTGGCGTCGTATTTCTGAAGAACGCGACCGTCGGCGCGCTCGTCGCGCACGTTGAGCCGGATGCCGTAGTCCAGCTCGACGAACCGGTTGGGGTGCGGATCCTCGGTCAGGGCGAGGTTCAGCACGCGGGGCTGGGGAGGGGCAGCGACTTTCTTGGCCACGCTGCACGAGACCAGACCGGCCAACAAGATCGTGCTCAAAAATGCAATCGTCTTTTTCATCGCTCTATCGGTCGGTTTTCAGTTTGACGATCTTGGCGGTCACGGTAGTCTTGTAGACGACTTCGTGTTTGTTCACCTGTTCGATGTTGGTGGAAATGGTGGGTTCGACGAAGGCGTCGGCGCCGTGCTCTTTGGCGATATTGATGGCCCGATAGATGGCGAGCCGGCGGGCGACGGACTCGGGATCGAAAACGAGTTGCCGCAAATCGGCAGCGTTGTAGTCGTTGGCGAAATAGCCGAGTTTGACAATGCCGGTAAATTCTCCGTCGGGGGCACCGAACCTGGCGGATTTCATCCCGAATTTAACTCCGAGTGAGAATTCGTTGTTTTGTTCGTAGACCCGAATCTCTTTCTTCGTCTTCCGGGCGACTACGGTGGCTTCGGCGGTGATGGTGTTCAGGATCTCGTAGTCGCCGCGCCGGAGATTCAAGTCGCCGAGCGGTGCGGTGTTGATGGTGTTCACGGCACGGGGCATGATGCGGGGTGCGGCGCAGGAGGCGAAAAGAACGACAGGAATAAGCAAGGATAAAATCTTTTTCATGACTGTTTGTTGTTTTGTTTGTCGATTGGAAAAAATGCGAGTCCGTCCGGTTCCGGTGGCGAGGACAAACAAAAAGCGCGGACTCGATTCTTTGCATGCCGGATTCTGAGGTCTTCCACAACCTGGTCCCCGAAACAAAGGAATAAAGCCCACGCTGGTAAACAGCATGGGCGTTCACTTTATTCCTCCGGGGACATTCTTTGTTTTGTGGAAGTTTCAGAATCCCGAAATACAAGCTAACGCCTTTTATCTATATGTCCTACTCTGTCAGGTTATCTGCTCATGGGCAAGGTTGGGTTTAATGTTCGACATGGTTGACTGGTGCAAACACGGGGTCTGCGAATACAAATTTACACTTTCTTCGGAATGTACGGACATTTTGGTACGAAAAACGGAGGCTGCCCGATAAACGGGCAGCCTCCGCGCAAAAATCAATGGTACCGACGTGTTATTTGGTCGGCTGCGGCCCGGCGGCTACCAGCGCCTTGCCTTCCGCGTTGTCGGTGTATTTTTCGAAGTTCTTCACGAACCGACCGGCGAGGTCTTCAGCTTTCTTGGTCCATTCGGCCGGATCGGCATAGGTGTCCCGCGGATCCAGGATCTTCGAATCTACGCCCGGCAGCGAGGTCGGCACTTTGAAGTTGAAGATCGGAATCATCTTGGTCTCTGCCTTGTCGATCGAGCCGTCCAAGATCGCGTCGATAATCCCGCGGGTGTCCTTAATGGAGATACGTTTGCCGGTCCCGTTCCAGCCGGTGTTGACCATATAGGCGGTCGCCCCCGAAGCTTTCATCCGCTTAACGAGTTCTTCGGCGTATTTGGTCGGGTGCAGGGTCAGGAAGGCCGCCCCGAAGCAGGCCGAGAAGGTCGGAGTCGGTTCGGTAATCCCGCGTTCGGTACCCGCCAGTTTAGCGGTAAAGCCCGACAGGAAGTAGTATTTGGTCTGTTCCGGCGTAAGAATCGACACCGGAGGCATCACGCCGAACGCATCGGCGGTCAGGAAGATCACCTTCTGCGCGGGACCTGCCTTCGACACCGGTTTCACGATGTTTTCGATGTGATAGATCGGGTACGATACACGGGTATTCTCCGTAACCGACTTGTCGTTGAAGTCGATCTTGCCGTTGGCATCCACCGTAACGTTTTCGAGCAGGGCATCCCGCTTGATCGCCTTGTAGATATCCGGTTCCGAATCCTTGTCGAGGTTGATCACCTTGGCATAACATCCCCCCTCGAAGTTGAAGACGCCGTTGTCGTCCCAGCCGTGTTCGTCGTCGCCGATGAGTTCGCGTTTCGGGTCGGTCGACAGCGTGGTTTTCCCAGTCCCCGACAGCCCGAAGAAGATTGCCACGTCGCCAGCTTTCCCCTTATTCGCGGAGCAGTGCATGGCAGCGATCCCGCGCAGCGGAAGGAGGTAGTTCATCATGGAGAAGATCCCTTTCTTCATTTCGCCGCCGTACCACGTCCCGCCGATGAGCTGCATCTTTTCGGTCAGGTTGAAGGCGACGAAGTTTTCGGAGTTCAGCCCCATGGCTTTCCAATTCGGGTTGGTGGTCTTCGACGCGTTCAGCACGACGAAGTCCGGTTCCCCGTAGTTCTTGAGTTCTTCTTCGGTCGGCCGGATGAACATGTTCTTCACGAAATGCGCCTGCCAGGCCACTTCGACGATAAACCGCACTTTCAGTCTGGTATCCGGGTTGGCGCCGCAGAAGGTGTCCATCACGTAGAGTTTCTTGCCGCTCAGTTCGTCGGTGGCGATCTTCTTCAGGTCGTTCCAAACGGCCTGGGTGATGGGTTTGTTGTCGTTCTTGGCGAAGTCGGAAGTCCACCATACGGTGTTTTCGGTGGTGGCGTCCTTCACGATATACTTGTCTTTCGGCGAACGGCCGGTGAAAACGCCGGTCATCACGTTCACGGCGCCGAGTTCGGTGTCGACACCTTTTTCATACCCGGTCAGGCAGTTGCAGGTCTCTGCTTTGTAGAGTTCTTCGTAAGACGGATTGTGGATGATCTCCTTCACGTCTTTGATGCCGTACTTGCTCAGGTCGATTGACATAACGGTTGGTTTTTAATGGTTTATGTTGTTTTTATTATTGTTTCGATGCGGATGCGGGACGCCTCGGTCGGGGCGAATCTCGGCAGGACAAAGATAAGAATAATTTTTTATTGTTAATCATTTCACAGTAAAAAGGGCGTTTTTCTCGAAAACTTTTTTCGGGGGTGTCGGAGGGCCCGCCCCGGGCTTCCGCAGCAACACTTCGGGGGCGACGGTGGACGTGTGCAACGGCGGATTCGGCTATTCGTCTTCCGCGAACGGTATATTCGGGGTGTACTTGGTTTTCGGCGAGACGAGCCTCAATCCCTGCAGTGCAAACTCTCGTGGCCACGGTCTTCAGTTGCGTTGCCTCTCGGAATAAACGGTGCGTGTCGCACTCACAACTGGCCGGGGCTACCCTAACAGGCAGCCTCTACCCTATTGGGCTGACACAGCCGCAGCGAAACGT
>NZ_CAJTMN010000103.1 GCF_910577125.1 uncultured Rikenella sp.
AGCGTAGCTAACTAAAAGTCTTTTGGGTACCTTTTCTTCAGAAAAGGTACGGTTCGGTACTGTAACCAAAAATTGTGCTTGCAACAACTACGGTGATTATGCTTCGATCAGCTGTTGGATGGCCGCCACCGGATCCGGCGCACCGAAGACCGCGTTTCCCGCCACCAGCACATCCGCCCCCGCCGCGAACAGCTGGGCCGCATTGTCCGTGTTCACTCCCCCGTCCACCTGGATCAGCGCCGGGCTGTTTTTTCTCAGGAGCAGGTCTTTCGTCCGGCTGATCTTGTCCAGCGCCGAAGCGATGAACCGCTGTCCGCCGAAGCCCGGATTGACGCTCATGATCAGGATCATGTCCGCCATTTCGGCCACCTCCTCCACCGCGCACACCGGCGTGTGCGGATTGAGCGCCACCCCCGCCCGCATCCCCGCGTCGCGGATGGCCTGCAGCGTCCGGTGCAGATGCGTCGAAGCCTCGACATGCACCGTCAGGTAGTCCGCCCCCGCCGCTCGGAAATCGGCCACGTAGCGTTCCGGCTGCACGATCATCAGGTGGACGTCGAGCGTCTTGTCCGTAGCCTTCCTCAACGCCTTGACGACAGGCAGCCCGAAGCTGATGTTCGGCACGAACACGCCGTCCATCACGTCGAGGTGGAACCACTCGGCGCGGCTGCGGTTTACGGTTTCGGCCGCGTCGCCCAGGCGCAGGAAGTCGGCCGACAGAAACGAAGGAGATATAATGCGAGGCATTTGCTTAAAAAATACAGTCGAATGAATGCGAAAAGCAAAGGTACGATTAATTTGTGTAAATTTGTTTGACGGCAGATCCTGGATCTTTATGAAAGGTGGTAGACATAGGATAGTTGGCTGGGGTTTGATTTTCGCCCTGTTTTTGCTGGCCGGTTGCGAGTCGGAGGATGATCCGTGGAGCATTTGGGGAACCGGCGGAGGCGGTGGGGGGCGGCCCGAAGCGCCGCTGAAGGCCGATATTCGGGTGGTGGTCACTCGGAAAGAGAGGAAGAAGGTCGAGGTGCTGCTGATTCCGGGTCGGACGATGCCGGCGGGGAGGTATCGGCTGGGGGTTTGTTATCTGTGCGATGTGGATCCGTCTCGGCGGTTGCCGGAATTTGGGGACTATGAGGGGGTGGGCGATCCGAATCGGGAGAATCGTTATACCGTTTATTGTTCTTCGACGGAGACGCTGGTCGTCGTCCGGGCTTTTGCCCGAACTTCGGATGGGAAGACGTATTATGGGGATTACGTGCAGGTTTTTCCGGGAGTGGAGGGCGGGGCGTGGGCTGTGCCGGCGAAGCCGCAGTGGGAGCTGGAGGAGGACGGGTCGACCGTGAGGATCGAATCGTCGGTCTCGGGCGAGGTGACCGGGACGATCAAAAAGCGGGGCTTTTGTTTGGGGAGACCGGGCACGACGCCGGAGAAGTCGACCGCTCGGTTTCCGGTGGAAGAACCGTTTCAGATTCGGATCGATACCCTCAGACGAGGGATACAGTATGCCGTATGGGCCTATCTGGAGGACGATTTGGGGATTCGGTACAGCGACTCGACCCAGGTTCGGATCGTGGTTCCGGAGTGGCTGCCCGAGGTGGAGACCGCCGGAGGAGCGACCGTTTGGGTTCGGCAGATAACGGCCGGCGGGCGGGTGACGGAGACGCACGGCGGGCAGGTGCTCGGGGCGGGGATCGAGTGGCGCGAGGCGGAGGAGGATTTCAAAAGCGACGTTACGTCGTGGCGGACGGTGAAACCGGCGGCGGACGGGACGTTTTCGATGACGCGGACGGTGGGTCGGGCAGGGATGTGGTATTACCGGGCCTTCGCCACGACCGAGTACGGAACGGGGTACGGCGAGGTGCGGTCGGTGGAGGTGCCGCCGTACGACCGGTATCTGCCTGTGGTGCGGACGGACGAGAAGCCGGTGAGCTATACGGCCGCTACGGCGATCGTTTCGGGCGAAGTGCTTTCGGACGGCGGGGTGGGAATCACCGAACGGGGATTCTGTCATAGTCCTTTTTCCGATCCGAAGGTGGAGAACTCGCCGGTGCGGGTGAGCGGCACGACCGGGCGGATGACGGCGCGGATCGAGGGGCTGCCGATGGACAAGACCTATTATTATCGGGCTTATGCCCGGAATGCGGCCGGGACGACTTATGGCGAGGTGCGGAGCATCCGGATTCCGTCGAAAGAGTTCCAGGTGGAGTTCCGCGACCTCGAAGCGCAGGTGGCTGCCGACGGATCGGTTACCTTCCGGGTGCGGGTGGCCGACGCTCGGGGGCAGAAGTTCCGCGAGCGGGGATTTTGTTGGGATGACGCGGGGTATGGAACGCCGGACGTTTCGGACAACAAACAGAAAACCGGGTCGTCGTCCGGTTCGTCGTACGAGGTGAAGGTCCGCGCGTACGAGCTCCGCAAAGGAGTGAAATATCGGGTGCGGGCCTATGTGATTGCGGAAGACGGGACGGTTTGGTACAGCAGCGCTTGGGTGTCCGACGCCGTGTACTTCACCGTGCCGGAAAAGTAACCGACAATGATGGCGGATATTCAGCAGATACTCGAAAAATACTGGGGTTACCGGACATTCCGCCCCCTTCAGCGCGAGATTATCGAGTCGGTGCTCGCCGGACGCGATACGGTCGCCCTGTTGCCCACCGGAGGCGGTAAGTCCCTGACCTATCAGGTGCCTGCGCTGGCGCTGCCCGGGGTGACCATTGTGATCACGCCTCTGATCGCCCTGATGAAAGACCAGGTCGATGCCCTTCGGCGGCGCGGCGTGCGGGCCGTGGCGATCCACTCGGCCATGTCGGCCCGCGAGATCGACATCGCGCTGGACAACTGCGTGTATGGCGATGTGAAACTGCTCTATATCGCTCCCGAACGGATCGAGACCCGGATTTTTCATACCCGTGTGCGCAAGATGGAGGTGGCGCTGGTGGCGGTGGACGAGGCGCACTGTATTTCGGAGTGGGGGTATGATTTCCGACCCTCTTACCTGCGGATCGCCCGCCTGCGGGAGTGGCTGCCCGGCGTGCCGTTTCTGGCCGTCACCGCCACAGCGACGGCGCTGGTGCTGGAGGATATCCGGCGGCATTTGGAGCTGGACGATCCGGCGGTGTTCCGGGGCTCGTTCGCGCGGCCGAACATTCGGTTCGTGGTGCGCAACAGCGAGAACAAGATCGACCAGATGTTGCGTGTGATCCGGCGGGTCGAGGGCTCCGGCATCGTTTATGCCCGTACGCGGAAAGCCACCGAAGAGATCGCGGCGGTGCTGACCGGCGAAGGGATTGCGTCCGATTTCTACCATGCCGGTCTGGGGTTCCGGCTGCGGGCCGCCAAACAGGAGGCGTGGCTGCGGGGCGAGGTGCGGGTGATCGTGGCCACCAATGCTTTCGGGATGGGGATCGACAAACCGGATGTGCGGTTCGTGATCCACGAACGGATGCCCGACTCGCTGGAGGCTTACTATCAGGAGGCCGGCCGGGCCGGTCGGGACGGCCGGACTTCTTACGCCGTGCTGCTCTACAACGGGATGGACACGACGGCGGCGCGGCGGCGCATCGAGACGGCCTATCCGCCGCTGGAGACGGTGCGCAAGGTCTACGAAGCGATTTTCAACCACTTGCAGGTCACGATAGGCGGGGGACGGGAGGCGGTGTTCGATTTCGACCTTCAGGAATTCTCGACGCGCTTCAAACTCTTTCCCCTGACGGTTTTCAATTCGATTAAGTTGCTGGAGCTGAACGGATACATGACGCTGACGGATGTGCTGGACAATCCGACCCGGATCATGTTCCGCATGTCGCGCGAGGAGCTCTACAAATTGCGGGTCGACCGGACGGAGCTGGACAGCTTCTTGCAGATTCTGCTGCGGCTCTACACGGGGTTGTTCACCGAGTTCGTGGCGGTGGACGAGGCCTATCTGGCCCGGATGTCGGGGTACACGGAGGTGCGGGTCAAGGAGTTGCTCTACCAGCTTTCGGTGATGCGGGTGATCCGTTACATCCCCCGGCGGAGCTCGCCGCTGCTGATCTTGCACGAGGAGCGGCTGCCGGTCGGGGATGTGGCGATCGCTCCGGCTACCTATCACTGGCGTCGGGAGATGGAGGAGTTGCGGGGTGCGGCGATGGCCGAATATGCCGAGAACGATTCGCAGTGTCGGAGCGTGCTGTTGAGGGAGTATTTCGACGAGCCACATCCGGAACCGTGCGGCGTTTGTGACGTCTGTTTGTCGCGTCGTGCGGATGAGATGTTTCGGGCGAGCGATGCTTTCGGACGGATCGAGGCGGACATCGTGCGGGTGTTGAAAACGGTTCCGCCCGGCAGATCGATGACTCTGCGTGCTTTGCTGGCCGCAGTGGAGGGTCGTCCGACGATGGTTTTGACGATGTTGCGCCGGTTGTTGGCAGCGGGGCGGGTGTGCCAGCTGAGCGACGGCGGGATGATGTTGAGCGAGTAGACCCCGTGGCCTATCCAGAGAACGGGGCGAAGAATTGGGCTGAGCTGAAAAGTGGAAATGCGGAGCATTTCCCGTCCACGGGACGTGGGGCCCGCGCGGCCCGAGCGCAGTACCCTCAAACTAAGCCCGCGCGCCACGCCTTAAGAGGAAAATCATTCAAAAGCGAGTTACGCTTTTGAATAAGATTTTCCAAGGCGCGCGGAAAATGAAGTGGCGGAGCGACAGCGGAGCCGCAGTGAGTCGGACACGGGGCAATGCTTTGGGCTGAGATTGTTCTTCTGGCGCGAAACCGCAAACGGTTTTCGCGCCGCGTTGGGCCGAGTAGAGGGCGGAGAAACGGGCCGAACTGTCGCCACGTTTTGCTCTTAGCTCTTGCGGTTCGCAGAATCGCCGGTCTTGTCGCCCAAGCCGCGTAGCGGCTTCGGGGGGATGGGCGACAGGCCGAATGGGGAGGCGGATTAGGCGGAGAGTTGGACTGCTGTTGGCTGTGGGTTGGGCGGGGATTGTCGGGTCGGAGCCAGCGTGGGCCCAACGAGCTTTGCGAAGTTGCGCCCTACGCCTGGGGTGGCTCCGGCCCGCGCGACCTTGCGGGTCGCAGGGGTTCGACCTTGTTCTTGTCCGTGGTCTTGGTCGCGCGCCTTGGGAAATCTTGTTTCAGTCGCCCGCAGGAATTTTATCTCGATTTTGCTCACCGCAAAACGAGTGAAATTCCTCTTTAAGCGGGGCGGGCGACTGTCGAGCTTCGAGCCGGACGGAACTGCCCTGCGCGGGCGGCGTCCGGGTGACCCCGGCGGGACGGAGCGATGCTTGCGCATCGCTAAGGCCGTGTCTGCCCTCTGTTTATTCCGAGAGGCAACGCAACGGAAGACCGAAGGCACGGCCATGTGCGGCGGCACACGAATTATGTCCCCCTGTACTCGCAAAAAGAAATATCCCATAGATGCCGCTGACCGAGGCAGAATAGCAGCAGCCGTAATCACCGACGCTCCTCGGCACCCCGTCTGCGTTGTAGCGGTAGCCCGGGGCGGGGGAGGATGAAAAGAATATTGTGTACATTTGCCTCCGATTCGGGCCACCCTTCCCGACCCCTGAAAACGTATGAAAAGAATCATAGCATTCATTCCTAATCTCTTGACACTGTGCAATCTGCTTTCGGGTTGCGCGGCGATCTCCGTGTTGTTTTTCAAACAGGATTTCCAACTGGCGTTCTGGTTGGTGATCGCCGCCGCCGTGTTCGATTTCTGCGACGGAGCGGTCGCCCGATTGCTCCGCGTCAGCTCGCCGATCGGCAAGGAGCTCGATTCGCTGGCCGATATGGTCAGTTTCGGACTCGTTCCGGCATCGGTTGTTTATATGTTGCTGTGGCTGACGCGATTTGTGTGGGAAGGGACGCAGTGGTTGCCTTATGTCGGGTTCCTGATTGCGGCGTGCTCGGCATTGCGGCTGGCCAAGTTCAATATCGACGAACGGCAGCACGAAGAGTTTCGGGGCTTGCCGACACCGGCGTGCGCACTCTTTTTCGTTTCGCTCTCCATGATGGTGGCACAGGTGTGGTGGGTGGCTCATCCGGTGATGCTCATCGGATTGACCGTGATTTTTTCGGCTTTGCTGGTGTGCGATATACCGATGTTTTCGTTGAAATTCAAAACGTTGGGGTGGAATGGGAATGAACTCAGATACGTTTTTCTGATATTTTCCGTTTTATTGATTGCTGTTCTGCGTTTGGCGGCTCCGGCGGTGATTATTGCGGCTTATATTTTGGTTTCGACCGTTCGTTCGATCGTTTTGCGGAGATGTGCAATCGGTTGTAAATCTGTGGAATAAGGATTTTTGGGAATTTTTGTACCTTTGTCGCCGCTTGGAGAGGATTTTGTCGGAGGTCGGGAGCGCGAACAGAGAACGGGACAAGGAGTAGGGGTATAGGCTGCCGCAGCAAAACGTAAGTTTTGCCCGTCCACGGGACGTGGGGCCCGGCCGGCCTGAGGCCAGTCGAAGCTCGACCGCGCGCCGACGCCTTAAGAGGCGATTCAACTGTTTCGGCGACGAGCCGAAATAGAATGAATCGCCCAGGCGTGCGTAGAAATGCACACAGCGGTGGAGCGATAGCGGCGCGGGGGAGGCGCGCCGAGGACGAATAGGCTAAGACTTGGGCGATGTATGTGGTTGTGGGTTGGGAGAGGCAGGAGCGGGCCGGGGCCAGCGAGGCCGGAAACGAGCTCCGTCGAGTTGCAGGCCTACGCCGGGGGTGGCTCCGGCCCGC
>NZ_CAJTMN010000104.1 GCF_910577125.1 uncultured Rikenella sp.
GGCCTCGTCGCCCAAGCCGCGTAGCGGCTTCGGGGGGATGGGCGACAGGCCGAATAGATCGGAGAATTGGGCGGCACCTGCTGTGCGGGCCGGCGCCAGCGTGGCCGGAAACGAGCCCCGCGAAGTTGCAGGCCTACGCCGGGGGTGGCTCCGGCCCGCGCGCCCCTGCGGGGCGCAGGGTTTCGGCCTTGGGGTTGTGTCCGTGCGCCATGGGAAATCCTGTCAAAACGCCCAGGTGCATTTTGACGATTTCCCTATTAAAGCGGTGGCGCGCGGTGCTTTCAGTCGCCCGCGGCTATTCTTGCCGGATTGGCTCACCGCCAATCGGCAGAATATGCCTTCTTACGCGGGCGCGCGACTGTCGAGCATTGAACCGGACGGAACTGCCCTACGCGGGCGGTGTCCGGGTGACCCCGACGGGACGGAGCGATGCTCACGCATCGCTGCGGCTGTGTCGGCCCAATTGGTAGAGGCTGCCTTGGGGTAGACCCGGCTATTTCGGAGTGCCCGAAGGCACCGTTTATTCCGAGAGGCAACGCAACTGAAGACCGTGGCCGCGGCTGAGCACGCTGTTGGGGAGGAGGCTTTGCGAATAGAAATAGAAGGTCATTCCAGAGGCCCCGCTGACCGTGGAACCCCAGCTGAACCCGTCGTTGCCGATCTCCTTTGCTATGCCTTCCCAGCCCGTCCGTCCGAAGTCGCGGTAGCCCGGGGCGGGGGCGTCCGACATACGAAATCGGCCCTATATGGGCCGAGGCCCTGCAATAAGACAGATTCCGAGATGCCATGTATATCGTAAATACCACCTTTATCGTCGAGCCCGCCGTGCATGAACGGTGGTACGACTTGTTTGTGAGGCAGTTCGTGCCCTTTCTGCGCGCCGGCGGATTCGGCGGCGACGACGCGAGGATGATCTTCACCCGCGTGCTGACCGACCACGGCGATCCGCACTACACCTACTCCTTGCAGGTCGACGTGCCCGACACGGCCGAATACCAGCGGTTCATGACCGATATGATCGGCGAATACGCCTCGATCACCGGCCCGCTGTTCGGCGAGCAGGCCTTGTATTTTACCTCATTGCTCAAAAAAATAGAAATTTGACTTTGCGAACCGTAGCCAATCCGATGAAAATGATCCGACCTTTTTCGAATCTGCTGATTCCGACCCTTCTGCTGCTGATGTGCCGCACCGCCTCCGCGCAACACAAGAGCGAAATACCGGTGCTTGCCGGGGAACACTGGTGGGGCGCTTATACCACTGCCGGCGCCGCGATGCCTTTCGCGGCTGCTGACCGGAGCTATCGGCTGGGCGCGGATAATCTGGAGAACCAGTCCGCTCCGTTTCTCGTCTCCAGCCTCGGGCGGTATATCTGGAGCGAAGCGCCGTTTACCTTCCGGTTCGACGGCCGGAAATTCGTGATCGATTCGCCCGTCGGAGACATCCGGGCCGTGAAAGCCGGGAAAACCTTGCGCGAGGCGGTGATTCTCGGGAAAAACGCCCGCTTCCGCTCCAACGGACAGACCCCGCCCGAACTCTTTTTCAGCCGCCCGCAGTACAACACCTGGATCGAGTTGCAATACGACCAGACTCAGGAGGCGATCGAACGCTACGCGGACGACATTCTGGCCAACGGCTTTCCGGCCGGAGTGCTGATGGTCGACGACAACTGGCAGCGGTACTACGGCAACTTCGACTTCAAGGCCGAACGTTTTCCCGATCCGAAAGGGATGATCGACCGGTTGCACGCCAAAGGCTTCAAAGTCATGCTCTGGATATCGCCTTTCGTGAGCCCCGACAGTCCCGAGTTTCGCGAACTGCAGGCCAAAGGCTATCTTATCCGGGCCAAAGGGACGGACAAAGCCGCGATTATCCCGTGGTGGAACGGTTACAGCGCCTGTTACGACCTGACCAACCCGGCGGCGTTCGCTCATTTGCAGAGCCGGCTCGAACGCATGCAGCGGGAGTATGGCGTCGACGGCTTCAAGTTCGATGCGGGGGATACCCGTTTTTATGATTCCGCGACACAGGATTACCACGACCCGGACGCCCGGGCGGTCGATCACCTGCAGCGCTGGGGCGAGCTGGGGAGCCGCTTCCCGTACAACGAATTCCGTGCCGCGTGGGGATTGCAGGGGCTGCCCCTCGTGCAGCGGCTCGCCGACAAGAACCACAGCTGGGAGGCCTTGCGACGGCTGGTTCCCGAGATGGTCAACGCCGGGCTGATGGGGTATCCCTACACCTGTCCCGATATGGTCGGAGGCGGTCAGGTGGCCGACTTTTCGGCCGAAGCGCAGGAGCGGCTGGATCAGGATCTGATCGTCCGGTCGGCCCAGTTGCAGGCCATGATGCCGATGATGCAGTTCTCGGTCGCGCCGTGGCGCGTGCTCGATGCCGAACACCTCGGCTACTGCCGGGCGGCGGCGGAACTGCACGAAAAGCTGGCCTCCTACTTGCTCGAAACCGCCGCACAGGCCGCCAAGACCGGCGAACCGATGGTGCGGAGCATGGAGTATATGTATCCCAACAAAGGGTTCTGGGACTGCCGCGACCAGTATATGCTGGGGGCGAAATACCTCGTGGCGCCGATGGTGACGGACGAAGGCAAGCGGACGGTGCGTCTGCCGCGCGGAACCTGGGTGGACGACGAAGGGAAACGCTTCAAAGGGCCGTTGGTGATGGAGATTTCCGTCCCGCTCGGCCGCATTCCCTATTACGAGCTGAAACGGTAGGGGCCGCCCGGTCCGGATACCACAGGAAAAGGGATGTTTGACAAAATGTCAGGCATCCCTTTTTTGGCAGGAAGTTTGCAGGATTTAACGGACAAATAACCGGAAATAATTATAAAATCTATAACACGATTATGACAACCAGTAATTTAACCATCAAGGCCCAGGAGCTGCTCCAACAGGCGGTGAACCTCGCCGTCGCCGGCGGACAGCAGGCCGTCGAACCGGCCCACATCCTGAGCGCCATGCTCCGCGAGGAGGACTCCATCGGCGTCTACCTGCTCGGCAAAGTGGGGGCCAATATGACCGCCCTCCGGACGGCTGTGCAGAACGATCTCTCGCGGCTGCCCAAAGTACAAGGCGGCGAACCCTACCTCTCCTCCGAGAGCAACCAGGTGATGCAGAAAGCCATGCAGGCTACCACGCAGTTCGGCGATAAATACGTCACCCCGGAACACATTCTTCTGGGGCTGGCCGAAGTGGGGCGGCTGCTCAAAGACGCCGGCGTGACCGCCAAGGAGCTCACCGCGGCGATCAAGGAGCTCCGCAAAGGGACGACTGTCGACAGCCAGACCAACGAACAGCAGTTCGACGCGCTGGGCAAATACGCCATCAACCTGATCGAGCAGGTGCGGAAAGGCAAGCTCGACCCCGTGATCGGGCGCGACGAAGAGATTCGGCGCGTGCTCCAGATTCTGACCCGGCGGACGAAGAACAACCCGATTCTGGTCGGTGAGCCGGGCGTCGGGAAGACTGCCATCGCCGAGGGGCTGGCCCATCGGATCGTCGAGGGCGACGTGCCGGAAAACCTGAAAGACAAACAGCTCTTTTCGCTCGATATGGGGGCCCTGATCGCCGGGGCCAAGTACAAAGGCGAGTTCGAAGAGCGGCTCAAAGCCGTAGTCAAGGAGGTGACCGACTCCGACGGCCAGATCATCCTCTTCATCGACGAAATCCATACGCTGGTCGGCGCCGGTGGCGGCGAGGGGGCGATGGATGCCGCCAATATCCTGAAACCGGCTCTGGCGCGCGGCGAGCTGCGTTCGATCGGGGCGACGACCTTAGACGAGTACCAGAAATATTTCGAAAAGGACAAAGCCCTCGAACGGCGGTTCCAGAAGGTGATGGTCGACGAACCGAGCGTGCCCGATGCCATCTCGATCCTCCGCGGGCTGAAGGAACGTTACGAAAACCACCACAAGGTGCGGATCAAAGATGAGGCGATCATCGCTTCGGTCGAGCTCTCGCACCGTTACATCACCTCGCGGTTCCTGCCGGACAAGGCGATCGACCTGATCGACGAGGCGGCGGCCAAGCTCCGTACCGAGATGAACTCCGTCCCGGAAGAGATCGATGAGCTCGACCGGCGGGTGCGGCAGCTCGAAATCGAGCGCGAGGCGATCCGCCGCGAAAACGACGATAAGAAGGTCGAGGAGCTGACCCAGCAGATCGAGGAGCTCAACGCGCAGCGGAACTCGTTGCGGGCCAAGTGGCAGGGCGAACGCGACATCATCGAGGGGATTCAGAAGGAGAAAGAGGCGATCGACAACTTCAAAATGGAGGCGGTCGACGCGGAACGGCGCGGCGACTACGGCCGGGTGGCCGAGCTGCGGTACGGCAAGATTCAGGAGTCGGAGAAGGAGATCGAACGGTTGCAGGCGCAGCTGGGCGAGAACCAGAACGACAATCCGATGATCAAGGAGGAGGTCGATGCCGAGGATATCGCCGGTGTGGTATCGCGTTGGACGGGGATTCCGGTGAGCCGGATGCTGGCCAGCGAACGCGAAAAGCTCCTCTTCATGGAGGACGAGCTCCACAAACGGGTGATCGGTCAGGACGAGGCGATTCGGGCCATTTCGGATGCCGTGCGGCGTTCGCGGGCCGGGTTGCAGGATCCGCACAAGCCGATCGGGTCGTTTATCTTCCTCGGGACGACCGGGGTGGGGAAGACCGAGCTGGCCAAGGCGCTGGCCGAGTTCCTCTTCAACGACGCCAACCTGATGACCCGGATCGACATGAGCGAATACCAGGAGCGGCACAGCGTGTCGCGGCTGATCGGGGCGCCTCCGGGATACGTGGGTTACGACGAAGGGGGGCAGCTGACCGAGGCGGTGCGGCGCAAGCCCTATTCGGTGGTGCTGCTCGACGAGATCGAAAAGGCACATCCGGATGTCTTCAATATCCTGCTCCAGGTGCTGGACGACGGCCGGCTGACCGACAACAAGGGGCGGACGGTCGATTTCCGCAACACGATCATCATCATGACCTCGAACATCGGGTCGCACATCATCAATGAGCGGTTCGACGGGCTGAACGACAAGGAGATGGCGGTGGACAAGCGGGACGGCATTATCGAGTCGACGAAGAACGAGCTGATGGATCTGCTGAAACAGACGATCCGTCCGGAGTTCCTGAACCGGATCGATGAGATCATCATGTTCCTGCCGCTGACGCTGGCCGATGTGCGTCAGATTGTGACGCTGCAGATCAACGCCCTGACACGGATGCTGGCCCAGAGCGGTATCGAGCTGGCGGTGAGCGACCGGGCGGTCGACTGGCTGGCCGAGGACGGGTTCGATCCGCAGTTCGGGGCACGGCCCATCAAGCGGTCGTTGCAGCGGAATCTGGTGAACGAGCTTTCGAAACAGATTCTCGGCGGCCGGGTGAACAAAGAGAAACCGGTGCTGGTCGATGCGTCGGATGCCGGTCTGACCTTCTCGAACTAAACAGCGTCGAGGTATAAGAGAAGCGGGTGCGCAACTGTAACAACAGTTGCGCACCCGCTTTTTGCGTTTTTGACCGGTTCGTACTTGTCGTTCTTCCGTTTATTCCGAGAGGCAACGCAACTGTTGACCGTAGGCCCGGTACGTCGGGCTGCTGGGGTTGAGTACCGTCGCGTTGAAGTACAAGTACATACCCCGGTAGTGGTCGCCCGAATCGTAGGACGTGGACGACCAGCTGAACCCGCTGCTGCCGATGCCCCACAACGTACCCGCATTGCCACTGCGGCTGCCCGGGGCGGGGTTTTCACTACCAGCCCGGGTTCGAAGTTCTCAATCAGTCGAGGCATCCGTTTATTCCGAGAGGCAACGCAACTGACGACCGTAGGCACGGGTGTCTGTGCTACTGGCGTTGAAACCGTTAGGATAGATATCCAAGAATATGCCGAAAGTCCCGCTCGTTGTCGACGACCAGTTGTAACCGCTGTAGCCGAAGCCGTCCAGCGTGCCCGTTGATGCGATGCGGTAGCCCGGGGCGGGGTGTTGGGTGTTTTCTCGCGCGCCTTTGGGAAATCCAGTCAAAACGTGCCAGCACATTTTGACGATTTCCCTATTAAGGCGTGGCGCGCGGGTTATCAACGTTTGTTTGAGTCGCCCGCTGGAATTTCATCTCGGTTTTGCTCCCCGCAAAACGAGTGAAATTCCTCTTTAAGCGGTGCGGGCGGTGCGTGCCGCACTCCCAATTGGCAGCCTCTATCCCAACCGGACGGAACTGCCCTCGGGCCGGGCGGGCCCCGCGTGCCCGCGGTGGGCAGATGGCTGTGTCGGCGTGGGGTAGAGGCTGCTTGTTAGGGTAGACCCGGCCATTTGTGAGTGCGACACGCCCCGTTTATTCCGAGAGGCAACGCAACTGAAGACCGGAGGCACGGTAGTACGTGTTGCTGGGATCGAGATCCTGCGTGCTGAACCACAAGAACCGCCCGCGGATACCGCTCACCGCAGACGACCAACTGTACCCGTTGCCGCCGACGTGGCCCGGCGCGCCCGAGGTGCCGTGGCGGTAGCCCGGGGCGGGGTACCAGGCAAGCGGGGTTCCCGTACCGGAGGT
>NZ_CAJTMN010000105.1 GCF_910577125.1 uncultured Rikenella sp.
TGCGCAAGCATCCTCTAAAGTTTTTTTGGTTCTTTTTGTTCACAAAAAGAACAGTACCCTCCAGATAAGGAAAAACCGGATAAAGAAAGCATAAGATATGGATACACTGGAATTGTTGCAACACTATTGGTGGTTTCTCGTTTCACTGTTAGGAGCCGTGCTCGTCTTTTTGCTCTTCGTGCAGGGCGGACAGAGCCTGCTCTACCGGTTCGGGCGGACGGCGGAAGAAAAAGAGCGGATCGTCGGGTCGCTCGGGCGAAAATGGGAGCTGACCTTCACCACGCTGGTCACATTCGGCGGGGCGTTTTTCGCCTCCTTCCCGCTCTTTTATTCCACCAGCTTCGGCGGAGCGTTCTACGTCTGGATGGCGATCCTGCTCGTGTTCGTCATCCAGGCCGTCTCGTACGAATACCGCGCCAAGGCCGGGAACTTCCTCGGGATGAAGACCTATGACGCATTTCTTTTTATCAACGGATGCTTCGGGCCGCTGCTGATCGGAGTAGCGGTCGGGACGTTCTTCACAGGGGCCAACTTCGTGGTCGATACGGCCAACATCGGAAACACGCAGGCCGCGGCGGCGACGGTGTCGCACTGGACGACGCCGTGGAGGGGACTGGAGGCGGTACTCGACTACCGGAACCTGGCGCTCGGGGTTGCCGTACTGCTGCTGGCGCGGTCACTCGGGATGCTCTACCTGATCAACGACCTCGACGACGAGACGATCCGCCAAAGGGCGCGCAGGGAGCTCAGAATCGAGGGGCCGGCGTTCGTGCTCTTCTTCCTGATTTTCCTCGTCAGCATCCTCTGCTCGGCGGGGTGGGCGGCCGATGCGCAGGGCCGGATCGAGGTCGAACCGTACAAGTACCTCCACAACCTGCTGGAGATGCCGGCAGTACTGACCCTCCTGCTGTTGGGGGTGGCGTCGGTACTGACGGGCCTGATCAAGGGGATATTCACGGACAGCCGCAAAGGCATCTGGTTCGCAGGGGCGGGAACGGTGGCGACGGTGCTGGCGCTGCTGCTGACGGCGGGGTGGAACGGAACGACCTACTACCCGTCACTGGCGGACACGCAGAGCTCGCTGACGATCCGCAACAGTAGCTCGTCGCTCTTCACGCTGCAGGTGATGAGCTGGGTGTCGCTGCTGATTCCGTTCGTGGTAGCCTACATCTGGTATGCATGGCGGGCAATCGGCCGAAAAACGATCCCGGAAACTGAAAAAGAGGACAAAGAACAGCTCTATTAATCAGCATATTGCAAAGAAATACGGATCAGCGGCAGAAAAAGTCGCTGCCCGTTACGGCAGATGGAACAAAAAATCACCCGGCGGATTTTATATCGGCATTATTTTTGTATCTTTGTCTAAAGCGGGGGCGGAAGAACGATTCAACCACGGAACAAAAACAGCGAAATCTCGGGAGGGAGCAACACTATGTCTGAAACGGAAAAAACAAGATATTCGGACGCCGAACTGGCCGAATTCAAACAAATCATACTCGAAAAACTCGAAAAGGCAAAGGCGGATTACGACCTGCTGAGAGCCACGATCACGCACACGTCGAGCAACGGGACGGACGACACGTCGCCGACGTTCAAAATCCTCGAAGAGGGGGCGGCGACGCTCTCCAAGGAGGAGTCCGGACGGCTGGCGGCCAGGCAGTACAAGTTCATCCAGAACCTCGAGGCGGCGCTGGTGAGGATCGAGAACAAGACGTACGGGATCTGTCGCGAGACGGGGAAACTGATTCCGAAAGAGCGGCTGCGGGTGGTACCGCATGCTACGCTCAGCATCGAGGCTAAGGAGAGCGGGGTAAAATAGATTGCGAAGAAGAAAATCGTTGTCGGTCTAACACACGTACGGCCATGAAAACCAAACATCAGATCATCATTGCGATCGGAGCCATTATCCTCGTCCTGCTGCTCGTCTTCTGGAGCGTGATCGCCGAAGCGCAGCAGGCACCACCTCTCCCGAACGGAGACATCCCGATCGAGAAGACAGGCATCCGAAGCGTCCGCTACTCCACCGCCGGGTTCTACCCGGTACAGAGCAGCGGACGCTCTGTTTTGAATATGGCCCCGGGGTGGAGGTTCGCCAAGGGACGGTATGACAGGGCGTGGCGCGAAGATTACCGGGGCGACAGTTTGTGGGAGCGGGTCAGTGTGCCGCACGGGCTGGAACTGCTGCCGGTGGATGCCAGCGGGGGTATTAATTATCGGGGGGAAGCGTGGTACAGGAAGTATTTCCAGACCCCGGCGACGGCGACGGACGGCGGGGCGAAGAAGCGGAATGTGTTGTATTTCGAGGGGATTATGGGCAAGGCTAAAATCTGGGTGAACGGGACTTTGGTGCGCGAACATTTCGGGGGATTTTTGCCCATCGTAGTGGATATCAGCGCTGCGATGCACCCGGAGGAGGGGGCGGTCAATGTGGTGGCGGTGATGGCGGACAACAGCGACGACCCGAGCTATCCGCCGGGCAAGCCGCAGGCACAGTTGGACTACTGCTATTTCGGGGGAATCTACCGGGATGTGTGGTTAGTGACGACCAATCAGGTCTACATTACGGATCCGAACCAGGTGAATCGAACCGCAGGGGGCGGGCTGTTTTTTGCCACCACGCGGCTGACCGACGACCATACCACGGCGGAGGTGGCCGTGCGGCTCAATCTGGGCAACGACTCGCGGCGCGGGGCGGCGGGGCGTGTGGAATATACGTTGGTGGGGCCGGACGGCAGGATGGCGGCGACAAAGACGACGGCGTATGCCGTGCCGGCGGGGAGCGACCGGACGCTGAATACGAAGATAACGGTGAAAAATCCGGCGCTGTGGTCGCCGGAGCAGCCGAACCTCTACCGTTTGCATGTGCGGGTGACAGATAACCGGGGGCAGGCGGTGGACGGCTTTATGCAGCAGGTGGGGATTCGGACGATTGCGTTCGATCCGGCGCGAGGCTTTGTGCTGAACGGAAAGCCTTATCCGCGGAAGCTGATCGGGGCCAACCGACACCAGGACTATGCGGTGGTGGGGAACGCGCTCTCCAATAATCTGCACTGGCGGGATGCGGCGAAGCTCAAGGCGGCGGGAATGGAGATCATCCGCAACGCACATTACCCGCAGGACCCGGCCTTTATGGATGCTTGCGACCAGTTGGGGCTGCTGGTGATCGTCAACACGCCGGGCTGGCAGTTCTGGAACGACGAACCGATCTTCGGGGAGCGGGTGTACGACGACGTACGGAACATGGTGCGGCGCGACCGCAACCGGCCGAGCGTCGTCATGTGGGAACCGATCCTCAACGAGACCTGGTATCCGGAGGAGTTCGCGGGCAGGGTGCATGACATCGTGCACGAAGAGTATCCGTTCCCGGGCTGCTACACGGCCAGCGACAGCGAGGCCAAGGGGCACGAACATTTCGAAATACAGTTCGCACATCCGACAGTGGGCGAAAAAGAATCCGCTGCGGCGCATATCGATCCGACGAAAGTCTATTTCACGCGCGAGTGGGGCGACAATGTGGACGACTGGAGCTCGCACAACTCGACGAGCCGAGCGGCGCGGGGCTGGGGCGAGGTGCCGCAGTTGGTGCAGACGAACCATTATGCCAAGAACGACTACTCCTCGACCTCTTACGACGCGCTTTACCGGGCGCCGGCCTACCATTTCGGGGGGACGCTGTGGCATGCGTTCGACCACCAGCGGGGCTATCATCCCGATCCGTTCTACGGAGGGATTATGGATGCTTTCCGACGGCCGAAGTACTCCTACGAGATGTTTCGGGCGCAGTACCGGTCGGCTTCGGCCGAACCGATGGTATTTATCGCCAACGAACTGACGCCGTTCTCGCCAGAAGATGTGACGGTGTTCAGCAACTGCGACACGGTGGTGCTGCACACGTTCTTCGGGACGGACACGGTGCGGACTTACGTGCGGGGACGGGATAGCGATACGACGGGACTGCCGTCGCCAGTGATCGTCTTCCCGAAAGCGTGGAATTTCATGGCCGACAAGGCGCTGTCGCGGGGTGGACGACAGGGCGAAGCCTATATTTTGGTCGAAGGCATCCGGCATGGCCGGGTGGCGGCTTCTCAGAAGAAGAGTATGTCGAGGAGACCGTCGAAGCTGGAGCTGATCGTCAACCGGGAAGGGGCCCATGCGGTGGCGGACGGTTCCGACCTGGTGACGGTGGTGGCGCGGATTACGGACGGCAAGGGCGTGGTCAAGCGGCTGAATAACCGGAGCGTCCGGTTCACGATCGAGGGAGAGGGGCAGTTGCTGATTCCGGCTTCGCAGGCGGCGGGGGTGCCGTTGGTATGGGGCGAGGCACCGGTGCTGGTGCAGACCTCGACGACGGCAGGAACTATCCGTGTCCGGGCGGAGATGGCGGGGGTGCAGGGCGACTGGACGCCGCTGGCGGCGGAGATCGAGTTCCGCACGGTGGCACCGTTACAGGATTTGATCTATATGGATGCTGAAATCGAGCGTTCACCGAATCTTTCTCCTGTCTCGGCGCAGGCGGCTGCCCGGCAGTCGGAAGAGCTGCTCAAACAGGTGGAGGCGCAGCAGGAGGCGTTCGGAGAACAACGGTAATCGCTTATTATGAGGAAAATACATCTATTTTCGGCTTCGGCGGCGATGTGGCTCTCGGTGGGCTGCGTCGCCGCCGCGCCGGTTAAAACCGGTATCGAGGTGCTGCGGGAGCGGGGATTCGACGTGCTGAGGGGTAAACGGGTCGGGCTGGTGACCAATCCGACGGGGGTCGACCGCAGGCTGGTCTCGACGATCGACGTGCTGGACAGTGCGGCACGCAGGGGGATGTTCGAGCTGGCAGCGCTCTACGGGCCGGAGCATGGGGTGCGGGGGGATGCGGAGGCGGGGCAGGCGGTGGCCTCGGGACGGGACGCGAGAACGGGGGTGCGGGTGTTCAGCCTCTACGGACGCACGACGAGGCCGACGAGGGAGATGCTCGCGGGGGTGGATGTGCTGGTGTTCGACATTCAGGACATCGGGACGAGGAGCTATACATACATCTCGACGATGGGGCGGGTGATGGAGGGGGCGGCGGAGGCGGGGGTGCCGGTAGTGGTACTCGACCGGCCGAATCCGATGGGGGGTCTCCGGGTCGAGGGCAGGGAGCGGATCGAAGAAGGGCTGGTCTCGTTCGTGAGTGCGTATCCGATACCGTACATCCACGGGATGACGGTGGGCGAGCTGGCGCGGATGCTCAACGAGGAGGGGATGCTGCGGGGAGGAGTGCGGTGCGGGCTGACGGTGGTGCCGATGGAGGGGTGGCGACGGGAGATGGGATGGGAGGAGTGCGGGTTGCCGTGGGTGGCGACGTCGCCGCACATCCCGACGCCGGAAGGAGCGCTCTATTATCCGACGACGGGGACGATCGGGGAGCTGGGGACGCTCCACATCGGGGTGGGATACACGCTGCCGTTCCGGACGGTGGCGGCGGGTTGGATCGGAGATGCGGAGGGGTTGGCGCAGAGGCTCAACGGGTTGCCGGAGCTGGCGGGGTGTCGCTTCCGGCCGATCCACTACCGGCCGTTCTACGGGGCGGACAAGGGAACGATGATGCACGGGGTGGAGATCTTCCTGCCTCGTGGCACAAAAGAAGCTGATTCTCTTGTCTTTACCCTGATTCCTTTCTACATCATGCAGGAACTGGCAGCGCTCTGTCCGGAGCACAAGCCGCTGGAGGAGGCGACGGATAGCAAACGGGCGATGTTCGACAAGGTGTTGGGGACGTCGCAGATGAGGCGGATGTTTCTCGAGGCGGGATGTCGGGTGACGCCGCAGCTCCGCGCGTTCTGGCGGCCGTCGCAGGCATTTCTCGAAAAGAGACGGAAATATCTGATATACTGACTTTAGTATTATCTTGATTGCTATATCCCTGCCCTGGGCAGCCGCGGCAACGTCGAGGGCGCGTTGTGGCACGTCGGCTACTACGGGTACAACTGGTCGTCCACGTCCTACGATTCGGGCGGCCACTACCGTGGCATGTACTTGAGCTTCAGCGCGACGGAGCTCAACCCCAGCCGCGCGACGAGCCGGGCTTACGGTCTTCAGTTGCGTTGCCTCTCGGAATAAACGGACACACGGCGTCTTTTAATGGCCGTCTCTACCCAATTGCTGACATAACCGCAGAAATGCGAAGCATTTCCCGTCCACGGGACGTGGGGCCTGCCCGGCCCGA
>NZ_CAJTMN010000106.1 GCF_910577125.1 uncultured Rikenella sp.
AAAGCTGGCCGTGTCTACCCTAAAGGGAATCGCCGGGGGATTTTCAAGGGGGATGTGAATTCCCCTTGAATGTGCTCTTTGCCTACTTTCTACCACATAGTAGAAAGTAGGGGCCCCCGCGGCCAACGCGTTCGCGTTACGGCGCGGAGCCTTTATTATTTTCCCGAGACGGACAGCCGCCCGACACTTGTCGGATAAACGAGTTTTGTCCGCGCGCCTGGGGAAATCCAGTCAAAACACGCCAGCGAGTTTTGACGATTTCCCTGTTAAGGCGTGGCGCGCGGTTGGTTTGAGGGTACTGCCCTTCCGCCGGGCGGGCGGTGCGTGCCGCACTCCCAATTGGCCGCCCCGCCCCCGTTTATTCCGAGAGGCAACGCAACTGAAGACCGTGGCCGCGATAGCGCGCATAGTCGGGTTGAACTGCATTTGTCAAGAAACGAACCCGCACGCTGTATATCCCGTCAGCCGAAGCCGACCAGACGGAACCCTCGTTGCCGACGTAGCTCAGCGCGCCCGTGTTGAGGTCGCGGAAGCCCGGGGCGGGCAGGGCCGACACCGAACACCCGCTGACGACTCCCTCATAAAAAAAGAAAACAAAACAGATGAAAACCAAACCGATATACCTTCTTCTCGCCTGCATCGCCGGCCTCGGCAGCTGCAAAGACAAGACGCCCGACGAACCGGCTCCGCTGCCCACCACCCAGCGCACCCTCGTCGAATACGTCATCGCCACCGACCAGAGCTACGAAGCCGCCGCACAGTATATCAACCGGCTGGAAGCCGCATTCGATCCGGCCGCGAACGAACGGCATGTCATCTACCTCTACCCGCCGGCCAAAGGGAGCATCTACGCCCCCGCCGACCCGCAGTACGACGAACGGCCGAGACTCCTGCTGATCGCCCGCGACGACGACCCCGAACAGTTCGGGAGCACCCTCCTGAAAGCCTACAGCCGCAGTCAGGCACCGGGCGACCCGGAAGTCCTC
The DNA here is from genome assembly GCF_910577125.1 of uncultured Rikenella sp. GTDB lineage: Bacteria > Bacteroidota > Bacteroidia > Bacteroidales > Rikenellaceae > Rikenella. Next base: position 987 of record NZ_CAJTMN010000106.1, read on the forward strand.
CAGGCCGTGCAGGCAGACGCCCTGCGGCTCGCGCCGGGAGACTATTACACCATCGCCACCTGGCAGAACCCCGACGTGCCCCCGACCGGACGCACCGTCATCGAATACATGATCGCCGACAACAACCTCTACCCCTACGCCGTGCAGAATATCAACGACATGGAAGCCGCGTGGGACGAGCTCTCCGAGCAGGAAAAAGGAGGCCGAATGGTCGTCTATCTCCACCCCGTGGCCGCCGCCAGCCGGTGGGCGCCGACCGACCACAACGAGACCCCGCGGCTGCTGCTCATCACCGGCGACCAGACCAGCCGGATCGCCAGCCGCATGCTGAAAACCTACAGCCGGGAGCAGGACCCGACCGATCCGGAAGTGATGGCCCGTGTGGTGGCCGACGCCATGGAACTCGCCCCGGGAGCCGGCTACGGACTCGCCTTCTGGTCGCACGGCGCCGGATGGCTGCCCGCAGAGAGCTACCAGCCGCTGCGCTCGATCGTCCCCGCCTGGAACGACGCCGGATGGAGCGGTTCGAAGCTCGCCGGGATCGGCGAAAGCGCACGCACCTCGTCAAGGAACAGGACAAAGACTGGAAATGAGGGGATTACAAGCTACTCGTTCGGCATCAGCAGCAGCTTCGGGAACAGCGAGATGGAGATCGACGCGATGAGCCGCGCCTTGGCCGGATTCGGAAAGTTCGATTTCATCCTCTTCGACGCCTGCCACATGGCCTGCATCGAGCTGGCGTGGGAGTTCCGCGACCGCACCGACTACCTGATCGCCTCGGTGGCCGAGGTTTTGGGAGCCGGTTTCCCCTACCGGGAGATCCTGCGGCCGATGTTCTCGGCCGGCACGGCGGATGTCGAGGGGATCGCACGCACCTACTTCGACTATTACGACGAACAGTCCGGCCCCTACCGGACAGCAACGGTATCTGTGGTGAAAAACAGCGAGTTGCCGGCACTGGCCGAAGCGGTGAAACGGCTGAGCGACGCCGGTCTGCCGAAGGGTTCGACGGGTCTCTCTCCGGCGGCACAGCAGTTCGGACGCACCTACACCTCTTTCAACGGGACGTTCTACGATCTGGGCGATCTGATGCACCGGACATGGAACGGGGCGGACTACACGGGTGCGGTGGCGGAATTCGACCGGGCGCTGGCGGCAGCGGTGCCTTATGCGGCGGCGACGCCGTGGATTCTCGAAGGACAGTCAGGCGCCATCCGCGTGCTGAGCCACAGCGGCCTCTCCTCGTACCTGCCCCGGACGACGACACCGGTTTCGCTGGAGGCCTACCGCACGCGTTTCGGCTGGAGCGAAGCTTCGGGAATGGGCTCTCTGGCCCGATAGAACTCTCTGCCTTATTAACCGGCCGCCGCCCCGGGCTTCCGCGGCAACGCCTCGGGTGCACCGGGTAACGTCAGCAGCGGCGGTTATAGCTGGTCGGCATCGGTCAGCGGCAGCTATGGTTTGGAGTTGAATTTCCATGTAACGTGGCTCCATCATAGCAGTGTGGACGCCCGCGCCAGCGGTTTTCAGTTGCGTTGCCTCTCGGAATAAACGGCACCCACAGGGTGTTTTAATGGCAGCCTCAGCCTTAATCGGCAGCCTCTACCCCAATTTTGCCGACACGGCCGCAGCGAAACGTAAGTTTCGCCCGTCCACGGGACGTGGGGCCTGCGCGGCCTGAGCGCAGTTGAAGCTCGACCGCGCGCCACGCCTTAAGAAGAGATTCAACTATTTTGGCGCAAGCCGAAATAGAATGAATCGCGTAAGGCGCGCGGATAAAACCCGATTTACCTAACGTTGTGCGGCTGTCAGTCTCGGGAAAATAATAAAGGCTCCGCGCCGCAACGTGAATGCGTTGGCCGCGGGGGCCTCTACTTTTTACTATGTGGTAAAAAGTAGGCAAAAAGCACATTCAAGGGGAACTTCGTCCCCCTTGAAAATCCCCCGGCGATTCCTTTTGGGTAGACACGGCCAGCTTTCGAGTGCCGAGCGGCACCGACTCGCAGGGGCGCGCGGACCGAAAATCCATCGCAGTTCGGCGCCAGCGGAGGGCACAACGAGCTCCGTCGAGTTGCAGCCCGCCGCCGGAGGTGGCGACGGACTGCGCGACCCAAAGGGTCGCACAGCACTCAGCTCAATCCTCAGCCCAATTCTCTGCCCCGTTCGGCCTGTCGCCCATCCCCCCGAGGCGCTTCACGCCTGGGCGACGAGGCCGGCGATTCCTGCGGAATCGCACGACACTCTCAGCCAAGCAGTTCGGCGCCAGCGGAGGCGCAATCAAGCCCGCGAAGATTGCAGCCCTCCGCTGGCGTCGAACTGCGCGACTCTTCGAGTCGCAAGAGTTCAGCCCAATCCACGCCCCAATTCTCCGCCCCGTGTCCGCCTCACTGCGGCTCCGCTGTCGCTCCGCCGCGTTTCGCATTTTTCCCGCGCACTGGCGGAAATCTTGTTAGAACCATTCACCATGGTTCTAACGATTTCCTGCTCCAGCAGTCGCGCGCGGTCGAGCTTTGCCCCGGATAGAACTGGCCTCGGGCCGGCCGGGCCCCACGTCCCGTGGACGGGAAATGCTACGCATTTCCACCGTTCAGCTCAGCCCAATTTTCGAACCGTTCTCTGTTCGCGCGCCTTGGGCGATTCATTCTATTTCGGCTTACGTCGAAACAGTTGAATCGCCTTTTAAGGCGTCGGCACGCGGTGGTTTGAGGGTACTGCGCTTACGCCGCGCGGGCGGTGCCTCCCGGCACTCGGAATCGGCCGCCTCTACCCCAACTGGATGGAACTGGCCTCGGGCCGGCCGGGCCCCACGTCCCGTGGACAAGCGATGCTCACGCATCACTGCGGCAGCCTCTACCCTATTCTTCGGCCCGTTCTCTGTCTGCACGTTTATTTATAAGAGTTGGAAATACGTTCTCGATTCCGTCAAAAATCACACAAAAAAGACAGTCGGCGAAGGGGATAAATACTGAGAGGCAACGCAACTGAAGACCGTGGCCACGGTTGTTCACGTTGCTGGGATTGAGGTTCTGCGTGTTGAAGTTCAAGAACACGCCGTTAGTCCCGCTGACAGCGGACGACCAACTGTACCCGTTGTTGCCGATGTTGCCCAGCGCGCCCGAAGCGCTACCGCGACAGCCCGGGGCGGACAAAAATGGCCTCCGCCCCCGAACGATCCGTGCGGCAAAAGGCGGTTGCAGCCGCTGGATTGTTTCTCCCGCACCCGACCGTACACACAGAACGGACGCGAAAGAAAAACCGAAATAACTAAGAATCAGTGGGCTGCTGAATTTATCGTACACGCGCTGTCTGCAGCTCCGCCACCGGGCGAAACCGACAAACACTCCGGTCCCTTCGCCGACCGTCTGGCTAAAAGACTCGAATCGATGCAAAAATCGAATGATTCATCTTATTAAAAGATATTTTTATTGCGAAACGTCTCCGAATCAATCCATATCCTTATATAAATCCAATTCACCCCGCTCCGCCGCGCCGTGGATCGCTGCCAACCGGGCCACCACGGGCGAAACCACCTCCAGCACATCCCGCACGTAGCGCTCTTCGGAGGTCTCGTCGGCCGCCGGAGAGGAGTCGTCCTCGCCCGCCGCATTGCGCCGCAGCCGGTAGAGCATCGCGAGGTACAGAGCCCGGAAGCAGGCCTCCATATCGCTGATCGTCGTCGGATCGCCCTCTTTGCCGGCGATGGCGGTCTTGAGCCGCGGCAGTTCAGCGGCCAGCGGAGCGAAGACCCGGTCGTAGCCCTGCTCCCGTCCCACGGGCGAAGCCAGCAGATGGCGATGCAGGTCGTCCAGATCGGCCACCAGATGGAGGGTGTGTTCCAGATGGCCGCTCCGCTCCTTGCCCTCCGTCCGCAGGAGGTTCACCATGTCGGTGTACCACAGCCACAGGGCCTCTTTCTGCTGGTCGTCGAGCTCGGTCTGCGGCTCGACGAGCGTCTGCCGGATTCGCTCCGGCGAGAGCTCCAGCGCCCGCAACATATCCTCCAGTTGCCAAAGATACAGGATGTATTCGGCGATATTTTCTCTTCGTTTTTTCTTGGCTATCAGCATAATATCTATTTTACGGACATGTCGTTTCCGAAACTTTCAGCCGCTACCCGCCCCGGGCTTCCGCCTGAAGAATTCGGGTGAGTTATGTGTCGTCGGTAACAATGGCTACAGTTGGTCTTCGGCGGTCAGCGGTACCGATGGTGTGAACATGGGGTTTCACGTAACAGTGCTCTATTCCAGTCTTTCGGATAACCGTGCCTACGGTTTTCAGTTGCGTTGCCTCTCGGAATAAACGGGGCTGAGGCGGCTTTAGCGATGCGCAAGCATCGCTCCGTCCCGCTGGGGCACCCACCGGTGTTTTATTGGGATTTTCTTTGCCATATGGCCGGACACCGCCCGTGTAGGGCAGTTCCGTCCGACACGGAGCTCGCCCGCGCGCCGTCGCCTTAAAAGGCGATTCAATTGTTTCGGCGGTGAGCCGAAAGAAAATGAATCGCCAAAGGCGCGCGGACAAAGCTCGTTTATCCGACAAGTGTCGGACTGCTGGTCGTCTTTGGGTTCTATATCAATCTCTTCTCTCTGTTCCGCTCGGGCCGCGGGGGCCCCTACTTTCTACTATGTGGTAGAAAGTAGGCAAAGAGCACATTCAAGGGGGATTCACATCCCCCTTGAAAATCCCCCGTCTCTTCATGCAGATACGGCCATTTGCCCACCGCGGGCACGCGGGGCCTGCCCGGCCCGAGCGCAGTCGATGCTCGACCGCGCGCCACGCCTTAACAGGAAAATCATTCAAAAGCAACCCACGCTTTTGAATATGATTTCCCAAGCGCGCGTAGGGTAGACACAGCCAATAAAACACCCTGTGGATGCGCCCCGGGCTACCGCAGTTCGGGCTCGGGCGCACTGAACCGCGTCGGCAACAACGGCTACAGTTGGTCTTCGACGGTCAGCGGCACCAATGGCATGAGCTTGAGTTTCAACGTGATTTGGCTCTATCCCAGCGATGCGGTCAGCCGCACCTACGGTTTTCAGTTGCGTTGCCTCTCGGAATAAACAGTGCCGACGGGCACTCCGAAATGGCCGGGCCTACCCCAACAAAGCAGCCTTTACCCTACCTTACGGCTCGAAAAGCCGCGCGGGCCGAAAAATCCATTGCAGTTCGGCGCCAGCGAAGGGCGCAA
>NZ_CAJTMN010000107.1 GCF_910577125.1 uncultured Rikenella sp.
AGACACGGCCAGTAAAAGACGCAGTGCGTCCGTTTATTCCGAGAGGCAACGCAACAGAAAACCGTGGGAACGATAGTGTGCGTAGCCGGGGTAGTACTCTGTCGTGCTGAAATGTAAAGCAGTACCGCGATAGTGGTTGCCTGAATTGTGGGATGAGGACGACCAGTTGACTCCGTTGTTCCAAGTGCCGCTCGGCGCACCGGAGGCGTAGTGGCGGCAGCCCGGGGCGGGGTTTGTCGGGCCGGTGCCAGCGTGGGCCCAACAAGCATTGCGAAATTGTGGCCTTACGCCTGGGGTGGTTCCGGCCCGGGCGCCCCTGACGGGGCGCAAACTGGGCATAAAAAATCGTTGGCTGCTTACCCCAAAGCACCTTTGCCCGAATGAAAACCCGTCGGGGGATTTTCAAGGGGGATGCGAGTCCCCCTTGAATGTGCTCTTTGCCTACTTTCTACCACATAGTAGAAAGTAGGGGCCCCCGCGGCCTAAGCGGAACAGAGAGAAGAGATAAACCATCTCCTCGACATTAACAGCCGAACAACGTTAGGTAAATCGGGCTTTATCCGCGCGCCTTACGCGATTCATTCTATTTCGGCTTACGCCAAAATAGTTGAATCGCTTCTTAAGGCGTCGGCGCGCGGTCAAGCTTGGTGCTGTTCTTTGTCCGCGCGCTGGCGGAAATCTTGTTCAAAGCGCAAGTCGCTTTGAACGATTTCCTTTTCCAGCAGTCGCGCGCGGTTGGTTTGAGGGTACTGCCCTCGGGCCGGGCAGGCCCCGCGTGCCCGCGGTGGGCAAATGGCAGTGTCGGCCAATAGGGTAGAGACTGGCAATTGGGAGTGCGGCACGCCCCGTTTATTCCGAGAGGCAACGCAACGGAAGACTGAAGGCACGGCCATGTGCAGCGGCACGCGAATTATGTCCCCCTGTACTCGCAAAAAGAAATATCCCATAGATGCCGCTGACCGAGGCAGAATAGCAGCAGCCGTAATCACCGACGCTCCTCGGCACCCCGTCCGCGTTGTAGCGGAAGCCCGGGGCGGTGCCGCTCGGCACTCGAAAGATGGTCGGTGTCTACCCCAGGCAATCTACAACCGCCCATTTTGCGTATCTTTGTCCCGCGTTCGGGACAGCCCCGGCAACCGGAGCCTCCGCGAATCGCCCTCGTTAGATCCTCATCCGGCCGCCCACATGTCACGCCTCTCCTACAGCTTCAAAAACGCACGCGTCTCCGTCGTGTTCTATCTGCTGGTGTTGGCGCTGAACTTCTTCTCGCGGCGCATCTTCCTCGAAGAGCTCGGCACCCGGCTCGTCGGTCTGACCTCCTCCGTGATGAGCTACGTCGGCTTCCTGAACCTCGCCGACCTCGGCATCGCCACCGCCGTCGCCCAGGTGCTCTACACCCCCCTCTACCGGCGCGACCGGACACAAATTACCGAACTCGTCTCGCTCCTCGGATGGCTCTTCCGGCTCGTCGGAATCGTCATCGCCGCCGCCGGCCTACTTTTCGCCGCCTTTATCCCGTGGATTTTTGCCCGCACCGTAGCCGAGGGGATTCCGCTCGGCACCGTCTACGCCGCCTACCTCACCTTCCTGGCCACCACCCTGATGAGCTACCTGGTCAACTACAAACAGAACCTCCTGATGGCCGACCAGCGGGGATACGTCGTGACCCGGATCTTCAACCTCTCGCTGCTCGCCAAAGTGCTCCTCCAGATGGCCCTGCTCCGGTGGACGTCGGCCGGCTACCTCACCTGGCTCGCCGTCGAGCTCCTGTTCGGCCTCGTGTTCGCCGTGTGGCTCGAACTCGCCCTGCGACGCATCTATCCGTGGCTGCGTACCTCCCTGCGACTCGGGCGGCAGATCGTGCGGAAATACCGCGAAGTCTTCGCCACCACCCGCCGGATCTTCGCCCACCGGATCGCCGGCTTCGCCCTCTACCAGTCCGACGTCATCGTCCTCGGCCAGCTCATCTCGCAGTCCATGGTCTCGTACTACACCAACTACTCGATGATGATCAGCCGTCTGACCTCCTTTATCGGCGGCGCGCTCAACAACAGTTATGCCGGCGTCGGGAACCTCGTCGTCGAGGGCGACCGGCCGAAGATCAAGCTCGTCTTCTGGCAGTTCAATGCCATGTACTTCTGGCTCGGCGGCACCCTCTCCTTCACCTTCTACGAACTGGTCAACCCCTTCATTTCGCTGTGGCTTCCGGCCGGCCGCTACGAACTGTTCGCTCCGCCGGTGGTGCTGATGCTCGTGGCGACCCTCTTCATCGGCCTGATCCGCCAGACCTCCCAGTACTTTCTGAACGCCTACGGCCTTTATCACGACGTGTGGGCCGCCTGGACCGAGGCCGCGCTGAATCTCCTCATCTCGTTCTGGGCTTGCTGGCAGTACGGCGTGGCAGGGGTCGTGGCGGGGACGCTGCTCAGCACCGGCCTCTTCGTTCTCTTTTGGAAGCCCTATTTCCTCTACCGGCGCGGTTTCCGCGAATCCTCGCGGGAGTATTGGCTGACCCTGCTGAAATACCTTTCGATCCTCACCGCCTCATGGCTGCTCTCGGGGGCGATACTCCGCCAGGGCTGGCTTCCGGCGCCCGACACCTGGAGCGCCTGGCTTCTGCAGGCGACGGTCACACCGCTTCTCTTCGGGCTCGTGAGCGGCACGGCGCTCTATTTTTCGTCTCGCGGGATGCGTGCGTTCGTCCGCCTGATCGCCGGCTTCCTGCGCGCCCGGTTCAGGCGGTAGGTGTTTCCAGTGTGCTTTGTTGAGGCGCGCGCCTGAAGCCTGAGTCTTGCGGAGCGTAAGGCGTAGCGCAGCTATCACAAAAGTTTACCTTAAGGTTTCCTCCTTGCGCCTCGGCCATTCAAGTAAATTTGATGGCAACTCGGCTGCTACGTCGGTTTTGGTGCCGCTTTTTTCAACCGACGCTGCCAGCGAGTGCAATGCAAACGTAGTTTGCAAATTGCCGAGCGGCGAGGAGGAACCGAGTAGCGTACTGAGGGCAGAGACCACTTGTGGGCTTTGCCGAGGTAGCACGAGGAAGCCGAAGGCAACGCGTAAGCCAACAAGCGGCAGTTCCATCCGGTTCAAAACTCTCCCGTCGCCCGCCCGCCTGAAGAGGGATTTCGCTCGTTTTGCGGCGAGCAAAATCGAGATGAAATCCCAGCGGGCGACGGCAATAGACGCGGCGGAGCGGGAGCGGAGCCGCAGTGAAGTGGGTACGGGGCAGTGCTTTTGGGGCCGAGAGCGAGTAGCGCGATTCGCAGAATCGCCGGCCTTGTCGCCCAAGCCGCGTAGCGGCTTCGGGGGGAGTGGGCGACAGGCCGAAAGGGGTGGATTTTGGGCCGAGAATTGGGCTGAGCTTTTGCAGTTAGGAGAACCGCGCGGGCCGGACGCCTCCCACCGGGAGGGACGCACAGCGTCTTTTACTGGCAGCCTCTACCCCAGATCACTCCCGGGCGTCCGGCCGCAACGGTGTAGGGTAGGCTGTCATTGGGTAGACCCGGTTATTTCGGCGTGCCCGTGGGCACCGTTTATTCCGAGAGGCAACGCAACTGAAGACAGGTGGCATGGGTATCCTCATAGTTGGGACTGAGTCCCTGTGTGTGAAACCATAGAGTCATTCCCCGGGTATCGCCGTTCGATGAAGACCAGCTGTATCCGTAATAGCCGCCCCCGCCAGATTCTCCTGAACCCGAATGGCGGTAGCCCGGGGCGGGCAAATGGCTACAAAGAATCGTCGGGGGATTTTCAAGGGGGATGTGAGTCCCCCTTGAATGTGCTCTTTGCCTACTTTCTACCACATAGTAGAAAGTAGGGGCCCCCGCGGCCCAAGCGGAACAAAGAAAAGAGAGTGATATAGAGCCCAAAGACGGCCGGCCACCTGACGCTTATCAGGTAAACGAGCTTTCGCGCGCCTTGGAAAATCATATTCAAAAGCGTAACCCGCTTTTGAATATGATTTTCCAGTTAAGGCGACGGCGCGCGGTCGAGCATCGACTGCGCTCAGGCCGCGCAGGCCCCGCGTGCCCGCGGTGGGCAATTGGCCGTGTCTACCCTACGCGCGCCTTGGGAAATCCAGTCAAAACACGCAAGCGAGTTTTGACGATTCCCTTTTTAAGGCGTGGCGCGCGGTGCCTTCGGGCACTCCGAGATGGCCGCCTCTACCCTAACAGGATAGAACTGGCCTCAGGCCGGCCGGGCCCCGCGTGCCCGCGGTGGGCAATTGGCCGCCTCTACCCTAACAGGATGAAACTGCCCTCGGGCCGGGCGGGCCCCACTTGGTAAAGCAAAGAGAACCCTAACAAAACACCCTGTGGGTGCGTGGACGGGCGAAACTGCGTTTCGCTGCGGCCGTGTCGGCACAAAATGCGCAGGTCTGGTATTCTTCCTTGAATAAACCGAAAAAATCACTACCTTTGTCCCCGTTTCGGTCTTGTGCCGCGACACCGACGTGATGGGGGCGATGCTCATTGCCGGGCACCGACTGAGTAGCGTCGGGAAACAAACGATTTTCATAACCAAAAGACTATCAGAGAGATGAAAACGATCGAAATCAAAGGTGCAGCCCGCACCGAATTCGGCAAAAAAGGAACCAACGCAGTGCGCCGGGCAGGGAACGTTCCGTGCGTGATTTACGGCGGGGGGGATACCGTGCACTTCGCCGTGCCCGCCACCGAGTTCAAACAGCTTATTTACACCCCGCATTCTTATATTATCGAATTCGACATCGACGGTAAGAAAGAACGTGCCGTCATGCGTGAAGTCCAGTTCCACCCCGTGAGCGGCGACGTGCTGCACGTAGACTTCTTCCGCGTGGACGAAAAGAAACCCGTGGCAGTCGACCTGCCCGTGGTGCTCACCGGTAACTCCGAAGGGGTGAAGCAAGGGGGTAAACTGATCCTGAGCAAACGCAAACTGCGTGTTTCCGCTTTGGTGAAAGACCTGCCCGACACCGTCGAAGTGGACGTGACCGAGCTCGGCCTCGGGAAGTCGATCTTCGTCGGCGACCTGCATATCCCCGGCCTGGAAATTCTGACCCCGGCCACGACCGCAGTCTGCGCAGTCCGTATGACCCGTGCAGCCCGTGGGGCACAGGCTGCGGCTGCGGCAAGCAAATAGTCCTTTTGCACGCATGGACGGAGGGAGAGACCTCCGGGAATGGATCAAGCGGTTTTCTGCTCTCGCCTGTCGAGGAGCAGGAAACCGCTTTTCATCACCCAGCGGTCTGCCCTTGCGAGAATTTTGCCACTTCCTCACCCCTATCGATACCATTGCTTATGAAATATCTGATCGTCGGCCTCGGCAACATCGGCGCCGAGTATGCCGATACACGCCACAATGCCGGATTCCGGGTGGCCGATGCGTTGGCCTCTGCAGCCGGAGCAACTTTTACCTCAGACCGTTACGGTTCCGTCGCCGTCGTACGCCATCGGGGTCAGGAGCTTGTCGTGCTGAAGCCCTCGACCTACATGAACCTGAGCGGCAAGGCGGTACGCTATTGGATGCAGCACGAGCGGATTCCGTTGGAACGCGTTTTTGTCGTCGTGGACGATATCGCCCTTCCGTTCGGTCACCTTCGGATTCGGAAGAACGGCTCCGACGGCGGCCACAACGGTTTGAAGAGTATCGCCGAGTGCGTCGGGAGTCAGGATTACGGTCGTTTACGGTTCGGCATCGGCGGCGACTTCGCCCGAGGTCAGCAGGTAGACTATGTGCTGGGGCACTGGACGGCGGAAGAATCCGCCGCCCTGCCCGAGCTGACCGACCGTTGCGCCGAAGCCATTCTTTCGTGGGTGACCGAAGGCCCGGATCGCGCCATGAACCGTTTCAACACGAAGAAGTAGGGGCGGGCGCGGGGAAAGAATAGGACGAAGATTTGGGCTGAGGTTGCCGTAGCGATGTGCGGCCGCAGCCTGAATCTTGCGGAGCCTAAGGCGTAGCGTAGCTAATTAAAAGTTCTTTGTGTCGCTTTCTTTCAAGAAAGCGACAGTTCCATCCGGTTCAAAGCTCGACCGTCGCCCGCCCGCGTAAAAGAGGGATTTCGCTCGTTTTGCGGTGAGCAAAATCGAGATGAAATCCCAGCGGGCGACGGCAAATGCGGCGGAGCGATAGCGGAGCCGCAGTGAGGTGGACACGGGGCGGTGCTTGTGGC
>NZ_CAJTMN010000108.1 GCF_910577125.1 uncultured Rikenella sp.
ATCCTCTAAAGTTTTTCTGGTTCTCTTTGTTCACAAAGAGAACAGTACCCTCCAGATAAGGTGCAAATAATAGAACGGTTAAACGGATCGGTTTCTTATCGGCCCCACGTATCCGGAGATTTGCGCCACTCGCGAAGGGTGGCCACCTCTTCCGGCCGGACGTAGCCTTGTTCGGTCGCCAGCTCGATCAAGGTGTTGTAGTCGGACAAGGTGTCCAGCACGACGCCCGCCCGTTCGAAGTTGGCGGCGGCGGTCGGGAAGCCGTAGGTAAAAATCGCCACCATCCCCAGCACGTCGCACCCCGCGGCCCGCAAAGCTTCGACGGCCTTTAACGAGCTCCCGCCGGTCGAGATCAAGTCTTCGATGACGACGACTTTCGCTCCCGGTTCGAAATAGCCCTCCACCTGGTTGGCCATCCCATGGTCTTTGGGGGCGGAACGGACGTAGATAAACGGTTTGCCGAGCGCTTCCGCGGTCAGCACGCCGCAGGCGATCGCCCCCGTCGCCACCCCCGCGATCACGTCGGCCTGGGGATACTTCTCGGAGACGAGCCGGGCGAAAGCTTCGTAGATCTCGCGACGAGCCGCCGGATAGGACAAGGTCTTCCGATTGTCGCAGTAGATCGGGGAGTGCCACCCGCTGGCCCATGTAAACGGATTTGCAGGGCTGAGTTTTATTGCCTTAATTTGCAGCAGTGTTTGTGCAATCTTTTTGCCGGTTTCCATACCTAACTACTTATGAAAAAGGTCTATCGTTCGGATAATGTCGTAGCGTTCGGCACGCCGGAGGAGTGTGCGGCACTCGCGGCGGCGAAGGATGCGTCGTGGCTGGTCATGCAGGCCGAAGCGCTCGGGCCGGACGGCGGGGCGACGCTCGGGTTAACAAATTTGCAGAGAATTTTCGAAACGGCCAAATCCGTCGCTATCGTTTCGCCGACGGAGGAGGAGAATGACCGCTTTTTCGCGCAGTTCGCGGCACAGTTCGTACCGATCGAGGCGGCGGGGGGGCTGGTCGCTTCGCCGAGGGGGGAGGTGTTGATGATTTTCCGCAACGGGCGGTGGGATTTGCCGAAGGGAAAGCTGGAACGGGGGGAGGAGATTGCGGAGTGTGCGGTCAGGGAGGTGGAGGAGGAGTGCGGTATCCGGGGGCTGGTGGTCGGAAAGCTGCTGACGCGGACGTATCACCTCTACGAGTCGCACTACGAGGCGACTGACCAGTGGGTGCTCAAGCGGACGACGTGGTTCGCGATGGAAAACGACGGAAATGAGGAGCTGAAGCCGCAGACGGAGGAGGGGATTACGGATATTCGGTGGATTGCGGCGGACAGCTTGGCTTCGTACATCGAAAATACGTACAGCACGATCCGGGATGTCTTCGCGGCGGCGAAGCGGTTCTGAGGGGCTTTTTCTTGCGGGTGTTTATGTGCTGATTTTCACGAATCTAACGGTCTATTCCCAGGTTTTTCGAGACGTTTTTTCGCTTTTTCTCGAAAAACTGTTTGCGGGTTCGGAATTTTCGCTTACCTTTGTTCCCGGAATTTTCGGGGTGTAGCACAGTCCGGTTAGCGCGCCACGTTCGGGACGTGGAGGTCGGAAGTTCGAATCTTCTCACCCCGACCACGAAATTCCCAAAAGGTTCTCATCTCACGATGAGAACCTTTTTTTTGTTTTGCGGCGACGGTTTCCTGTTGCGTTCGTCGATCGATAGGGGTAGAGGCGGCCATTCGCCCTCCGCGGGCACGCGGGGCCTGCCCGGCCCGAGGGCAGTCGATGCTCGACAGTCGCCCGCTCCGCCTAAAAGGGCATATTCTGCCGATTGGCGGAGAGCCAATTCGGCAAGAATTGCCGCGGGCGACGGAAACATGCTTTGACAAGTCCGCGCGCCACACCTTAGGAGGGGAATCGTCAAAACTCGCTTGCACATTTTGACTGGAATTCCCCAGGCGCGTGGAAAATGCGAACAAAGCTCACCCGCGCGCCACGCCTTAAGAGGGAAATCGTTCAAACACGCAGTCGTGTTTGAACAGGATTTTCCAAGGCGCGCGGACAGAGAACAGGGCGCAGCAAACAAGTAAGCGATACGCAGTATCGCTCTGTCCCGCCGAGGTCACTCGGCCGCCGCCCGCGCAGGGCAGTTCCGTCCGGCACAAAGCTCGCCCGTCGTCCGCCCGTCTAAAGAGGGATTTCACTCGTTTTGCGGTGAGCAAAATCGAAATGAAATCCCTGCGGGCGACTCAAAAACGCGTTGACAAGCTCGCGCGCCGCCGCTTAAGGAGGCGCGCGGTGCCTGCGGGCACTCCGAAATGGCCGCCTCTACCCTAACAAGATAGAACTGCGCTCAGGCCGCGCGGGCCCCACTTGGTAAGGCGAAGAAAACCCCTAACTAAACACCCAACGGGTGCGGGGACGGGCGAAACTGCGTTTCGCTGCGGCAGCCTACACCCTACTGCGTCTTAGACTCCACAAGACTCTATTTTCCTGCACTGCAATAGCTACTGGCCGACACGGCGGCGGAACCTTAACGTTTTCTGGTCGCTTTTCGCTATATTTGTTCGACGGTTCAAACTCTAACTACCATGATACACGACTCCTTGGAGACCGGCGCAAAAAGATATGCGCAGCTCCACCCGCTCTTCGCCGAGGCTTTCGAATACCTGGCACAACACCGTTCGGAACTGAACGATCCGGCGTTCAACGGCAGACATGAAATCAAGGGAAAGGATTTCTTCGCGATGGTCGGCGACCACCGGCTCAAACCGCAACAGGAGGCGGTGCTCGAAGCGCACGACAGGTACATCGACCTGCAGGTGATGATCGACGGGTGCGAGGATTTCGGATGGGCGCCGAGGGCGGCTTGCTCGCAACAGAAGGGGGAGTTCGACGAGGAGAACGACATCGTGTTCTATAACGACACGCCGACGAGCCGCGTGACGGCAGGCAAGGGGGAGTTCGTCATCTTCTTCCCGGAGGATGCGCATGCGCCGCTGATCCGGCCGGAGGATGCCGGAAACAACGGCACGAGCAGAAAGGTGATCGTCAAAATCCGGGTCGAGGCGAGATAACCGCCCACTCTGTTTTACAAAGGAAAAACTTTCTGCAACCCAACTCGATATGACTGACTTGAAATCGAAACTGAGGCTGCTGGCGGCGCTGGCGGCAGGAGCAGGGGCGGCGGTGAGACCCGCTGCGGCGGCGGAGGCGAACGGCAAAGCGAAAAACGAACCGCAAAAACCGAATGTGGTCATTATTCTGGCAGACGACCTGGGGTTCGGAGATATCGCGTGCAACGGGTCGCAGGGGACGATCCGGACGCCGAATACGGATCGGCTGGCGGCGGAGGGGGTGCGGTTCGCGGATGCGCATGCCACGGCGGCCACGAGTACGCCGGCAAGATACAGTATTCTAACGGGGGAATATGCGTGGCGGAGGCCGGGAACGGGCATCGCACCGGGAGATGCGGCGATGATCGTCACGCCGCAGCACAAAACGCTGCCGGAGATGATGCAGCGGGCGGGATATACGACGGCGGCGGTCGGAAAGTGGCACCTCGGTCTCGGCGACAAAGCCGGACAACAAGACTGGAACGGGGTGGTCACACCGGGGCTCAAAGATATAGGTTTCGACTACTCCTATATCATGGCGGCGACGGCGGATCGGGTGCCGTGCGTTTATATCGAGAACGGACGGGTCGTGGGGCTCGATTTGGCCAACTACCCGGAGGATTCGATCCGGGTGAGCTACAGCAAGCCGTTCCCAGGCGAGCCGACGGGACGTAAAAATCCCGAGATGCTCAAGCTGCAGGCGAGTCACGGGCACGATATGGCGATCGTGAACGGGATCGGGAGGATCGGCTTTATGACGGGCGGAGGAAAGGCGCTGTGGGTGGATGAAAACATTGCGGACACGATTACGGAACGGGCAGCGGGTTTTATCGAACGGGCGGTCGCGGCGCAACGGGAGGCGGAGAGGACGGGAGAAGAAGAAAAACCGTTCTTCCTCTATTTCTGCACCAACGACGTGCATGTGCCGAGGGCGCCGCATGAACGGTTCGTCGGCAAGAGCGGGATGGGGGCCAGGGGGGATGCGATCTTGCAGTTCGACGGGTCGGTGGGGAGGATTCTGGGGGTGCTGGACTCGCTGGGGGTGGCGGACAACACGCTGGTGATCTTGTCGTCGGACAACGGGCCGGTGGTGGATGACGGGTACCGGGATCGGGCAGTGGAGCTGCTGGGGAACCACAAGCCGTGGGGGCGGTTCCGGGGCGGCAAGTACAGCATCTTCGAGGCGGGGACGAGGATTCCGGCGATTGTCAGGTGGCCGGGACGGGTGCCGGCGGGACGGGTGAGCGAGGCGCCGGCGTCGCAGGTGGACTGGTTCGCTTCGCTGGCGGCGCTGGTGGGTGAAGAGCTCGCGGAGGGCGAGGCGCAGGACAGTCGGAATCATCTGGCGGTCTGGCTGGGAAAAGAGCGGAAACGCACCGGGGGACGGGAATACATTGTCGAGAATGCGGGCACGCTGTCGATTACGATGGACGGGTGGAAGTATATCGCGCCGAGCGGGGGAGCGGCGAAGGATCATAACGTAAACATCGAGTTGGGGAATGCGAAGGAGCCGCAGCTGTATCACCTGACGGAGGATATCGGAGAGCGGAATAATGTGGCGGAGCTCTATCCGGAACGGGTGGCAGAGCTGGCGGCACGGCTGGAGGAGGTGCGACGGATGCCGGATCGACGGGAGGGGGTTTCGAGTTCGAAAAAATAACGAAATATGATACGTTTTCGCAGAACCGGCCTCAGGATGATCCTGGGGCTGGCGACTTTGGTAACGGGGTGCGGAGGAACGGGAGTGGGAATAGAGCCGGAGAAAAACGAGTGGCTGGAGGCGACGCGGGAGTTGGTCGGAGAGATGTGCGAGCTGGCGCGGAACGAAGAGGCGGCGGAGTGGTTCACAAGCAATGCGGGGCTGTTGGATCGCATGCGGGAGATGGGAGAGGGAACGTACGATCGGCCGCGGAAGGGATGGGTGGCGGAGGTGTCGGACGAGGTGTTGCAGGAGGGATTGCTGGCTTTGTCGAAAACGGAGTTCGCGGAGGAGGAAGAGGAGATCAGGGAGATTCCGAAGGTGCTGCGCAACCGGATCAATCCATCGCTGCTGGTTTCGGCTTTCCAGGCTATGGGACAGGAGAGTACGGAGCTGGCGGCGTATACGATACTGACGACGAGCAAAACGTATCTCCGGCCGGGGGACTGGAGGGAAAATATGCTGGTGGTGCTGGACTATGGGGGAGAATATGCGGTGGCGGCGGCGTTCTGGGAGTCGGGAGAGGGGACGGTGACGGGATCGGTGGGTTTCGTCAGGGCGGAGGTGGCTGCGAAATTGTGCGAGGCGCTGGAGGAGTGGGGGGTAAAGAAGGGAGTGATACGGAGGTTGTCGGAGGATGATTTACGGGGAAAATCTTTATGAATTTCAGGGAAATACGCCGGCAGGATCGCTTGTGGGACGAGGCGATGGCCAAGGATCTGTTAGAGTCGGGAGAGTTCGGCTTTCTGGCGATGTGCGCGCCGGAGGGCTATGGGTACGGGATTCCGATGAGCTATGTCTATCGGCGGGAAAAAGATTGCATCTATTTCCACTGCGCGCCGGAGGGGCACAAAATCGATGCGATCGGGGCGAATGATCGGGTGAGCTTCTGTGTGGTGGGAAAAACGCGGGTGGTGCCGTACTCGACGGGGTACGAGTCGGTGCATGTGTTCGGCAGGATCGCCCAAGTGACTGATGAGGGGGAGCGTTGGGAGGCGCTCGTAGCTCTGCGGGAGAAGTACAATCCGGAGCTGGGGCTGGTTCCGGAAGAGGACCCATACATCCGGAGGTCGTTCGATCGAACGGCGGTTTTGCGTTTGAATATCGAGCATCTCGCGGCCAAATCCAAAAGGGTGCCGTGACCCGACGATTGGCGTTGCGGGTGTTTTATTGCGGGTGTTATACGGTCACCGGAGTCGGGCTCTGGTGGCTGTTTTATTTTAAGGGGTAGGTGCGTCTCCGCCCCGGGCTTCCGCCATCGGGATACGGGCACGTTGTGGCTCATCGGCAGCAGCGGAAACAGCTAC
>NZ_CAJTMN010000109.1 GCF_910577125.1 uncultured Rikenella sp.
GAACCAGAAAAACTTTAGAGGATGCTTACGCATCCTAAAGCTGCCGGCGGCCCAATTCTCGAACTTTCTTTGGGCCGGGAGTTGTAGCGCGCTTAATGCAATCACAACCTTTGGCGCGCTACAACCCCGACCCAAAAGCAATCTCGAAGATTGAGGACTGCGGAGCCTGAGGCGTAGCGTAGCTATCTAAAAGTCTTTTGGGTACCTTTTGCCCGAAGGCTTCCTCGCGCTAACTCGGCATAGCCCGCAAGCGGTCTCTGCTCGCGTAACGCCGCTCGGTTCTTCAGAAAAGGTACGGTTCCGTCCGGCGCAAAGAACAGACTATAAAGCATTCAATTCACGACAGGGAGGCAGCTCGTCGCCGTAGTAATCCGCCAGCCGGAGGAGTTCTCGCTGGAGGCGAAGCGTTATCCGTTTCGTTCCCGGAGCGCCGTAGAGATTGTGCATCTCGTGCGGGTCGTGCTTCAGATCGTAGAGTTCGAAATAACACTCCGCCGGAGCCGGCGTCTCGTTGCTGAAGAAATAGACCAGCTTCCACCACCCGTCGTGGACACCCGCGTGCTGCATCACGTTGTGAATCCCGGGGTTCTCCCAATACCGATAGTAGAGGGTCTTCCGCCAGTCGCGCCCCGGTTTTACGGCACGGTCGCCGCCCCGGGCCACGTCTCGGAACGATTCGCCCTGCATGCTGTCCGGTTTCTCGATCCCGCACCAGTCGAGCAGGGTCGGCGCGAAGTCGATGTTCTGCACCAGCGTATTTTTGGCCTCCGTTCCGGCCGGAATCTCAGCCGGATAACGAATCACCAGGGGCATCCGCATCGACTCTTCGTACATGAACCGTTTGTCGAACCAGCCGTGTTCGCCGAGATAGAAGCTCTGGTCGGAGGCATAGACCACGATGGTGTTCTCCGCCAGCCCCGTGCTGTCGAGGTAGTCGAGCACTTTGCCGATATTCTCGTCCACGGCGGCGATGGTCGAAAAGTAGTCACGCATGTAACGCTGGAATTTCCAACAGATCAGGCTGTCGCCGACGGGCGGATTGTCGTAGTAGACCTGATTCGCTGCGTCATAGGAGGCGATATAGGCCTCCCGCTCGGTGGAGTCCATGAAACGATAGTCAGGCCCCCAGTCTCTCTTGGGATCCCACCCGTCGCGGCGCGTGTAGAGCTTCAGGTCGTAAGCGGGCATCAGGTGGCCGGCGATGCTCATCTCCTGCCGGCCGGCGGCCACGCGCCCCTCCCAGGTGTCGAAAAGGTTGTCGGGATAGGGGAAAAAGGTGTGCTCGTGCAAGGTGAGGTGCCGCGGGGCGGGCTGAAAGTTCCGATGCGGGGCTTTGTTGTGCACCATGATAAAGAAGGGCCGATCTTTGTGCCGGTCGATCCATTCGATGCTCTCGTCGGCGACGATGTCGGTCACATAGCCGCGCTGACGGACGGTGTCGCCGCTCATGGTGACGAAGTCGGGGTTATAGTACATCCCCTGGTCGTCAAGCACTTTCCAGTAGTCGAACCCCGTGGGGTAGGTTTTCAGGTGCCACTTGCCGATAATGGCGGTGGAGTAACCGTTCGCTTTCAACACTTTGGGCAGGGTGGTCTGCGATCCGTCGAAGAAGTCGGCGTTGGTTCGGAAGCCGTTGGCGTGGCTGTGCTTGCCGGTGAGAATCGTCGCGCGGCTGGGCCCGGAGACGGAGTTGCCGCAATATGCGCGGTCGAAACGTACGCCTTCGGCGGCGATGCGGTCGATATTCGGGGTCGGGGCGACCTGCGACAGGGGGTGTCCGTAGGCGCTGATGGCCTGCACGGCGTGGTCGTCGGACATGATATAGACGATGTTGGGCCGTTTCTGAGGCCCGGCAGCCGGTTTGTCGGCGCTCTGCGCACTGCCGGTCACGGCGCACAGGGCGCCGGAAAGGGCGAAGATGGATCGATTCATAAAGCGGTCGATTGCTTCTTTGGTTATTTGCTTTATACGTAGATAAGGGGAAGGGGCGAACCGTAAAAACGCCCTGCGGGTATGCACCACAAGGCGTTTACCGGCCCGAAGGGGGCCGTAACAAAGGCGTTTACGCATCGTTCAGGCGACGACGATGCTTGTCCGCAAGCTATTTCCGCAAAAATTTACGAGGTTTGACCATATTCTCCGGACGGAGAATATTATCCAACTCTTCTTTCGACATCAGCTTCTTCTCCAGCACCAGGTCATAGATCCCTTTGCCGGTACGAAGCGCCTCTTTGGCCAGCTCGGTCGAGGTCTCGTAGCCCAGATAGGGGTTCAGCGCGGTCACCAGACCGATACTGTGGTAAACCATATCCCGACACCGATCCGCGTTGGCGGTGATCCCGAGGATGCACTTCTCGCGCAGAGTGTTCATCCCGTTCACCAGCATCACGATCGACTCCAAAATGCTGTAAACGATGATCGGCTCCATCACGTTCAGCTCCAACTGGCCCGCTTCGGCGGCCATGGTCACGGTCAGGTCGTTCCCGATCACCTTATATGCAATCTGGTTCACCACCTCGGGAATCACAGGGTTCACTTTGCCGGGCATAATCGACGAGCCGGGCTGCATCGGAGGCAGGTTGATCTCGTTCAGACCGGTCCGCGGACCGGAAGACAACAGCCGAAGGTCGTTGCAGATCTTCGACAGCTTGACGGCCATCCGCTTCACGGCAGACGAGTAGATCACGAAGGCACCCGTATCATTCGTCGCCTCGATCATGTTGGTGGCGGCGGTAATCGGAAGCCCGGTAATCTCGCGCAGGTACTTGATACAGATCTGGCTGTACTGCGGATCGGCGTTGATGCCGGTACCGATCGCGGTAGCCCCCATATTCACTTCGAGCAGCAGTTTGGCGTTCTGTTCCAGACGGTCGATCTCTTCGGAGAGGTTGGCGGCGTAAGCGTCGAACTCCTGACCGAGGGTCATCGGCACGGCGTCCTGAAGCTGCGTCCGCCCCATCTTGATGACTTGGGCGAATTCGATCCCTTTGGCATGGAAGGCGCCGATCAGCTCGCGCAGCGAAGCGATCAGATCCTGGGTCTGATAGATCAGGGCGATCTTCACGGCGGTCGGATAGGCGTCGTTGGTCGACTGCGAGTGGTTCACGTCGTTGTTCGGATGGCAGTGGGCGTATTCGCCGCGCTGGTGGCCGAGAATCTCCAACGCGCGGTTGGCGATCACTTCGTTGGCATTCATATTGGTCGAAGTACCTGCTCCGCCCTGCACCATATCCACCACGAACTGCTCGTCGAGTTTCCCCTGCTCTACTTCATGACAGGCGGCGATAATGGCGTCGGCCACCTCCGGCTTGATCTCGCCGAGGTCGCGGTTGGCTTTCGCCGCGGCCTCTTTGACCATGGCGAGCGCCTTGATGAAGTAGGGGTACATGCAGAGCCGAACGCGGCTGATATGGAAGTTGTCCAGCGCGCGCATGGTCTGCACGCCGAAGTAGTATTCCACCGGGATGTCCAGTTCGCCCAACAAGTCGTGTTCCCGCCGGGTCTTGCCCGATAGCGGCATCTTGGTAATGTCCATATCTTTCTGACTTTTTTACAAAATGATCATTTGCAGTAATCGGCCAACAGGCCGGCCATCTCGCCCTGTAACTGACGGGCGGCAGCGCCGGCTGCTTCGGCGAAGTCGCGGCCGTCCGAGGCATAAATAATTCCGCGCGAGGAGTTGACGAGCAATCCGCACCGGTCGTTCATCCCGTGCCGGGCGACTTCGGCGAGCGATCCGCCCTGAGCGCCCACGCCGGGAACCAGCAGGAAGTGGTCGGGCACGATAGCCCGCACGCGGGAGAGTTGTTCGGCGCGCGTCGCGCCGACGACATACATCGTATTGTCTTCGGTTCCCCAGCTCATGGAGGTTCTGAGCACGCGTTCATAGAGCATCTCTCCGCCGGCCAGCGACAAGGTCTCGAAGTCCTGTGCCGAAGGGTTCGAGGTCAAGGCGAGCAGCACGGCCCACTTCCCGGGATAGGCATAAAAAGGTTCTGCGGTGTCGCTCCCCATGTAAGGCGACAAGGTGACGGCGTCGAAGTCCATCTCCTGGAAAAAGACGCGGGCGTACATCTGGGAGGTATTCCCGATATCTCCGCGCTTGGCGTCGGCAATCAGGAACTGTTCGGGGTACCGCTCGCGCAGGTACCGGACGGTCTTCACCAAGGCGTTCCACCCTTTCAAGCCGGCGGCTTCATAAAAAGCGAGGTTGGGCTTATAGCTGACGCAATACGGTGCGGTGGCGTCGATCACGGCTTTGTTGAAGGCGAAGACCGGATCTTCTTCGCTCAGCAGGTGCCGGGGCACTTTCTTCATGTCGGTGTCGAGGCCGACGCAAAGGAAGCTCTCTTTGGCGCGTATCTCTCGGAATAGCTGTTGCGAGGTCATGGCTGGGCTGAATTTGGCGCGGCTCGCGACGGAACCGGACGTTTATATTTAAGCAAATATAAAGAAGTTTTTACAGAAAACGGATGTGGGCGGGGGAATAAAATCGATCGAATACGCCGCTACATCGCAAAGTGTTTATCCTGAACCGGAATTCAATATTTTTCGTATATTTGAATGCTTATCAAAACAAAACTGCCTATGACGCAAACCTCTTATTAACACCTCTTTCCTGACTTTTTCTCTTTCGGCGGGCGATGGTCGCCGGGCCGGGAGAGACGACATAAAAAGCGTTAACTTTTATTCTTGCTTTCTGAAATCTGGACAATTTCAAAAGCCGCAAGGAGTAAAGTGTAACGCCTGCGTAGCGATACGTGGGCTTTACTCTATTATCTTGCGGCATAGGTAGTCCAGAACCTCAGAAAGCGGATGACAGGTATTGTCCCACGTTTTTAATTTTTCTGCTACCGCAATGATCCTGAATACGACTTCAATTCGAACGTTCCTGTCGGAAATGGAACGCTCTGAAAAACTGTATGACCAGTATTTAACATCAGGCCATACTTATCAATATGCAGTCTCTTTAAAAGATTGCAATCTGTATTTACATGATATAATCAGCCAAGATATGGCTGATTTCCCCTTAGAAATCCGAGAAGCGGCTCGAAAATTACTCAACCATTATAACATTTGGCTGAGATTATGGAACGAACACAACGCAACCCGAGATTTCAAACCGAACGACACTTTCATTTTCGAAAGTCTGGATCGTTTTCCCAAAAGAGCGGCCGAATTGCTCTCCGAATATTACCGGACTCAAAATCTAAACATTCTGTTTATCGGCAAAAAGAATGATCCGAATACCTCTTATGCTGCCGAATATGTCCGACAAATATTCCCTCGGACAACTGTATTATTCGGAAGCCGAGAAGATACATTTCCGGAAGAGATCTTGTGGTGGCAAGGCGATTATATCTTTTCGTACCTGTCACCGTGGATTATTCCCGAAAGCTTACTGCAAAGAGCCGCTAAAGGAGCGATTAATTGGCATCCGGGGTCTCCTGAATATCCGGGAATCGGCTGCACGAATTTCGCGATATACAATCAAGAAAGCATATTTGGCATTACCTGCCACCATATGTTGAGTAAGGTGGATACGGGCAATATTATAGAGGTGCACAGATTCAAAGTTTTGGCAAATGACACTGTATATTCCATTACACAAAAATGTTATGCTTGTATTCTAAATTCTTTTCTTTCCATTATTGCTAAAATCGCTACCGGTGATTCATTGCCCCAATCAACAGAGAAATGGGTCAGAAAGCCTTATACGCGCAAAGAATTAAACGCTTTGTGCAAAATCACACCCGATATGACGATTGAAGAGACGCACCGAAGAATCAAGGCGACCACCTATGATCACCCGTGGGCATACACGGAAATTCAAGGTGTCAAATTCTATCTAAAATAGTTCTTATATATCTATCCTTGTGGATTATGGAACGAGGATGTCTTCTTCCAAGCGACATATAGAATACCTGAAAAAGTCCTCTTAATTGACAAGCTGGATGGCGGGGGAAAGATGAGCCGAATAATAGAGAAAATCGGAAAGAAGCATAACAAAAAAAGGGTCTCTTATCGGTTGAGATAAGAGACCCTTGAAGGAGGCGGCGACCTACTCTCCCACAACATTGTGCAGTACCATCGGCGCG